>JBKJMH010000058.1:0-26635 GCA_046596625.1 Vicinamibacterales bacterium | reverse complement strand
CTGGTGTTCTTTGTCCTTGCCATGCAGTGCCTGCCGACGCTGACGGTCACGCGGAAGGAAACGGGCAGCGTGAAGTACGCGGCGCTGCAGCTGTTCTACATGTCGGGCCTGGCGTATGCCGCGGCGTTCATCGTGTACGCCAGCATGCGCGGAGCCGGACTCTCCTGAGGCGGCCATGATGACGATGTTGTCGATGCAGGATAGCCTCGTGACACTCATCGCCCTCGGTGCAGCTGCCATCCTGCTGCGCCGCGTGCTCGGTTTCGCCAGGAGTTCCGCCGACTCGCCGTGTGGGCACTGCACGGCCTCGCCCTCGAAACCCGCCGCGCCCGCTCACGGAAACAGTCCGACTGCAACCGTCTTTCCGCTCACGCTCGTTCGCCCCGCCGCCGGCGCGCCGCGATCGGCGTCGGCCGCCACGGCGCCTCGTCCGGCTGCCGGGCGTTCCTGCCACTCGTAGACCAGTCCCACTTCACCCGTCGGCTCTACGGTCGACGCCCCGGCACCATCAGTTCCCACGCCTGACCGACGTGGCAGAATGGAGCTCTGTACCGTTCACCCTCACCAGCCGGCCTCAGCGACACTGCCCTACCTCTCGTCGGCCGCACTCCGTGGCGAGGCGTCGGGACGAACGTGTGGATGCTCGGACTGACCAGTCTCGTCACCGATATTTCGTCGGAGATGGTCACCAGCATCCTGCCGGCGTATCTCATCTTCGTACGCGGCGTCTCGCCGTCGACCTTCGGTGTCGTCGACGGCTTGTACCAGGGTGGCGCATCGATCGCGCGGCTCCTGAGCGGACTGGTGACCGACCGCGTTCGTCGCTACAAGGAAGTAGCTGCGATCGGCTACCTCGCCTCGGCGCTGAGCAGGGTGGGTCTGCTTCTGGCTGGCGCTGCGCCAGCATGGCTTGTGGGCGCGATCCTGCTCGACCGCGTTGGCAAGGGCGTTCGCACTGCACCGAGGGACGCGCTAATCTCGCTCAGCGCACCCGCCGGCCGACTCGGTACCGCCTTCGGCGTGCACCGCACGCTCGACACCGTCGGGGCCACGCTTGGTCCGCTCGCCGCCTTCGGCATCCTCTGGTTCACCCATCGCGACTTCGAGTCGGTGCTCGTCGTGAGCATCGCGGTGGCGCTCATCGGCCTGGCCATCCTCGTCACGTTCGTGAGGAACCCGGCACCTCCAAGGACCACCGCGGCCACGTCCACGCCCGTCGACAGTACGTCGCAGGCGCGGTTGCTCGCGAACCCGCCCTTTCGAGCGCTCGCGGCCTGCGCGGGGGTCCTTGGAGCCGTCACCCTGAGCGACAGCGTCATCTACCTTGCCCTCCAGCGTCAGACCGGGTTGCAGCCCGTCTACTTCCCGCTGCTCTACGTCGCCACGCCGGCCGTCTACGCCGTTGCGGCCGGTCCGGTGGGGCTGCTCGCCGACCGCATCGGCCGGAACTGGGTGCTCACCGGGGGCCACGTGGCGCTGGCGCTCCTCTATGCACTCCTGCTGCTGCCCGCGCCCGTCTGGGTGACCGGCGCCGGCGTCATCGCGCTGCTGGGGTTCTACTACGCAGCCACCGACGGCCTGCTGCCAGCGCTTGGCAGCGGCGCCCTTCCGCCCGCGTCACGCGCCACAGGGCTGTCGGTCATCGGCACGGCTCAGGACATGGGACGACTGATGGCCAGCCTCGGCTTCGGATGGCTGTGGTCGCGCGGCTCGATAGATAGCGCAGTAGCCGTGTATCTCGCGGCCATACTCATCGCGTTACTGATGCTCCTGCCTGCACTTCGGCGCCTGGGCTCGCATTCGGACTAGGACCACCATGCAGCATCGACCTTCGACCCGTCCGGCAATCGTCGCCTTCATCCTCGTCACGCTCGTCTGTATCGCCGGCAGCGCCGCCTTCCTCGTGTCGCGTCGACAGCAGGCCGTCGCGCGGGCGACGCCCGACGCGAACATCGGGACTGCTCCACAGTCGCCCCGCGTCGACTCCGCCGACGGTCAACGCCTGCTGGCCGCCATCCGCTCGGCGCCTCACGTCTACGTCCGCAGCGTGCGTCCGGGCGAGTTCGGCCACGTGGTGGTGGCAGCACTGGACGCCCCAGACGACCGGCGCGTCGTCACCAACCTGGTGTGCGATCGACTCGACTTCGGCCGTCAGCGCGGTATCTGCCTCCTGGCGAGTGGCGACGCCGTCGGCCCCGCCGCACGCGCCCTGCTCGTCGATCTCGACTTCAACGTCCTGGCGACCATCCCGCTGGCCGGCACACCCATCAGGACCAGGCTCTCACCGGACGAACAGGTTGCGGCCGCAACGGTGTTCGTCACCGGCGAACGGTACGACGCGGACTTCACCACGCGCACGACGCTCATCGACGTGCCCTCACTCGAGCCAGTCGCCGACCTCGAACAGTTCGAGGCCCGGCGTGATGGGCGCCCCTTCAGGCGCATCGACTTCAACTACTGGGGCGTCACCTTCGCGTCGAACAGCAGCCGGTTCTTCGCCACCCTCGGGTATACCGGCACGCGCTTTCTGGTGGAGGGGGATGCCTCCACGCGGCAACTGCGCGTCATTCGCGACAACGTCGAGTGCCCGTCGTTCTCGCCGGATGAACGGCTCGTGGCGTTCAAGAGCCGCGTCACGAAGTCGAGCGAATGGCGGCTGCACGTGCTCGACCCGAACGACGGCGCCGAGTGGGCCGTGGCCGGAGAAACCCGGAACATCGACGATCAGGTGGAATGGCTCGACCCCGGACAGGTGCTCTACCAGGTGCTCGACGACCGCGGCGTGCCAGAGGAGGCGCTGAACGTCTGGAAATCCCCGGTTGCGCGCGGCCTCTCGGAGCCGCCGGTCCGCTTCATCCGCGCCGCCAGTTCACCGTCCGTCGTCCGCCCGTGAACGTGGCCCGGGGCGCGGCCCCGGGGGCCGAAGCCCGAAGACCGAAGCCATCTAGACGTTGACATACATAGCAGTGCAACGTATAACGCTGCTATGTATGGACCTGAGTAAAGACCTGGTCGCTGCCTCCGCCACTCCACTGGTGCTGGCCATCCTTGCCGAGGGTGACAGCTACGGCTACGCCATCATCAAGCGGGTTGCCGAGTTGTCCGGCGGACACCTGCAGTGGACCGACGGCATGCTCTACCCCGTGCTGCACCGGCTCGAACGGCAGGGGCACGTCGAGGCGACGTGGTCCGCATCCGAGAACGGTCGCCGCCGCAAGTACTACCAGCTGACGAAGGCTGGCCGCGGCCAGCTCGCCGCGCAGCGCGAGCAGTGGCAGGTGGTGGACGAAACCCTGCGCGGCCTCTGGATGAAGGCGTGCCCGGCATGAGCACCTCTGACGAGTGGACACTCGAAGAGCACATCGCGCAGTGGCGGACGTTGGTGCGCCGCCGCCGCGTCATTCTCGGGCCCGACGTAGACGAACTCGAGGGCCATCTGCGCGACCAGCTGGGTGAACTGCGGGACGCCGGCCTCGCCGACGACGAAGCGTTCCTGGTGGCCGTGAAACGCATGGGCAGCCTCGACGCCCTGTCGCGCGAATTCGCCCGCGTCCATTCGGAGCGGCTCTGGAAGCAGCTGGTGGTGGCCCCGGTTACCGACGACGAGTCGGCGAACTCCGTCCAGACCGAAGCGGTGGTGGTCCTCGGACTCGCTGTGACGGCGGCTGTCGCCATCAAAGTGCCGGCCCTCTTGTTCGACCTGCCGCTCGGAGACGGCGGCCCCGAGGAGTTGTTCTACGCACGCAACGCCAGCCTGTTCGTCCTGCCGCTGCTCACGCTCTACTTCGTCTGGAAGCGTGGTGTGGGAGCGGTGCAACCCCTCTGGCTCGCGCTGCCGTTCGTGGCTGCGGCCGTGTTCGCGAACATCTACCCGTTCCGCGCCACCGGCGACACCCTTCGGCTCGCCGCGCTCCACGCGCCCATTGCCCTGTGGTTCGTCGTCGGCCTGGCGTACGTTCGGCAACACTGGTTCGCCGACGATGGGCGGATGGACTTCGTGCGTTTTTCAGGTGAACTGGCCATCTACTTCGCGCTCATCGCGTTCGGCGGCGGCGTGCTCATCGCGTTCACGGTGATGCTGTTCGAGGCGATCGACAAGAAGGCCGAATGGTTCATCGCCGGGTGGCTGGTCCCCTGCGGCGCGGGTGGCGCCATCATCGTCGCCGCCTGGCTGGTGGAAGCGAAGCAGAGCGTCATCGAGAACATGGCGCCGGTGTTGACCCGGCTGTTCACGCCGCTCTTCACCCTGCTGATGCTGGCGTTTCTGGCGACGATGGCCTGGACCGGCGCCCCCATCAAGGTCGAACGTGAGGTCCTGATCGGCTTCGACGTGTTGCTAATGCTGGTCGTCGGGCTGGTGCTCTACGCCGCGTCGGCGCGCGACCCGCAGGCGCCGCCGGACGTCTTCGACCGCCTGCAGTGCCTGCTCATCGTCTGCGCCTTGGCTGTAGACGGCGTCGCGCTAGCGTCGATTGCCGCCCGCATCTCTGAATTCGGCGTCACGCCTAACCGCGTGGCGGCACTCGGCGAGAACATCATCCTGCTCGTCAACCTCGCGTGGTCGGCACGGCTGTATGGAGGCTTCCTGCTCCGTGGCGGCTCGTTTGCCGCGCTCGAGCGGTGGCAGATGGCCTACCTGCCGGTCTACCCCGCCTGGGCGGCGCTGGTCGTGATGGTGTTTCCGCCGCTCTTCGGCTACCGCTGAACCCTTCCGGCCGCGTAGAGCTCGACGCGGTCGAGCTCGGCGTACGCCTTTCCCAGCCAGGACTTCACGCGCTGCCGCTCGAGTAGTCCGATCGATGCGCCGTCCTGGTTGCCGCGCGTGGTGGCGGCCCAGAAGCTCGTGTTGTGTGCATCGATCTTCTGCATCGTGCTGTCCTGCAGGCGACCGAGCGTGACCACCGCCGCGCCGAGCGATCGCGCCCGCTCGAGGGTGCCGGACGTGTCGGCTATCGAGAAGTCGTCGCCGCGCACGGCGTTCAGCACCACGACGAGAGGCAGGCGCCCGCCGAACCGATCGAGCAGCGTCGCCAGCAGATCGGCGGAGTCGCGGCCCGAATCCATCACGTGCCAATAGGTCAGCGACAGGCCGAGGTCGTCGCGCAGCTCGAGCAGGCCCGACTCCTCGATCCACTGGGTGAGAAAGCCGTAGGTTTGCGCAGCGAGGTCAACCAGGATGCGTCGATCCGGCTCCGCGGCTGCGGCCTCGACCAGGCTATCGAGCCCTTCGTAGCGGTCGAGGACCACTGGCGCCGCGTAGGCACCGTAGAAGCGAAGCAACGATCCGTGAGACCGGTCGGAGTCGAAACCGAGAAAGGGGATAGTGCGGTCGATGAAATACTGGGCGAGAATGCGAGAGACGACGGACTTGCCAACGCCACCCTTCTCGCCACCAATGAAATGAAGGCGGGTCATGGCGCTATCTTGGCACACGTCCCAAAAGCCAACAGTCTTGTCTCTTGTGACCTCGGTCACGCCGCACTAGTCTCGTAGGACGCCATGAGATTCGACGATTACCAGACCGGCCTGTTCTTCGATGAGATGTTCGAGCCCGGTGGCGCGCCGCGCCCCGCCGCTCGCGCCCTCGCCCATTTCATCGAATCGATGTCCGGCGGCGAGCTGCTGCATCGACAGCAGTCGGCCGAGCGGGCACTGATGCACATGGGCATCACGTTCAACGTCTACGGCGACACCTCCGGCACGGAGCGGATCTTTCCGTTCGACCTGGTGCCCCGCATCGTGGCCGCCTCGGAGTGGAACTGGATCGAGAGCGGGCTCAAACAGCGCATTCGCGCCCTCAACCTCTTCATCGACGACATCTACCACGACCAGAAGATCATCAAGGACGGCGTCATCCCTGCCGACGTCATCAAGACGGCGAGCAGCTTCCGCAAGCAGTGCGTCGGGCTGAATCCGCCTGGCGGCGTGTGGTGCCACGTCACCGGAACCGACCTTGTCCGCAACAGCGACGGCCAGATCTATGTCCTCGAAGACAACCTGCGCTGTCCGTCCGGCGTGTCGTACGTCCTCAAGAACCGCGTCGTCATGAAGCGGACCTTCCCGCAGGTGTTCGAGTCGTCGCGTATCAGGCCGGTCGACGATTACCCCGGACGCCTGCGCGACACGCTCGAGGCGATGTCCCCGGCCGACGTCGAACTGCCGCGGGTGGTGGTGCTGACGCCAGGCATCCACAACTCGGCCTACTTCGAGCATTCGTTCCTCGCCCAGCAGATGGGTGTCGAACTGGTCGAGGGGCGCGACCTCGTCGTCTCGGACGGCTTCGTCTGGATGCGCACGACCAAGGGCTTCGAGCGGGTGGACGTGATCTACCGCCGCATCGACGACGACTTCCTCGACCCGAAGTCGTTCAGGGCCGACTCGGCGCTCGGCGTGCCTGGGCTGATGGACGTCTACAAATCGGGCCGTGTCGCCATCGCCAACGCGCCTGGCACCGGCATCGCCGACGACAAGGTGGTCTACGTCTACGTGCCGAAGATGATCGCCTATTACCTCGGTGAAGAAGCGATCATCCCCAACGTGCCCACCTTTCTGTGTGCGCAGGAGGACGACCGCAAGTACGTGCTGGCGCACCTGCCGGAACTCGTGGTGAAAGCGGCCAACGAGTCGGGCGGCTACGGCATGCTCGTCGGCCCGGCGTCGGCGGCGGACGAGCAGGCGGAGTTCGCGCGGCGCATTGCGGCCAACCCGCGCAACTACGTCGCGCAACCGACGCTGTCGCTGTCGAGAGTGCCGACGATCATCGATGGCGCATTCAAGGGGCGGCATGTCGATCTGCGCCCCTATATCCTCTACGGCCGCGACATCTCCGTGCTGCCAGGCGGCCTCACGCGCGTCGCGCTGCGCGAGGGGTCGCTGGTGGTCAACTCGTCACAGGGCGGCGGCAGCAAGGACACGTGGGTCGTTGCCGACGAACCTCGGCACGATGACACGGCTGTCACTCCAACCGCTCCGCAGAACCGGAGCGTCGCAACGCAGACGCAGAGGCAACGCTGATGCTGGCCCGGGTAGCCGAATCGATCTACTGGATGAGCCGCTACGTCGAGCGCGCCGAGAACGTGGCGCGATTCGTCGAAGTGAATTTGAACCTGATGCTCGACCTCCCCGCCGGAGCCGAGCAACAGTGGCAGCCGCTGGTGGCGACCACCGGCGACGCCGAGGCGTTCGCAAAGCAGTACGGCGAAAGCACACAGCAGAACGTCATCCAGTTCCTCACCTTCGACGAGGAGAATCCCAACTCCATTCTCTCGTGCCTGCGGGCGGCGCGTGAGAACGCGCGCTCGGTGCGCGAGGTCATCTCATCGGAGATGTGGGAGCAACTGAACAAGTACTACCTGATGGTGAACGCTGCCGCCGAGGATCAGGACAGCCAGACCGACCCACAGGAACTGTTCGCGTCGGTCAGGATGTCGGGGCACCTGTTCACGGGCGTCACCGATGCCACGATGACGCACAACGAAGGGTGGCAGTTCTGCCGACTCGGACGCCTGCTGGAACGCGCGGACAAGACCTCGCGCATACTGGATGTGAAGTACTTCCTGCTGCTGCCGACCTCCGACGACGTCGGGACAACGTCCGACGACATCCAGTGGGCCGCCGTGCTCCGCTCGGCCAGCGCCTTCGAGATGTACCGGAAGACACACGGCCGCATCGCCCCCGAGCGCATCGTCGAATTCCTGCTGCTCGAACGCCACTTCCCGCGCGCCATCCAATACTCGCTGACCCACTCGCGCGAGGCGCTCCACGCCATTTCCGGCACGCCGGTCGGTATCGTCCGCTACCAGGTGGAACGGTTGCTCGGCGAGATCTGCTCGGAACTGGCCTACGCCCGCGTCGAGAGCATCATCGCGGCCGGACTGCACGAATACCTGGACGGCCTGCAGACCAAAGTGAACCAGATCGGCACCGGCGTGGCCGAGGCATTCTTCGCGGCGCGCGCGCTGCCGCCGATCCGGCGGAAATCGAGGGGACGCGCTGTTCTCTCTCAACCCACGGTATGAAAGACACAAGGCCATCTGCACATGCATCTCCGCGTCGGCTATGAACTGATCTACGACTGTCCGCAGCCAACGCCGATGATGCTGATGCTCAACATCCACCATTCGCGCGCCAACGACATCCGGCAACCCGACGTCCTGCAGACCACGCCAGGCGTGCCGCGCACCAGCTATCGCGACGGGTTCGGCAACTGGTGTACCCGGATCGTCGTGCCGCAGGGACGCACGGTGCTGACCGCCACGGGCGTCGTCTGGGACTCGGGCCTGCTCGAGTCGGTCGCCACGTCGGACCGCTCTACTCCGGTGGAAGAACTGCCGGAGGAGTGTCTGGTGTTTCTGCTCGGCAGCCGCTACTGCGAGACCGATCGCCTGTCGGAGACTGCGTGGTCGCTCTTCAGTCACACCCCGGGCGGCGCGCTGCGCGTGCAGGCGATCTGCGACTTCGTGCACCAACACATCACGTTCGCCTACGAGGATGCGCGTTCGACGCGGTCCGCGTGGGAGGCGTTCAGCGAGCGAAGGGGTGTGTGCCGCGACTACGCCCACCTCGCGGTCACGCTCTGTCGCTGCATGAATATCCCCGCCCGGTATTGCACCGGTTACCTCGGCGACTCGGGCACGCTGCCGCCGTACGGCGTCATGGACTTCGCCGCCTGGTTCGAGGCCTTCGTCGACGGACGCTGGCAGACCTTCGATGCCCGCAACAACGTGCCGCGCATCGGTCGGATCCTCATCGCACGGGGGCGCGACGCCACCGATGTGGCCATCAGCAACGCGTTCGGTCCAAACACGCTCGCCGGTTTCACCGTCTGGACCGACGAGGTGCAACTGGGTGCCGAGCCGTGGCAGGTGTACTGATGATCGACAGCCGGCCGGCAGGGTCGGTCTCGGCGCCGGACCTCGCGAGGAACAAGGCCACGGTCACAGCGTTCTACGACATGATGTTCAACCAGTGCCAGCCGGCACAGGCCGTCGCGCTTTACACCGGCGACACCTACATCCAGCACAATCCGGCCGTGGCGGACGGCAAGGACGCCTTCGTCGCCTATTTCGAGCGCATGGCGCGCGAGTATCCGGGCAAGCGCGTCGAGTTCCGCCGGGTCATCGCGGAAGGGTCGCTGGTGGTGTTGCACTGCTACCAGCACTGGCCGAACGACGGCGACTGGGCCGGCATCGACATCTTCCGGCTCGATGGCCACGGGAAGATCGTCGAGCACTGGGACGTCCTGCAACGGGTGCCGACCACAGCCGCGCATTCCAACACCATGTTCTAGCGGCCCCGGCCCGTCAGGGAGGCAACAGGACGCCGTACGAGATATCGTATAGGTGACGCCCGTCCACGCCGGGCCCCGCTGACTCACACCTGCATGCTGACACTGCCCGGCGCTTCGGCCCTTTCGCCCTTCCGTCTACAACGCCTGCTCGCCCGTCTCGGCGGTGAGACCGCCGGCATCCGCGGCCTCGGGGCCCGATTCGTCCATTTCGTCGACGTCGAGGTACCTCTCGATGCTCAGGCATTGGGCGTGCTGGAGCGTCTGCTCGAATATGGTCCCCGCCGGGCCGCGGCAGACGAGCACGGCGAGCTGTTCCTTGTCGTGCCACGTCCTGGCACCCTGTCGCCCTGGTCGAGCAAGGCCACCGACATCGTCCGCAACGCCGGGCTGTCCTCTGTGCGACGGGTCGAGCGCGGCGTCGCCTACTACGTCGATGTGCCGTCGGGCATCTCGCCGGCGCAGCGCTCGGCGATGGCCGCGCAGCTGCATGACCGCATGGTGGAGAGCGTGCTCGCCAGGCTCGACGAGGCCGAGCGGTTGTTCGAACAGGGACCACCGCGGCTGCTGGTGACCGTCGATATCCTCGGCGGCGGGCGGGCGGCACTCGAGCGCGCCAACCTCGCGCGCGGTTTTGCCCTGGCGCCGGATGAAATGGAATATCTCTGCGCGGCCTTCACCGACCTCGGCCGCAACCCCACTGATGTCGAGCTGATGATGTTCGCGCAGGCGAACAGCGAGCACTGCCGCCACAAGATCTTCAACGCTACCTGGACGATCGATGGCTCCGAGCAACCGAAGAGTCTCTTCGGCATGATCCGGAACACGCACGAGCAGGCCGCCGACCCCGACGTCCTCAGTGCCTACTCGGACAACGCGGCGGTCATCCGCGGTCCGCAGGGTGAACGCTTCTTCCCCGATCCCTCCACCGGACGCTTCGCCTTCCACGATGAGCCCGTGCACATCATGATGAAGGTCGAGACGCACAACCACCCAACGGCGATTGCGCCGTACCCGGGAGCGTCGACCGGCTCGGGCGGCGAGATTCGCGATGAGGGCGCCGTCGGCTGCGGCGCGCGGCCCAAAGCGGGGCTCGTCGGCTTCAGCGTCTCGAATCTCTGTGTGCCTGGGCTCGAGCAGCCGTGGGAGCTCGGATACGGCAAGCCCGAACGGATCGTGTCGGCGCTGCAGATCATGCTCGACGGTCCGATCGGGGCGGCGGCCTTCAACAACGAGTTCGGCCGCCCGGCCATCTGCGGCTACTTCCGCACGCTGGAGCAGGCCGACGGCGACCGGATGTGGGGCTATCACAAGCCGATCATGATTGCCGGCGGACTCGGGAACATCCGCGATGCCGATGTGCTGAAGCGCGACATGCCAGCCGGCTCGCTGCTCGTCGTGCTCGGCGGCCCCGCGATGCTGATTGGGCTCGGTGGCGGCGCCGCGTCGTCGATGACCTCAGGCGCCAGCGACGCCGATCTCGACTTTGCCTCGGTGCAGCGTGACAACGCCGAGATGGAGCACCGCTGCCAGGAAGTGATTGACCGCTGCTGGCAGCTCGGTGATCGCAACCCGATCCGCTTCATTCACGACGTCGGTGCGGGCGGACTGTCGAATGCCCTGCCTGAACTGGTGAAGGACGGCGGTCGCGGTGCACGCATCGACCTGCGCCGCATTCCCAGTGCCGACGCCGCGCTGTCGCCGCTCGAGATCTGGTGCAACGAAGCCCAGGAGCGCTACGTCCTGGCGATCGACCCGGCCGACCTGGCCGCGTTCGAGGCCATCTGTACTCGCGAGCGCTGCCCGTTCGCGGTCGTCGGTAAAGCACTCGCAGACGCCACGCTGCATGTGGACGATCGCCAACTCGGCGCTGCACCGGTCGACCTGTCGCTCTCTGTGCTCTTCGGCAAGACCCCGCGCATGCTGCGGTCGTTCGAGCGGCAAACACCAACGCGTGCGCCGCTCGCCCTGGCCGAGGTCACGATCGCCGATGCCGTTGAACGGGTGCTGCGCATGCCCGCGGTAGCCGGCAAGGGCTTCCTGGTCACCATCGGTGACCGGAGCGTCACCGGCCTGATTCACCGCGACCAGATGGTCGGCCCGTGGCAGGTGCCCGTGGCCGATGCCGGCATCACCCTCACCGGTTACACCGCCTACACGGGCGAGGCGATGGCGATGGGTGAACGCACCCCGCTGGCCATGGTCGACGCGGCGGCGTCTGGCCGCATCGCTGTCGCCGAAGCCATCACCAACATCGCCAGCGCCCGCATTGGCGCGCTGCGCGACATCAAGCTCTCAGCCAACTGGATGGCCGCGGCCGGTCAAGCCGGCCAGGATCAGGCGCTGTTCGACACGGTCCGCGCCGTCGGCATGGAGCTCTGTCCTGCGCTCGGTATCGTCATTCCGGTCGGCAAGGACTCGATGTCCATGCACACCCGGTGGACGGCTGATGGCCAGTCGAAGGCGGTCACTGCGCCGCTGTCGCTGGTGGTGTCGGCGTTCGCGCCGGTGCCCGACGTGCGACAGTCGGTGACGCCGCAACTGCGCGCCGGCGTCGACAACGACCTGCTGCTCGTCGACCTGGGCGGCGGCAAGCACCGCCTGGGTGGCTCGATCCTGGCGCAGGCCTGGGGTCAGGTGGGCGACCGCGCTCCCGACCTCGATGCGCCGGAACTGCTCGTAGCGTTCTTCGGCGCCGTCCAGAGCTGCCTGCAGGATGGGCTGCTCATCGCTTATCACGACCGCTCGGACGGCGGCCTGTTCACCACGCTGGTGGAGATGGCGTTCGCGGGACACTGCGGGCTCGACCTCGACATCACGGCACTCGGATCGCAGCCCGTGGCGGCGCTCTTCAGCGAGGAACTGGGTGCGGTGCTTCAGGTGCGACGTACGGATGCGGCCACAGTGGTGGCACGCTTCGACGCGGCGGGCCTGGGCGCGATGACGCACCGCATCGGCCACGCGGTGACCGGTTCGACCGTGCGCATCGCGCTCAGTGGCACCGAGTGCTACCGCGCGTCGCGCATCGACCTGCACCGCACGTGGGCTGAACTCAGCGCCACGATGCAGGGCCTGCGCGACAATCCGGCCTGCGCCCGCGAGGAATACGACGCGATCCTCGACGACGACCCGGGGCTGTCGGCCTCGCTCACCTACGATGCCGCAGACGATGTCGCCGCACCGTTCGTCCACACCGGGGCGCGGCCGCGGCTCGCTGTCCTTCGCGAGCAAGGCGTGAACAGCCAGTACGAGATGGCAGCCGGGTTCGACCGCGCCGGGTTCGACACGTTCGATGTCCACATGAGCGACATCCTCAGCGGTCGCATCGATCTCTCCACCTTCAAGGGACTTGCGGCGTGCGGCGGCTTCTCGTACGGCGACGTGCTCGGGGCCGGCGAAGGCTGGGCCAAGACCATCCTGTTCAACGCACGGGCGCGCGATCAGTTCGAGGCGTTCTTCGCACGGCCCGACACCTTCACGTTCGGGAGCTGCAACGGCTGCCAGATGGTGGCGAACCTGCGCGACATCATTCCCGGCGCCGCCCACTGGCCGAAGTTCGTCCGCAACGTGTCGGAACAGTACGAAGCACGCGTCGCGCTGGTGCGGGTCGAGCGGAGCCCGTCAGTACTGTTGAGCGGCATGCACGACTCGGTGTTGCCGATTGTCGTCGCCCACGGCGAAGGCCAGGCCGAGTTCGGTGCCGACACCGCGCGCGAGTCGCTCGAGGCAGGCAGCGGCGTGGCACTGCGGTGGGTGGACACGGGCGGACGTGCGACCCAGGTCTACCCCGCCAACCCCAACGGTTCGACGGCGGCGATCGCCGCCGTCTGCTCCGACGATGGGCGCGTGACGATCACGATGCCACATCCCGAACGGGTGTTCCGCACGGTTCAGAATTCGTGGGCGCCGGCGGGCTGGAGCGAGGACGGCGGCTGGATGCGTCTGTTCCGCAACGCGCGCGTCTGGCTCGGGTAAGCGTGCCGACCTGAAGTCGGCAGCTACGTCGGTACGTAGCCGCGAACCTTCAGGTTCGCTGTTTCCTCAGGTCGGGATGCCGAATCGCTCGAGGAATGCGCGCTCGAGAACACACGCCTACGGCCATCACCAGCTCCGGCGTCGGCATATGCCACGAAGTCGATGCCCCATCGCCCGATGTCGAAGTTCACGTTGCTCAGGGCGCTCGCCAACCTGAACACGTTCGACGCGGACAAGGTCTGCGTCGGGCACTCCGCGATACAGTCGCCGCACATCACGCAGCGCCCGAGGTCGACACGCACCCGATTGGCGACCGGTAACCGGCAGGCCGCCGCGCCCACGAGCAGCACGACGACAGCCGCGATCAGACTACTCATCGCGTCAGCGCTTCCGTGACTGCCGCTGCAACTCGCGCAGCAGCCCCTGCGAGCCGACGAGATGGTTGTTGAAGATCTGGCGCGCCGCCTTCAGCAGGTCGCCGATGAGCGGGTCGCGCACGGTATACCGAACGCTTGTCCCGGCCTTGCGACCCGACACGATGTTCTTGGTCCGCAACACCGCCAGTTGCTGCGACACCACAGGCTGTTCGAGGCCGAGCGCCTCCTGCAGTTCCTGCACGCTGCGCTCGCCCTGCAGCAGCACCTCGAGGATCCCGATGCGGACCGGGTGCGCCAGAGCGCGAAAGAACTCGGCCTTGAAGTGCTGGAGGTCGCCCGCAATCGATGTATCCATGAATTCAACTAATACGTCACAGCGTTATCAATCGGCAGCGCTTACGCGTGGCGGACGCCGGTGGAGGCAGCGCCCCAGCCGCGCTTGCGCCACAGGCGCAACGCACACGGGAACCGGACGTCGACGGCAAGTTGCTCGTAGCTGCGCGGCAGGGGCCCGCCGAAGCCGTTGTAGGTGATGACCAGCGTGCCCGCGGGCGCCAGCGCCAACAGGTACGACATTGCGAACAGGTCGCGCGCCAGCGTCTGGTCGTTGAACGGCACGCCGAGTTCGGCGTAGCGCGGCGAGTCGAAGTCGTACTCGCCGAAGGGGTTGTAGAGGTAGTAGGCATCGGCGACTGGCGTCGGCAGCGCGCCGAAGTCGCCCGAGAGGAACGTCACCCGGTCGGCAACATCGAACAGGCCGGCCAGGCCACGCGCCGTGTCCACCAACGATGCGCGCTGCTCCACGCCGATGAACCGGCACGGCGTCAGCAGCGCGGCGGCGACGCAGAACTTGCCGGTGCCGGACCCGATGTCCACCACGGTCCGCACCTGCGTCTCGCGCAGCCAGGACGCCGCCCGTACCGCCACGGGCATCGGCGTCCAGTACTCGCCCGACCGCTCCCGCAAGGCCTCGGGAAGCCAGCGGTCGAAGGCGTCGTCGACCATCGTCTGCCCCGCCTGGATCGCATCGGCCACGCGCCTCGCCGCGCGACGCGCCGAGCCATGGTCGGTCGGCCGGCGCGATCCGGGAACACGCTCCTGCGCCACGCGGTCATCATATCTGTATATTCCAATATAAGAACAGACTACACAGCGGTCATCCGCGCCGGGCATGGGCCGGGCCGAGCCTCCCACGCCTCGCCCCACCACCCGACCTCCCTCGTCTGCCGGTGCTGGTGTTCCGGCGCGGGTGCGCGGTAGTTCATTGACCTACGCGTCAGATAGAGCGTACGCTCGCCCCATGGCAAAGAAGGCTCGTAAGGACCCGGCGGCGGAACGACAGTCGGCAGCGATCACCTTGACGGCTGCGGCGGAGGCCAGGCTGGAGAACTTCGCCGACGACCTCGGCACCCTTCTGGGTCACGCACAGAACAAGGCCGACAGCTGGCTCGGACAGCGCAAGGCGATCGCCGAACAGCTGGCGGGCGTCCGTGACACCGCCGTCAGGCTGCTGTCGCAACTCGGTGTCGCCGACGCGCCGAAGCCGGCGCGCGCCGCGAAGAAGGCCGCCAAGTCCACGGGCGTGAAGAAGAAGCGCACGATGTCCGTCGAGGCACGCGCGAAGATCGCGGCCGCGCAGCGCGCGCGGTGGGCCAAGCAGAAGAAGGCCAGGGACTAGCGCGCTGGCCACTCGCGTCCCGGCTGTCTGGGGCTTCGCCTTCATCGCCTGCTGTGCACTCGTCGTCGCTGGCGGCGCCCAGTCGCGTCCGCGGGCGCGCGACCTCGGCATCAGTCCAGGCATCTATCCACCCGGGCCACTGAACGCGCTCACCGACGTAGGCGGCGTCCGCGTCGGGCAGGTCTCGCTCAACGAGGGCGAGCAGGTCCGCACCGGCGTCACCGCAGTCCTGCCCCACGGCGGCAACCTGTTCCAGGACAAGGTGGCAGGCGCCGTCTTCGTCGGCAACGCATTCGGCAAGCTCGCCGGCTCGACGCAAGTGAGCGAACTCGGCACGATCGAGACGCCAATCGTCCTCACCAACACACTGAGCGTCGGCACGGCCATGGATGCCGTCGTCCGCTACACCCTGGCTCAACCGGGGAACGAGCAGGTGCGCTCGGTGAACCCGATCGTCGGCGAAACCAACGACGGCGGACTGAACGACATTCGCGGCCTGCACGTGTCGACTGCGCACGTCCTCGACGCCATTGCGCGCGCAGCCGGTGGCGCCGTCGAGGAAGGCACGGTCGGTGCCGGTACCGGCACGATCGCCTTCGGCTGAAAGGGCGGCATCGGCACGGCGTCGCGCGTGGTGCCCGGCGGTTACATGCTTGGTGTGCTGGTCCAGACGAACTTCGGCGGCAACCTCACCATCGACGGCCTACCGGTGTATCGGACGCTGCAGCCGCCGCGTCGCGCGTCACTGGACGGGACTTCTGACGAGGAGCGCCGGCGTGCCGGCGACGGCTCGTGCATGATCGTCGTCGCCACCGATGCCCCGCTCGACGCGCGCGACCTGCGGCGCCTCGCCGCCAGGGCGGTGTTTGGCCTGGGTCGCACCGGCTCGTCCTACAGCAACGGCAGCGGCGACTTCGCTATCGCCTTCTCGACGTCCACGGACATGCGCAGCCGCTTCAACGACTCGCAGCCGAGACTGCGGCAGCTGCTGCCGCCCGACGCGATGTCGCCCCTGTTCCAGGCCGCGCTCGAAGCCACAGAGGAAGCGGTCTACAACTCCCTGCTGCGCGCCACGAGCGTCCGGTCATCGGCTGGCAGCGCCGAGGCCCTGCCGCTCGACCGCCTCCGCGCCCTGCTCCAGGCCCGGTAGTAGCGGCTACAACACCGGTTCGATCTTCAGGACCGCGCCGTCGTCTTCCTCGGTCAGGACGTAGATCAGGCCGTCGGCGCCCTGACGCACATCGCGCACGCGCTGGTGCAGGTCCTCGAGCATCAGCTCACGGCGCTGCTCCCACAGCTTGTCGTTGAACACGATGCGCTCGATGTGCCCCGTGCCCGGCACCCGTCCCCGCTGGATGCTGCCGACGATGATGTTGCCCTTCCACTTCGGGAAGCGGTCGCCGGTGTAGAACAACATGCCCGACGGAGTGATGCCGGGGTTCCAGGTGATCCAGGCCGGCTCCATGCCGTCGGTCAGCGGCGGCATCGGCGAGCCGTCGTTGTCGCGGCCGTAGCCGTTGGTCGGCCAACCGTAGTTGCCGCCCGCCTTCAGGATGTTGATCTTGTCGCCGCCGAGCGGGCCGAGTTCCCCGTGGAAGATCTGCCCCGTCGCCGGGTTCACGGCCATCCCGTGGTGATCGCGGTGACCCACCGTGAAGATCTCGGGCCGAGCCCCGGGCTTCCCCACGAACGGATTGTCGGCCGGCACCGTGCCGTCGTCTTTCAGGCGCAGCACCTTGCCGAAGATCGTGTCGGTGTTCATCGCATCGGGCAGGCGCTGCGCGCCGCCGACCGTGATGTAGAGCAAGCCGTCGTTGCCAAACGCGATGCGCGAGCCGCCGGTGCGCACCGCGTTGCCGGCGTAAAGCTCCTGCACGTTCGACAGCCCGGTCCCCTCGTAGCGTCCGCGCGCCAGCGCCAGCGTGTACGTCTCGCCGCCGAGCGGCTTGTGGTAGGTGAAGTAGATCAGGCGGTTCTCGGCGAACTTCGGATGCAGCGCCATGTCGAGCATGCCGGTCGTGCGCGTCGTGCGCATGGCCGGCAGCCCGGTGAGCGGCGCCGGATCGAGCACGCCGTTGCGGATAGCCAGCACCTGCCCCGTCGGTCGCACACCGACCAGGATGTCGCCGTTCGGCAGCGGCAGCAGACCCCACGGGCGCTGGATGCCTCGCGCGATGACGGTGACCTTGATCTTCTGATCGAACGTGTCGTACTCACGCGGCGCCGTCGGCAGCGGGAACTTCCGGGCCGCGGGGTTCGCGGCCGGCTGCGCCAGCGCAGCCGGTGCGAGGGCGGCAACGAACACGGCGGCAAGAGCCAGCCGCCTCAGGACATATGTCTTCGTCACTGTGATGATCTCCAATGGCAGGGCAGCCGTCGTCATCGCGTCTTCCTCGCGAGCGGCACGGACTGGCCGATGAGATGACGCGGGTCGGCATCCTTCTTCGGCGTGAGTTTCTGCGGACGGCCGAGGACGTTGTCGCCCGTGTAGACGTTGCCCTTCGAGTCGAGCGAGAACTGGTGCAGTTCGCCGAAGCCGCCGGGCACCGGACCGCTGGCATGCCAGGAGAACAGCCGGTTCCCGCTGGTGTCGAACTTCAGCACCTCGGCGGTCATGTTGTCCGCCACCCAGACGATCTGCTCGCCGCCCGTGCTCGTGTCGCCGGGCGCCGGCTCGGTCACCTGCACGTGGTTCGGAAAGCGGATGTTCGGCCAGTTGGCCAGGTGCGTGCCCTTCGAGTCGAACACCTGCACCCGCTTGTTCAGTCGATCGGCGACGTAGACGCGGCCGTTGCGGTCGACATCGATGCCGTGCACGGCGTTGAACTGCCCGTCACCCGTGCCGTGTCCGCCCCAGGAGGTGACGTACTTGCCGTTCCGATCGAGCTTCACGACCCGTGCGTTCGTCAGGCCGTCGGCCACGAGCACGCTGCCGTCAGGGAGGAACGCCAGGTCCTGCGGTTTGCCGAAGTGGGTGGCATCCTCGGCCGTCGCCCACTCCACGCCGAGGGTCTGCAGCAACTGCGTGCCGTCGTTCGAGAACACGTAGATGACGTTCTTGGTTTCGCCGACGACCCAGACGCGACGCTGCGGGTCGTAGGGGCTGATCTTGATCTTGTGCGGACCGTTGGTCCCCTGGAACAGCCGGTCCCACTGCGACCAGATCTCCAGCACCTTGCCGGTGCTGTCGACAACGCGGAGGCAGCCGCGCACTTCGTTCTCGGGCGCATTCAACGCGGAGCGAATCGTGCCGAAAAAGCCGAGGAAGCCGGTCGGCAGCGGGGTCGGCAGCTTGATTTCCCCGCGACTGGCGATGAAGATGCGGTCGTCGGACTCCACGAAGATGCCGGGCACCGACCCCCACGCATAGCCTTCGCGCGGATACGGCAGCGACCAGCTGGGTGCCACGTCGTAGTCGAACGGTTCCATCTTCTCGAGCACGGCGAACGGCCGCGGCGCCTGCTGGGTGGACACGGATGCCCCCAGCGCGATGGTCAGGGCCACCGCTCCGCCAATCGATCTCCACGTCATCTCACGCACTCCTCTTGAACGCATCAGGTAAGGCGGTTATAGCATGCCCCTTCCCGCGACGCGCTCGAGGCGGCAACAATAGGAACGTGGAAGAGACGAAGCGACCGCTCAAGACGCTCGAACGTGTGCTCTCGAAGGCCGGCCTCGGCTCGCGCACCGAGGCGCGCCGGTGGATTCATCAGCGGCGTGCCAGCGTCAACGGGGTCGTGGTCGAGAACCCCGACCTGTGGGTGGACCTCGAGCGCGACCGCGTGCTGTTCGACGGCGAGCCGGTCGAACGACGCGAGCGCGTCTACATCCTGCTCTACAAGCCCACCGGCTACATCACCACCTACAAGGACCCTGACGGCCGCCCCACCGTCTACGAACTCCTCCCCGATGTCGACAGTTTCATCTATCCCGTCGGCCGGCTCGATCTCGATACGTCGGGCCTGCTCCTCATGACCAACGACTCGCAGTTGGCCGAACGCATCATGAACCCAGACTCGCACGTGCCGAAGACCTACCTGGTGAAGTCGTCGAAGCTGCTCTCGGACGAGCAACTCCAGCAGTTCCGCGACGGCATCCTCCTGAGCGATGGGCCGACGCGGCCGGCCCGCGTCGAGCGCCTGCGCGACTCAGGCAAGTACACGCACTTCGAGATCACGTTGACCGAAGGCAGGAACCGGCAGGTGCGGCGCATGGTGGAAGCGCTCGATGCCGTGGCGCTGAAACTCGTACGGGTGCAGATCGGCGCGCTGCGCATCGGTGGGCTGCCGATCGGCCGCTGGCGCCATCTCACGCCCGACGAGGTGCTCGCTCTCGGCGCCTGACGGCGCGGCTCCCGTTATCCCTTGGGGTTGAAACGATAGCCGACCCAGGGTTCCGTCACCAGGTAACGCGGGTTGGACGGATCCGGTTCGAGCTTCTTGCGCAGCTGTCCCATGAATACCCGCAGGTACTCGGGCTGTTCCTGCGACGCCTGTCCCCACACCGCTTCGAGCAGCGCGGCGTGCGTCAGCACCCGGCTTGGGTGACGCGCCATGTAGACGAACAGGTCGAACTCCTTCGGCGTCAGGCGGACCTCGCGTCCCTGCGTGTGCACCCGACGCGCGTCCATGTCGACGCGGAAGTCGCCCGCCTCGAATGACGACGGCTCGTCGACGGCTGGTGTGCCGCGGCGGCGCAGGGCGGCCCGCACGCGCGCCATCAACTCGTCGATCCCGAAGGGCTTGGTCACGTAGTCGTCAGCGCCCGAGTCGAGCGCCTCCACCTTGCTGCGCTCCTCGCCCTTCACCGACAGGACAATGATCGGCACGGTCGACGTCGCCCGGATGCGCCGGCAGAGTTCCACGCCGTCCATGTGCGGCATGTAGAGATCGGTGATGACCAGTTCGGGCTGGAACTCCCGTAAGTCGACCAGCGCGCGCTCACCTTCGGAGGCGGTGCGCACGTCGTAGCCCTGGCTGCTGAGGACGGTCTTCAGCACCCGCGTGATCTGGGGTTCATCGTCGACGACAAGCACTCGCGAGGTCTCTGCGCGGTTCATGAACGGATCCTTCTATGCGCGACGCGCGATCGGCGCCTGCATGTTCTCTGTCAACGTCTCGGCGGCCACGCACGGCAGCATGAGCACAACGGCGGTGCCTCGTCCCGAGGCTGGGGTCTCGATGCCAATCTGTCCAGCCTGCGATTCGACCAGGCGTCTCGCAATCGGCAGGCCGAGGCCGATGCCAGTCCGTTGCGGATCGACCGACTCCCGGCCCGGTATGCGGAAGAACTTCTTGAACACCTGCTCGCGCAACTCGGGCGCAATGCCCGGTCCCTCGTCCTCGACGGTGATGCCGACGTGGTGCGGGTCGGCGACGCGTGCGGTGACGCGAATCGTCGTGCCAATCGGCGCGTACTTGCTGGCGTTGTCGATGAGCGTGTAGATCACCTCGCCGATCGCCGAGCGATCGACAGCTAACTGCGGCAGGTCCGGCGGCAGGGCGGTGACCACGTGATGCCGGCGCGCCACCGTCTCGGCACGCGCCACGGACTCGCGCACCACCTGCTCCACGGACACGGCGCGGAAGCTGCTCGGCTGGCTCGGGTCGGGCCGGTCGGCCACCGTCAGCCCTTCGATGAACCGGTTCAGCCGGTCCGATTCCTCGTCGATGACCACCAGCAGATCCCTGCGACTGGCGCTCGAGAGCGCCGACGCGTCGATCTCGTCGGAGCCGAGCATGGCCGTCACCGACGCCTTGATGGCGGTCAGCGGCGTGCGCAGGTTGTGTGTCAACGCATCGAGCAACGCCGCCTTCAACTGCTCGTTGCGGCGCGCGGCCTCGGCTTCGCTCGCCCGCTCGAACGCCGCGCCGAGCTGCGTGTAGAGCTGTTCGATCTCCCGCTTCCCGTCCTCGAGTTCAAGCTGCCGCCGTTCCGCTCGCGCGGCGAGTTCACCGACGACGACCGCCGTGATGGTGAAGACACCGAAGGCCACCCAGTCGTTGATGTCCTCGATGAAGAGGCCGGCGGGAGGCAGGAAGTAGAACGAGAACGCGACGCCCGAACACGCCGCGGCCATCAACGCAGGCCCTGTACCGAGTTCGCGCGCCACCAGCAGCACGGCCAGCAGCAGGACGGGGGCGGCGGCACCGGCGGTGATCGCAGGAATCGCGAACAGCAACTCAGCGCACGCGCCAATCACGGCAATCGGGATCAGGTATGCGACGAAACGAGCCTGCGGCGACACTCTGCGGAACACGTACGGCCATTATAGGACCCGGACGTAGCCGAGTTCCTCATCATGGTTTCCTGATATGGATCGTACCGACCTGAAGGTCGGCAGCTACGTCTCGAGATGGTTGCGTAACCGCGGACCTTCAGGTCCGCTTCAGTAGCCGGGCGAAGTGGAGGTGGGTTTCTCGCCGCGTGCCTGCTGCACGATCTTCACTCCGGCACTGGCGCCGACCCGGGTGGCGCCAGCGGCTACCATCGCCTTGAGGCCGTCGAGATCGCGCACGCCTCCTGCGGCCTTCACGCCCATCTCGGCCCCGACCACGCGCCGCATCAATGCCACGTCCGCCGCCGTGGCGCCGCCAGGACCGAAGCCGGTGGAGGTCTTCACGTAGTCGGCGCCCGCCGCTTTGGCGAGCGTGCACGCCGTCACCTTCTCGTCGTCGGTCAGGAGCGCCGCCTCGATGATCACCTTGCTCAGTGCCCCACACTCGCGACACGTGGACACCACCGCCTCGATGTCGCGCTCGACCACGCGCAGGTCGCCAGACTTGAGGGCGCCGACGTTGATGACCATGTCGATCTCGCGCGCGCCGTCGAAAATGGCGCGACGCGTCTCGTAGGCTTTCACGTCGCCGGTCGTGGCGCCGAGCGGGAAGCCGACGACCGAGCAGACCCCGACGCCGCTGCCGGCCAGCAGTCGGGCGGCGGTGGCCACCCAGGCCGGATTCACGCACACGGTGGCGAACTTGAACTGCGACGCTTCGCGGCACAGGTGCTCGATCTCCTGCCGCGTCGCATCAGCCTTCAGCAGCGTGTGGTCAATCATCGATGCCACGCCCTCTGGCGCCCCGCCCGTCGCCAGCAGCCCGACGCGTGTCGCGCCCGCATCAATCACGCCCTGCAGCCGGTTGGGGCAGCACTCCGCGGTCACCGAGTGACACGCACAGCGCGCGGCGCGCTGTGCCTGGGCCGCCGACAGCTCGGAGACGATGAGGGTGATGAGTCGCTGCAGTTCGTCGCGTGTCACGTCAGCTCCGTCGTTCCAGGTCGCGGATCTTGGTCAGCCGGCGGATGTAGCGCGGCTCGCGCATGGCGGTCGATATCCAAGTGGTGACGATGGCCTTTGCCTCGTCGACGGAGAGCAGCGATGCGCCGAGCGCCAGCACGTTCGCACCATTGTGCTCGCGCGAGTAGCGCGCAATGGTCTCCGTGGTGGCCATGACCGCGCGGATGCCGTCGATCTTGTTCGCGGCGATCGCCGAGCCGATGCCTGCCCCGTCGATCACGATGCCGGCGTCGGCTTCGCCGCGTGCCACGGGGCGCGCCACGGCCTCGGCCACATCCGGGTAGTCGACCGATACCGTGGAGTCGGTGCCGAGGTCGAGCACGGTCAGCCCACGCCCGCGCAGGAACGCGATCAGGGCGCGACGCAGGGCGATGCCGGTGTGGTCGCTCGCCACCGCCATCACCCTGATGTCGGCTGTCGGCACGAGGACGGCCGCGTCCGCCGGCGCCTCGGTGTCGAGTACCACGGCAATGCGCCGCTCGCGGAGCGTGTCCTGGGCCAGCGGCGTCACGTGGCCGTGCCGGGCCAGTTGCACCGGCTCGCCCTCGGGCAGGACGCGGGCGTCGGCCTCGGTGATGAACGCGAATCGCTTCACAGGGTGCCCCGGAGTATCATGCGGAACCTATGGTCGATCGTCGCCCGTCCAGCGTCCTGATTTCCGCCGCACAACTCGAGAGCCGCGTCGCCGAACTGGCCGCGCAGATCCGGGCCGACTATCCGGAGAACCTCCACATCATCGCGGTGCTGAAGGGGGCGTTCATGTTCATGTCGGACCTGGTCCGCCAGATGGACGGCAGCGTCTCGATGGACTTCATGGCCCTGTCCAGCTACGCGAAGGGGACGACGAGTTCCGGCGAAGTGCGGCTGCTGAAGGATCTGGACACCTCGCTCGACGGCAAGGACGTGCTCATCGTCGAGGACATCGTCGACACCGGGCTGACGCTCACCTACCTGCAGGACATCCTGCGGGCGCGCAATCCGCGGACGCTGCGCACGGCGTGCCTCTTGAGCAAGCCGTCGCGCCGCAAGGTGGAGGTCACGGTGGAATATGTCGGCTTCACCATCGACGACCACTTCGTTGTCGGTTACGGACTCGACTACGCCGAGCAGTACCGCAACCTTCCGTACATCGGCTTGATCGAAACCTAGGCCTCCCCTCACTGGACTGCGTCCCGCACCTTCTGCGCCAGCGCCTTCGCCTGCGCCAGCACCTCGGCTTCGTTCAGCGTGCTCAGACGACGGTCGCGCATCAGCACCTTCCCGTTCACGATCGTGTTCCGGACGTCGTCACCGCGGGTGACGTAGACCAAGTGCGACACCGCGTCGTACATCGGCACTTGCCGGGCGGCGCTCATCGACACGGTAATCAAATCGGCCCGCTTGCCAGGCTCGAGCGAGCCGATGAGCGCGTCCATGCCGAGCGCCCGGGCGCCGTTGATGGTGGCCATGTCCAGCGCCACCTGCGCCGGCACCGCCGTAGGGTTGCCTGACGACAGCTTCGCCAGGAACGACGCCTGACGCATCGCCTCGAACATGTCGAGGTCGTTGTTGCTGGCGGCTCCGTCAGTGCCGAGCGCCAGGTTGACGCCGGCCGCCAGGTACTTCAGGACCGGCGCGGCGCCGCTGGCGAGCTTCATGTTGCTCTCGGGGTTATGCGAGACGCCGACGTTGTGCTTCTTCAGGATGGCGATGTCGTCGTCGGTCACCCAGATGCCGTGGGCCGCCACCGTCTTCGGTCCCCAGAACCCGAGCGACTCCAGGTAGCCGGCGGGCGTGTTCTGGTGGTCGTCGCGCGCCGTCTTCACCTCGTCCTGTGTTTCCGCCAGGTGGATGAGCACGGGCACGTCGTACTTGCGGCCGAGCGCCGCCGTCGCCCGCAGCGTGGCGGCATCGAGCGTGTACATGGCGTGCGGCGCCACGGCGGGGACGATGAGCGGATCGTTCCGGAACTGCTGGATGAACGCTTCGGCGCGCGCCAGCCCCTCGGCCGGCGTCTTCGCGTCGGCCACCGGGAACTGGATAACCGTCTGGCCGAGGACACCACGCAGGCCCGCGTCCTTCGTGGCCTTCGCGACCTCGTCCTCGAAGTAATACATGTCGGTGTAGGTCGTCGTGCCCGACTGGATCATCTCGAGTGCGGCAAGCCTCGTCCCCGTGCGGACGAAGTCGGGCGACACCGTTTTGGCCTCGGCCGGAAAGATGTACTTCTGCAGCCAGTCCATCAGCGCCAGGTCGTCGGCGAGGCCGCGGAACATCACCATCGCCGCGTGGGTGTGGGTATTGATCAGGCCGGGCAGCACGATCTGGTCGCGCGCGTCGATCGTCTGCGCGGCGGTGTAGCGCGCCGCGATTTCGGCGGGAGTGCCGACGTCGACGATGTCAGTGCCGTTGATGGCGACGGCACCGGGCGAGAGCACCTGGCGGGTGTCGTTCTCGGTGAGGACCGTGCCGCCGATGACCACCAGCGACACCGCACGTCGGGCGCCCTGCGCCGATGCGACCACCGTCGCGGCCACCAGTGCAAGAACGACCGCGAGGGATGCACGCATACCGGGGAAATTGTATAGTGTGGGACCGTGCCGGTCCACATCATCGATCACCCACTGGTGCATGACGCGCTCGTCGAGTTGCGCGACAAGCAGACGTCGCCGGCGCAGTTTCGGCGCGCCGCCACCCGCATCAGCGTGCTGCTGGCCGCGGAGGCGCTGCGCGATGCGCCGTCGGTGGCCGTCACCGTCGAGACACCAATCGGCCCCGCGCCCGGCCGTCGCCTGAAGCCCGAAGTGGTGGTGGTGCCGGTGCTGCGGGCCGGGCTCGGCATGCTCGACGCGGTGCTGGAGCTGGTGCCCAACGCCCGTGTCGGCCACATCGGCCTGCAGCGCGACGAGGAAACCGCCATTGCCTCGCGCTACTACTCGAAGCTGCCGAACCGGCTCGAACACAGTTACGTGCTGATGATCGATCCGATGCTGGCCACTGGCGGATCAGCCGTGGCCGCCATCGACCTGCTGCATCAGGCCGGTGCGAAGGACGTGCGGATTGTGTGCATCGTGGCGGCGCCGGAAGGCATCACCATCGTCGAGCAGCACTTTCCGCAGGTGCACATCTACACGCCGGTGGTCGACCTGAAGCTGAACGAGCACAAGTACATCGTGCCGGGCCTGGGCGACTTCGGCGATCGGTTGTACGGCACGCTGTAATTCTGCCGGCTGGAGGTGATCGATGTCGGAGTCCCGCTCGAAACAGCCATCCGGAGACCGGCGGTCGCAGGTGCGGCAACCGTCCGACGCCTGGCACACGGCGCTCACCGCCATCGCGCCGAACGCGATCATGGTGCGCGGCTTCCACCTCGACGCCTTGATGGGACGGCTCGACTTCGCCGACGCCGTCTACCTGCTGCTGATGGGCGAACTCCCCTCGCGTGCCATCGGGCGCATGCTCAACGCCATCCTCGTCTCGCTCATCGATCACGGGGTGACGCCGCCGTCGACGCTGGCGGCGCGAAACGTTGCCGCGAGCGGCGCGCCGCTGAAGGACTCGGTAGCCGCCGGCATCCTGGCATTCGGGCCGTACCACGGCGGCGATATCGAGACGTGCATGCGCTTCCTCGACCAGGGGCTGTCGCTCGTGCGCAGCGGCTATTCGTATGCGGAGTCGGCCGACCAGCTCGTGGTCGACCTGGTCGCCCGCGGTATCACCACGCCGCCCGGGTTCGGACATCGACTGCACACGCAGGACCCGCGGGCGCCCCGCCTGTTCCAGCTGGCCATGGAACTGGAACTCGAAGGCGAGCACGTGCGGATGTTGCGCGCCATCGAGCAGGCGCTCGCGGCGCGACAGGACCTGCTTGGACGGCTGCTGCCGGCGAATGTCGACGGCGCCATTGCGGCGATCTCCGCCGATCTCGGGTTCAGCTACGAGTTGGGGAACGCCATTTTCCTGATCTCACGGCTGCCGGGACTCATCGCGCATGCGCACGAAGAGCGGATGCGGCAGCAACCGATGCGGCAGATCGATCC
>JBKJMH010000035.1:0-12241 GCA_046596625.1 Vicinamibacterales bacterium | reverse complement strand
CTGGTCGTGAAAGTGCGGCTGCGAGAAGTTGCCCGGGTACCACTTGTAGACCACACCGTAGAGCCCTGCCTTGTTGGGGTCGCCGAACAGCAGGCCCATCTGCTGCCGGCCTTCCTGACCCGTCCACTTGATGTCCTTGGGCAGAACGGTGGGGATGTGGGTTGGGTCGGGAGGCGGACCGACAGGGTCATCGACCGTCGGACGACTGGCCTGTGCGTGCGCGACGCCGGCAGCGATGCCGGTGCCGGCGACCGCTACGAGCGTCATGGCGACGATCGTCTTCGTGATGGAACGCATACTGAATCCTCCTGCGGGCCGATTATGACGCCGGATGCCGGCGTGTCAATCGGCGATGGTCGCCTCGCGACGACTCCCGGCGGCCGCCCCTGCCAGGCGTTTGCGCGCGCCGGCGCGAACGCGCCAGGCGAAGAAACGTCTGAGCGACAACGACACGCCGGTCCAGACCAGCATCGCGCCGCCGAGCGACACGAGACCGGCCAGCGTCTGTCCGGCGAGACCGTATACCTCGCCCGTATGTGCGAAGCGAAGCCAGGTGCGGGCGCGCCTGCCAGTCGTCTGGCTCGAATAGGCGTCGACCCGCGTGATCGTCTGGCTCTGGCGGTCGACATCCAGCGTCTGCCGTCGTTGCGGCTGTCCGCCAGTGCCGGAATCGACGGTTATCGCGACGGGCTGATTGGGAGCGACGGGGATGCGGGCGCTTGCCGTGCGCCAACCGGGAACCCGTGCCGTTGCCACATCGACGGAGCGGCCCAGGCCAGCGAGCGACACGTCCTGTCTGTCCGTCCGTCCTGCCCCACCCGGCCTGCCTGCCCTGCCTGCCTCACCACCGCCCGCCCCCGCTGGTCGTGCACGTGGCGGCGGCGTCTCGCCTGCCGCGCGGTAGACCAGATCGCTGGCCCACGGATACGAGATGACGACGCCGCCAAGCACGACGATGAAGAGCGGAATCGCGGACCAGACTCCGATGACGTTGTGCCAGTTGAAGTCTCTCGCTTTGCCCCGGATGCCATTCCGAAACAGCAGCACTGGCCGGACGTGGAGCCACGACAGCGTTCGCGGCAGCCACAGAATGATGCCGCTCCCGACGATGAAGAGGAACGCCAGGTTCGCGGCGCCGGTGATGGCGCGGCCGGTTGGGCGGGAATCTGCGCTGGCTGCGAGCCATCGGTGCCAGTCCGTGACGGATCGGAAGAACGCACGCATGCCCACGGCGCCCTCGCCCAGCACCGCGCCGGTATAGGGGTTCACCTGCAGGGTCCGCTGACCGACGCTGACGACGACGGGGCGCCGTGGATCCGACGAGACCGTGACGGCCGTCGGCGGCGGGCCGGCGCGTTCGGCGCGGACTCGAGCCAGCACGTCCTCGATCGGCAGGGGCGAGGCGCCGACGGGCGCAACGATGTCGAGCCCCCGCGAATCGGCCCAGGCCAGCATCTGCCGTTGATACGTGAGCAGGACGCCGGTGACCGACATCACGAGGATGATGGCGCCCGCGCAGACGCCGCAGGCGAGGTGACACCAGAACAGGAACGAACGCAGCGACATGCTCAGGCCTCCGCCCAGCGCCGAAGCAGGTTGTGATAGACACCGGTCAGCTGCAGCGACACCGGATGTCCGGGCGTCTCAGCGCCAAGTTGCTGAATGGCCGAGTCGAGGTCGAACAGCAGCGTGCGCGCACCGTCGTCGCGCACCAGGCTCTGAATCCAGAAGAACGAGGCCAGCCTCGCCCCACGTGTCACTGGCGTCACCCGGTGCAGGCTCGTCGATGGATAGAGGACGAGGTGTCCGGCCGGAAGCTTTACGGCGTGCACGCCGTAGGTGTCCTCGACCAGCAGTTCGCCGCCGTCGTATTCGGCTGGCTCGCACATGAAGAGCGTGGCCGACAGATCGGTGCGGATTCGGAGCGGGCTCCCCGGCACCTGGCGGATGGCGTTGTCGACGTGACTGCCGAACGTCTGGCCACCGCTGTAGCGGTTGAACATCGGCGGGAACACACGATGGGGGAGTGCGGCTGACATGAAGAGCGGACTGCGCTGCAGCGCCTGCAGCACCATGGTGCCGACCTCGTGAGCCACCGGGTGGTCGTCGGCGATCTGGCTGTTGTCCTTTACCCGCGCCGACTGCGGGCCTGCCGTCACGCGGCCGTCAACCCACTCCGCCGCGTCGAGCGCGGCTCGGCCCTGGCGCACCTGATCGGACGTGAGCACGTCTGGAATCTGAAGCAGCATCGCCGTCGTCTCCTAGAACCGCAGCGAGGTGGTCACCAGCGCGGCGCGCGAGTAACCCGGGTTGTAACGGCCGCCGTTGTTGTTCACGTTGCGGATGTAGACGGCGTTGGTGACGTTCGACACATTCAGGCGCAGCGACAGCATGCTGTTGACGGGGTACTCAGCGACGAGATCAACCAGGCGATAGCCGGGCACGCGGATGGTATTGGCTGCGTCCACGTAGACGGGTGTCGTGTGTCGAAGGCCGCCTCCGACCGTGAGTCCGCGCGGCAACCGGTAGGTGGTCCACAGGCTGCCGGAGAAGACCGGCGTCAGCGGAAGGCGACGCCCGCTGTTCAGCGGGTTCTGCGAGTGCGACTCCGAGTCCAGGTAGGCAGCCGTGAGCACGAGGTCCCAGCGGTCCGTGACGCGACCTGACGCGCTGGCCTGCGCGCCGCGCACGACCTGCTCATCGTCCTGGTTGAAGACCGGCGGGATGGCGGCAGCGTCGACGGTGTAGAGCACATTACGGTTCACCGTGCGGAAGGCCGCGGCCGACAAGGAGAGCCGGCCGTTGTGGACGTCCCACTTGCCACCGGCTTCGACGTTCATCGACTGCTGCGGCCGGACGTTGGGATTGTTCTGGTTGTTAGGTTGCGAACTGAGGGTGAAGTTTGCCGTGCCCGGCGGCGTGCTCGTGGTGCCGAGCGAGGCGTACAGGTTCGACTCCGCCGTCACGCGGAAAAGCATTCCGACCTTGCCGCTCAGCAGCACGTCAGACGCCGTTTCGTCAGTCCGCACCCCGGCGGCGGTGAGCGACCTGAAGCCGGCATCGTAGTGTTCGGCGCGCAGCGCCCCCGACACTTGCCAGCGGGGGCTGAGGTCCACGGCGTCGGAGCCGTAACCGGCGAGCGTGTCGACCGTGCCGTTGCTGTAGGTGCCGGAGCGGGTGGGTGCGAACCCGACGACCGGAGCGTTGGCGTCCGGCGCGAAGAGGTCGACCGGCGCCCTGGTGCCCAACCCCGTCAGCCCCGGCGCGCGCTGTTCTTCCTTCGTCACCTCGATGCCCGCGGTCACCGCATGGCGAAGGCGTCCCGTCATGAAGCGTGAGACGACACTGGTCAGGTTCGAGAGGATGCGGTTTTCACGCCGGTTGCCTTGACGCGTGAGCGTGACGAGGTTCGTCGCGGGCGTGAAGGCCGCCACGTTCTGGATGGCCGAGATCACCGCTTCGCGCGTGGTCTGGTTGTAGCGGAGCTGGTTTCTCAGGCTGATCGATGTGCTCAGGTCGTGCTCGACCCGCGCCAGCACGGTGTTCTGCGAGGCGGTGTCGTAGTCGGCATCAGCGCTGCCATAGAAGTTACGTTGATCGACCGGTCGAGTGGCTACCTGCGTCGTCGGCGCCAGCGGCGACTCCAGCCATGCGGCGCCGGGCACGCCGTAGTCGGGCAGGTTGTCCTGCCGAACCACCTGCGCCGAGGCGACGATGCGGGTGGAGGTTTGAAGGCCGAGCGCGATGGAGGGAGCGACCGAACGGCTCTCGTGCGTGACGAGGTCGCGGCCGGGGGTGCCGCTGTCCTGCCACAGCATGTTCAGGCGGACTGCTGAGCGACCGAGCCAGGCGCCAGGGCGACCCAGCGGCAAGGGAACGTTGAGGTCGGCTGTGGCGCGTTTCTGATCGGCGGTGCCGGCGGAGAGGAGCACCGACTGGTCGGCGGTCCCACGGGGCGTCTTGGTTTGCATGTTGACGTAGCCCGCGGCCGTGCCACGACCGACGTCCGTGCCTGTCGGCCCCATGAACACTTCAACCTGTTCGAGATTGAAGGTGTCTCGTGAAATGAGGCCGTCGTCGCGCACACCGTCGACGAAGAGACTGTTGGCGGCGTTGAAGCCACGCAGGTTGAACATGTCGCCGGTGGTGTTGGACGCGCCGCCGCCTTCGCCCGCCTGCATTGTGATGCCAGGGACGTTGCGCAGCGCCTCGCTGAGCGTGGAGGCTGCCTGGGCTTCCATCACCGCGCGTGGGATCACCGCGACCGTCTGCGGAATCTCGCGCGCTGGCACCACGTACTTCGGTGAGGCGACGCCTACCGAGCGACCGACGACATCCACGGACGCTGATTGCCCCTCGAGGTCGATGACCACGTGTCGCGCGTCGGTGAATCGCACCACCATGCCTGCGGCGTCGATGGCCGTCGACACGGCCTGCTCGAGGCTGAGCGTTCCGCTGACGCCGGGCGACTGAATGGTGCGGAGTTCATCGAGGCTGAACGAGAACTGCGCGCCGGTCACGCGCGTGACATCGGCCAGTACATCTGCGAGCGGACCTGGCGAGATGGCGAAGTCATAGGTCGGCGGCTGCCGGACTGACGGCGCGGACTGGGCTGCCTGGACGCCGAATTCCGGGAACGGTGGAACGGCCGCCAACAGGGGAGACGCCGTCGCACCATGCAGGGCGGCGGAGGCCAGCAGGGTGCCGAGGGTCAGCCACGGAGTTCTGGAAGGCGACGCAGTTGGCGAGGTGGCGGCGGCGTGCCTGGCGACGCGACGGCGGTCGCGGGCCCGGGCGGACTTGCTCTTCATGCAATGCACTCCTGCTCGAGTGCGTGACATGACGGGGGTGTCCGGTAGAATTGCGGAGCCGGACGCGTCATGCGCGCACGCGTATGAAACCTGGTCTGTCTCGGACCGAGAGCGGGCGGCACCCGCCGGGTGTTAGCGCACCCGGCGGGACCTTCGAGCCTCGAACTTAGATACTGAGACTCAATCTCACTATCTAGTTGGTGAGCTTATATCCGACCAACGAGGTCGGTCAAGAGCGAATCTTTCGTGCACACGCCTTTCGGCTACGGTGGAACCAGTGCCTGCGAACAACCTGCTTACCGCGGCAGACGCCGCGATCGATTGGCTCGAGCGGATGGCCAGCGACTGGTCTCTCCTCGATGCTCTCCCGACTCACGACCGCGAGCGTCTGCATCGGGTGATTGCTGCTCTGTCGACGACGGACCCAGCCGCACACCGAACCCGGCGAAAGGTGACCCGAGCGGAACGCGTGCGGCAGGACGAAGCGGTGCTGGATGAGACCGGCATTCGCGCCCGACGGCGCCGGCCTGTCGTCACCACGCCGTACGCGCTTCCACCGCGGCTCGAGCACGCTCACGCCGCGGCCGCTGCGGGGCCGTCGGTCGATCGGGTGTGCTACGTCTGCAAGCAGCCCTTCTCGCAGGTCCACGACTTCTACGACCAGCTGTGTCCGGCGTGCGCCACGACGAACTTTGCCGCGCGGACCGAACTTGCCGATTTGCGGGGGCGCGTCGCGCTGCTGACTGGCGGCCGCGTGAAAATCGGGTATCAGGCTGGTTTGAAGCTGTTGCGTTCAGGGGCGCGCCTGATTGTCACCACCAGGTTTCCGCGCAATGCCGCGTTGCGCTACGCCCAGGAACCGGATTTCGGCGACTGGAGCGAGCGGCTCGAGATTATCGGTCTCGACCTGCGCCACGTCTCGAGTGTGGAAGCCTTCTGTCAGCACATGGTCGACACCCGCGTGCGACTCGACTTCATCATCAACAACGCCTGCCAGACGGTGCGTCGGCCGCCAGAGTTCTATGCGCACATGATGGCTGACGAACTGACGGCCGCACGCGAGCTGCCTGAACATGTGCGCCGCCTGCTTGGTGACTCGCCGTCCGGACAGCCCGCCCTCGCTACCAGCGGGTCGAGCGCCGCGCAGTTGTCGCAGGCGCGCCTGCTCGAGGAGGAGTTCGCCGACCGGACGAGCGTCTTCCCGGTTGGTCAACTCGACGAGGATCAGCAGCAGGTCGATCTGCGCGACAGGAATTCGTGGCGCATGCTGCTGGCCGATGTACCGACGGTCGAGATGCTGGAAGTGCAGTTGGTGAACGCGATCGCCCCGTTCCTCTTCAATGCCCGGCTGAAGCCGTTGATGCTCCGGACCCCGGAGCGCGACAAGCACGTCGTCAACGTCTCAGCGGTTGAAGGGCAGTTCTATCGTGTCGCAAAGACGACGCGCCATCCGCATACGAACATGGCGAAGGCGGCGCTGAACATGATGACGCGCACGGCTGCCACGGACTACTTCAACGACGGCATTCACATGAACAGCGTCGACACCGGCTGGGTGACCGACGAGGACCCGGTCGAGATTGCGATGCGCAAGACCGCCGAGCAGCGCTTTCATCCGCCGCTCGACGTCGTCGATGGCGGCGCGCGCATCGTCGCGCCGATCATCACCGGCTTCAACACGGGCACTCACGTCTGGGGGCTGTTCCTGAAGGACTACAAGCCGACGCCGTGGTAGCGGGTCGCCGAGGTCGCGACCGCTGAGCCAAGTGTGCAGCGGTCTTCGTCTTGCTGAGTGACCTGGCGGAGGTTCTTGATGCCAGCACAGAAAGACGACGACGTTCCAACGACCGCGACCAGGCGCTCGAGCGCGATGGCGAATCCTCGCGCCACAACCGGGGCTATGACGAGGTGACGGCCCTTAAGGGGAACCGAAGGTCGACAGCGCTTTCGACCAGTAGAACCTGTTGAGATAGCCATATCGGGCGGGAGAACCAGCCGAGCCCGACCGGGGCAACCGCTCTGGAGCGGTGCGTCCGGCTTCTCCGGCTTGAGGAGCAGTCAGCGATCGGGGCTTTCGTCAGGGCTGTTGCGTCGAGTGAATTGTACCTCGGGGAAGTCGGGCGACGGGCCGTCCAGCAACGGCGCCGCGCGACCGGACGTCTTCGGCCAGGTACGGCGGGATGCCGGTCGGCAAAGGCACGCCGTACAGGACCGGGGCGGCAGGCGTTGGTGCGACGCTCTGCGCCAGCAGGGCATCCAAGGTGGGCTTGTCGAGCATCGGCACGTGGCGGCCGTCCGGCAGCACGGTGACCGCAGCGGTGCCGGGCTGATCGCTGGCCGATGCCGATGTGCAGGACATGGCGCGGGCGATGATCACCCCGGTATCGCGCGCCCTGGCCGGCGCCTGAGGGAATATTGCGGCGTGCCGCGGAGATATGCACGTCATGAAGGCTCGAAACCTGGCCGAGCTAGTTGTCGTCGCGCTAGTGGCGGGCGTGGCCGTCTCCGCGGCGTCGTTGGCCAACCGGCGTACTGATTCGTCCTCAGTAGCGATGCAGGCGTCGGGCTCGCGTACGACCGTGGTGGCGGAACTCTTCACGTCGGAAGGATGTTCGAGTTGTCCACCGGCCGACGAACTGCTCCGGACGCTCGTCGCCACCCAACCGATCGAGGGCGTCGAGATCCTGGTGCTCGGTGAACATGTCGACTATTGGGATCGGCTAGGCTGGCGAGACCCCTTCTCGTCAGCCGCATTTTCCCAACGGCAGTCGGCCTACGACGCGGCGGTCTTCCGATCACAGAACATCTACACGCCGCAACTGGTCGTCAACGGCACGTCGCAAGGTGTTGGCAGCGACCGCGCGGTCGTCGAGCGCCTGATTCGGGCCTCCGCGCGACAGCCCCACGGCACGCTCACGCTCACCGCGACGCCCTCACGTCCATCGGCGATCCACGTGGCGATACACGCAGAGATGCCGGCTGGACTGCTGCGTCACGGCGCCGCAGACCTCGTGGTGGCTGTCACGGAAGACAACCTTGTGTCGCGCGTGTCGCGTGGTGAAAATCGCGGGCGAGTGCTGTCGCACGGCTCCGTCGTAAGGTCATTGACGACGGTGGCACGTCTGGACGCAACGGACACGAGCTCCGCCGATGCGCGCCTCATCACGGTCGACGCCGGATGGGCATTGAGGAGCCTCCGCATTGTCGGCTTCGTTCAGGAGCAGGGCAGCCGGCGCATCCTGGGCGCGGGTTCTGCTACCGTCGCCCTCACCGGCGAGCAGTAGCTCGCACATGGCGCCCCCCGGCCGGCGCGGCGGCGGAGGAGGCGGTCGACGACAATCAGCCATCGCAGATGAATGCGACGACTCAACAAGAATTGGAGCACTGCCATGGTTCATGTAGCGCTGTTGGCCAGACTCGAAGCGAAGCCCGGCAAAGAGACTGAAGTAGCCGAGTTACTGAAGGGCGCCCTGTCGCTCGCGAACGCCGAGCCCGCCACGACCGTCTGGTTCGCGTTGAAGATCGGCCCGACCACGTTCGGTATTTTCGACGCATTTCCCGACGAGGCCGGCCGGCAAGCCCACCTCGCCGGTCCGATTGCCGCGGCACTGATGGCGAAAGCTCCAGAGTTGCTGGCGCATCCACCGACGATTGAGCCGGTGGAGATTCTGGCGGCCAAGCTGATGCCCAGGAGAGATGCATGACACGACGGACACTGTTGAAGATGTCGATGTTCGGCGGCGCAGGCGCCCTGATCGGCCCTGCTGCGTTTGTGCGGGCGGCATCGGCGGTCGCGCCAGAGAGCACGAGAATGGTCGCGACGGTCGACTTCTCGCGCGCGGGAGTGAGAGGAGAAATCGGGCAAGTGGAGAAGGTGGTCAAAAGCGATGCGGAATGGCGGCGACAACTCACGCCCATCGCCTACGACGTCACCCGAAAGGAAGGCACCGAGCGCGCCTTTACCGGTGCGACCTGGAACCTGCACGACAAGGGCATCTATCGCTGCATTTGCTGTGACACCGCTCTGTTTGGGTCCGATGCGAAATTCGAATCGGGGACAGGGTGGCCCAGCTTCTGGCAGCCGCTCGACAAGCGGAACATCGTCGAGCACGCCGATCGCTCGCTTGGCATGATGCGCAGCGCCGTCGAGTGCACGCGCTGTGACGCCCACCTTGGTCACGTATTCGATGATGGACCAAAGCCGACGGGACTTCGCTACTGCATGAATTCAGCGGCGATGCAATTCGTCAAGGCATGACCGGAGCATGATGATGAAGTCATATGGATGGTGGCTGGGAACGGCCGTGGCCGTGTGTCTGCTCACCGGTGTGGTGGGCGCGGAGTCGAAAGCCGTCGTACTGCCCGACCCGGCGATTGACGATTCCCTGGCGGCGGTCTCGAGCCAGGTGTCGCTCGTGATCGCCGGCGGTTGCTTCTGGGGCATCGAAGAGTTATTTCAGCACGTGCGCGGCGTCGGCGAGGCAGTGTCCGGCTATTCAGGCGGATCCGCAAAGAACGCGCAATACGAACTTGTGTCTGCCGGCACGACCGGCCATGCGGAATCGGTGAAGGTGACCTACGACCCATCCAAGGTGTCCTACGGCCAACTGCTCAAAGTCTTTCTATCGGTCGGACACGACCCGACGCAGCGTGGCGGCCAGGGGCCAGATGACGGTCCTCAGTATCGTTCGGTCATTTTCTCAGCCAATGAGCGCCAGTCGGTAATTGCGAAGGCCTATTTGAACCAGCTCTCGTCGGCGGGCGTGTTCAAGGAGAGCCTCACGACGCAGGTAGTACCGCTGACCGCGTTCTATCCAGCGGAGCCCTATCACCAGGACTATGCGGCGCACAATCCACGCAATCCGTACATCGTCACCTATGACCTGCCGAAAGTCGCAGCTCTCCGCCAGCTGTTTCCGGCTTCGTATCACTAATCCCTGAGTGGGCGCTGTGCATCAACCAGTTGCCAGGCACTGGCTGGACATCAGGCGTTGTCGACTAGCCTGGGCTACATGCACGTCAGCCCGCAGGCTATCGAGGATGCAGTGCGCGTGTGTGAGGTCGCGGCGATGTAAGGGGAGCGGAGAGGGAGTCGGGATGTAGCGAGGGAGCTAAGCTCCCTCGTTGCAATTACTTGGGTAATGGAGGCGGCGGGAGTTGAACCCGCGTCCGAAGGCACATCCCCGAAGGACTCTACATGCGTGTCCGCTTCGTTTGTCTCACGCCCAACGTGTGGAAGCGGCGAAGTACCGCCAGGCGCCAGGCCCGGTTTGTCTCACCATCAGGCGCCGAGCCGCCACCTGATCGCCAGCCCGTTTAAATGGCATTCGGCCCCCAACCACCGGGCGAGGTCAGGGCGAACGCTCACAGCTTAATTAGGCTGCGAGAGCGTACTGAGTATCCGCAATTAAGGGATGTTCCATCAGATTTACGAGTTAATGGTGCTCGGCATGCATCCCGCGAGTCTTTACCCCCGTCGAAGCCAAGTCGCCCCCATGTGGTGCGTGGCGGAACAGGTGTGCTGAACCACGAATCGCGTCAGCCGTGCGAGCTGAACGCGATGCAGCCAGTGTAACAGGTGCGGCTCATCGCCGATCGCCTATCGCCAAGCGCCTATGGCCCTGTGCTTCCATCAAGCTCGTCCCTTCCAAACAGCTGTACCAATTGAATTTGCCGAACGCTATAATCTCAACACTTCACAGGGACGCGCCGCAATGACTCAACCGTTCGACGAGCAAATGACACGCGCGTTCGACTCGCTGAGCGAGCGACTGCACGCGCAGATCGCCGACCAACTCCTGGTCACGGCCGGGCAGATCGCCGCCGCGGCCGAGTCGGACCGGCAAGCCGTCGCCGAAGCCGCCGCACGCGACGCAGCGGCGGTCGCTGAACAGCAGGCGACCGAGCGGCTCCGCCACGAGTTCGCCAGCCGCGAAGAGCAACTGAAGGAAGCCGCTCGGGCCGAGTGGTTCGAGGCCGGCCAGCAGCACATGCGTTCGGAAGCGCTGGCCATTCAGTCCGCGCGTGATGCGGACGCCCAGGCCGCCGCCGACGCGGCAGCCGCGCAACTCGACGACCATCGGGCGCAACTGGACGACCACCGCGCACAACTCCTCGACCTCCGCTCATCGTCCGCACGGATCGCCGAAGAGCACGCTGACGCACTCGCCACGCTGCGCGCCGAGCAGGAGTCGGCCGTGACGTCGTTGCGTGCCGAACATGAGGCGGTGCTTGCGTCGCTGCACGCCGAGTACGACGCGGAGCTGGCGAGCGCGCGCGCGGAACTCGACGCCGCCCGCCTCCACGTGCAGGCGGCCCACGCCGATGCCCAGGCCGCGCTCGCCGCGGCGGCCGCCCGCGCCGGTGCAGCAGTTGTCCCCGCGCACGGCGGAACCGGCGGTGCAAGCCAGGCGCGTGTGCTGAGCGCCGTCCGCGCCCTCGACACGGCGTCCTCGCTGTCGCAGACACTCGACACGCTCTTCACCGCCGCCCGCGCCGAAGCGCGTCGTGTGGCGGTGTTCCTGGTGCGAGGGGACATCCTCCGCACCTGGAACCATGCGGGGTTCGACGCCGTGCCAGTCGGCTCGGCGTTCGAGTTGCCGCTTGAAGAAGCGGGTCTCATCGCCGACGCCGTTCGCGCTGCCGCGTCGCGCCGGCTCGGCGCCGATGGCCCCGGGCGCCCGGCGTTTGCCGCCGCGTCGCCGGCCGGTCCCCTGGTGGCGGTGCCGCTCGCGATGAACGGGCAGGTGTTTGCCGTGCTCTGTGGCGAGGAGGACGCCGGTTCCCCCGACTCGCTGACGCCGACCTTCGAACTGCTGGCGCGCCATGCGGCGCGCGTCCTGGAATCGCTCACCGCGCTGCGGTTCGCGCAGCTCGTGCCCCCGGCTGGTGCGGGCTCGACCCAGCCACGATGAGCGTCACGCGAAAGATGGTCCCCAACAGGTGATGAAGACATCGGCTCTGCTCGTCTGCCTGCTGCTTCTGGCGGCCGCGCCGGCTCCCCACGCGCAGCAGGGACGTGCCTCGGGCTCGTCCAACGAGATACCGGCCGGGGTGACGGTGCTCATGCCCACGCCTCACCCGCAGGTACCCCGCGATCTGGCGCAGTTGTGGCTCGCGCCGGAGCGCGGCACCGCCGCGCGTTCGACCTCGGCCACCTCGCTCGGCCACCTCGCCAAACTCACCGCCGACGGCGACTACAGCAAGGCACTCAGCCTCGCCTCGCAGCCGACGGCGAAGGATGGCCCGCTCGGACAATACGCGGCCTACTACGCCGGCGTGGCGCAGTTGCGGTTGAACCGCGCCTCGGATGCGCTGAAGTCGTTCCGAGCCTTGCTCGACCAGAAACCTGTCGGGTATCTCGCCGAAGCGGCGCAACTCGGCGAAGCCGAGGCGCAGGAAGCGCTCGACAAGCCGGGCGATGCGGTGCG
>JBKJMH010000013.1:0-4038 GCA_046596625.1 Vicinamibacterales bacterium | reverse complement strand
GCGGATCCGGCTGCATCAGCGGCTGGGCTACGCCAGCATCGGCCTGGCTGCGCTGATCATCCTCACTGGCGTGCCGGTCGCGGTTCGCGCCGCCAAGTACGGCTCGGCGTCCACGCCATCAGGGATTGACCCGCTGGCGTTCATGCTGGTGCCGATGTTCGATCTGCTGATGTTCGCGCTGTTCTTCAGCTGGGCGATCTACGTCCGCAGGAAGCCGGCCGCCCACAAGAGCCTCATGCTGCTGACCGCGCTCAACTTCCTGCCGCCGGCCGTGGCGCGGGTCCCGGTCGCACCGCTGCTGGCCCTTGGGCCGCTCTGGTTCTTCGGCGTTCCGACGGTGCTGGCGGTCACCGTGCTGGTGCTCGAGCGGCGACGCGAAGGCCGCGTGAACCGAGTGCTTGCCTGGGGCACGGGTTTGCTGGTGGCGTCGTATGTGGTGAGGCTCACCATGATGATGACGGCACCGTGGATGGCTGCGGCGGCGTGGTTGACCGGCTTCGTGTGAAGCCGGGAGGGACGCGGCCGGCAGCGATCGCTAGTTGGCTCGAGCCGCGGCTGAATTCTTGTCGCCGCCACCGTGCTGGGTCTTGCAGATCGGGCACAGCGTCGGCGGCAGACTGTTGTCGACCGTGTGCTTCACCGGCTTGAGCGATTTCAGGTACGCGAACATCGCCTTAAGGTCGTCATCGGTGAGGTTTCTATACGCGACCCACGGCATCATGTCGTCGAGTTCGCGCGCAATGACCCGGCCGGTTCGTATCGTCTGGATGAAGAGGGCCTCGTCGTAGTACGGGATCCCGGACGGATCCGGTGTGAGGTTGGCGCTGGACACCGTGTGTCCGGCAACCAGGTCGGGCAGTGGAAAGCCGCCAGCGAAGTCGAGCCCAGGCAGCTTGTTGCCACGGTCGTCGCTCGGTGTGTGGCACTCGGCGCACACCGCCATGCGCACCAGGTATTCACCCTTGCGTTCCGGCGTCGACATGTCCGGCGCGGGCACCGGCGCGGTGATGGGACGCGGCAGGCTGTTGATCAGTGGTCCCGGCGGGAACGGCACGACGGTCTTCGGCAGCGGATTGCGAACGGCCGGCAGCGTGCGCAGGTAGACCACGATCGACGCCAGGTCTTCATCGGACATGGCAGCGAAGCGCGCGTACGGCATGATGGGGAACAGCGCCCGGCCGTCGTGGCCAATCCCCTCGCGTATGGCGCGCGCGAGCATGTCGTCGGTCCAGGTGCCGGCACCCGTTTCGCGGTCTGACGTAATGTTCGGGGCCGTCAGCCACGGCAGTTCTTCATCGGCCCAGGTTCGTCCCGCGCCTTCTGCGCCGGCTCTGGCCGGATGGCCGTCAATCGTTCGGTCCCACTCGGAATGGCAGCCGATGCAGACGTTCGCCGTTGTGAACATGTACTTGCCGCGCGCCAGGCGAGCCGGCGTGCTCTCGAAGGTGCGGCTGGTCAGCGGCCTGGCCGCGGGACCGATCAACGGCCGCCACCCCACGGTCGCCGTGATTGCCGACGCCAGCAACACCAGCACGCCGCCCACCGCTACCCACACATACCGCCAACGCCTCGTCGCCATCTGCCCCCCGCATGCTCGCGTTCCGGCGAGTGTCGCTACTGTACGACAGGCGCAGCGTGATTGACGCGGCCATCATCCCTACGCCGAGTCTCAGAACGCCACGCCGATATTGACAATACGGACTGTCGGGATGAACTCCAGGTCGGTCTCGACCTCGCCCACGCCGAACAACCGCTTGAGGCCCAGCCCGGCACCCACGTAGAAATTGTGCTTCTTTCCGAGGAGCCAACTCCAGTTCGCGTCGAAGCCCACACCGAAGTAGGTGCCGGTGTTCCGGATGTTCGTGATCCCGGCCTTGGCTCCGAATGCAAAGCCGTCGAGCGGCTGTCCTGAAGGGTAGAGGCGATAGAACGCATCGGCATTGACGTATTCATCGTCACCGCCGACGAACGAGGAGCCGCCAACGCCGGCCGTGGCGGAGTCAGAGACCTTGCGCTCGTACTCGGCGTTGAAGATACCAATCAGCAGGCCGAATGGATTGGCCGACACCACCTGCTGGTGGGCTCGTGGCGCTTCCTGCGCCTCGACGCTCGCCGCCGCTTGCAGCATGAGAATTCCGGTTGCCAACACGGTGACGCACCGAGCGACGTTGTTCATAGGTCCTCCTGCAGAAACAGACTCGCGGGTTGTTCGGCCGAATCACGCTGCCCACCGGCGACACCTGCCGGTGAGCGAGCACTTGGTATGAAGGAAGGGCCGACATCGGTTACGGGCTGGTGCCGGCGGTGTAACCAGCGTCGCGCTTTGCGTCATTACCTCGCAACGCTCACATTTTCCCTTCGTCCAACCAGAGCGGTCAGGAGGAGAACCATGAAGATCGATGTTCGTCTCGTGCGCGGCGTCCTCGTGATGCTGGCGGTTGCAACAGCGTCAATCGTCTCGGCGCAAACGCACAAGTCCGGGACCATTGGTCCTCGCGCCCTCTATGAGATCGACACCCCAGCCGCCTGGAATGGCGACCTCGTACTCTATGCGCACGGCATCGTACAGGCCGACCAGCCGGTTGCTGCACCAACCGTGCAGGACGGGTTCGCGCAGTTCCGCGCGTCCCTCCTGTCGAGCGGCTACGCCGTGGCTGCCTCGAGCTTCTCGAGCAACGGGTGGGCTCTGGACGATGCAGTCCGGCGGACGCATCAACTGCGTGCGGTCTTCACCTCCAGGGTGGGCAGCCCCAGGCGCGTGTTTCTCGCCGGGCATTCCCTGGGCGCACTCGTCGTCACCAGGATGGCTGAAGGCTTCCCGGGGCAATACGACGGCGCCCTGCCGATGTGTGGCCCACTTGGCGGCGCTCTTCAGGAAGTCCAGTACGCCGGCGATGCTCGCGTGACGTTCGACTATTACTTTCCGCATCTGTTGCCAGGCACCGCCTTCGACGTGCCTGCCGGCACCCAGTACCTCTCGCCATTTGACCCGGGCGGACCCAGCCCATTGTTCCTCCAGGTATACGGCGCGCTCGTCGGCAATCCCGAGAAGGCATTTCAGTGGGCGGTCGCGGCGAAGCTCCCATTTGCCAGCCAGGCGGAACTCGGGAACTCGGCTCTGTACGTGGTCGGTTTCCTGCTGCGCTACACGAATGACCTGATCGACCGCGTGAACGGCAAGGTGCCGTTCGACAACCGTCTCACGAACTACCGGGTGGATGTGACGGCGTCGCCGAGCACGAACGACTACCTCAGCGCCCTGCTGAACAATGGGGTGCAGCGCTTTGACGCCGACCGTGCGGCACTGAACTTCTACGAGCGCAATTACGCGCCGTCGGGCAACATCGGTATCCCGGTGCTGACGCTGCACACGACCCGCGATCCAGCGATTCCATTCGCGCACGAAGCCGTGTTCGCGGCAACCGTGGCCGCGGCCGGACACGAGGACCTGCTGTCGCAGCGCGCCTACAACCGCTGGGGGCACTGCGCGTTTCTGCCAGCCGAGGTCGCCGGCGCCTTCAACGACCTGGCGAACTGGGCCACGACCGGCCAGAAGCCATGAGGCCGCGACGGCTGCGGAGGAAGCTGGACCCTATGGCATAATCGCCGCAAATGGCGGGCCTCTCCCCCGGGCGGTTCGTCACGACGCGCTGGAGTCTGGTGCTGGCCGCCGGGGGCGAAGGCGACACCGCACCCGGCAATGCTCTCGCGAGTCTCTGCGAACTCTACTGGTCGCCGGTGTACTCGCTCATCCGGCGCCAGGGCTACTCGGTGGATGACGCCTGCGACCTCGCGCAGGGGTTCTTCACCTGCGTGATCGAGAAGCATTACTTCAAAGCGGCCGACCCCGATCGCGGCCGCTTCCGGGCCTTCCTTTCCAGTGCGGTCCGTCACTTCCTGTCGAACGAGCGCGAGCGCCTATCGGCACAGAAGCGCGGCGGCGGTGCCCGGCATCTGTCGATTGAATGGGAGCGCGCCGAAGAGCGCTTCCAGAACGAGCCGCGGACGGAACTGACGCCCGAGCGCCTCTTCGATCAC
>JBKJMH010000397.1:0-9798 GCA_046596625.1 Vicinamibacterales bacterium | reverse complement strand
GCCGTCGCGCGTGGCGCTGAACGGCGGGAATGTCCACTTCTTCGGGTCGACGGTCACCACGTCGGTATGCCCCATCAGCAGCAGCGGACGCTTGCGGCCGTTGCCCTTCAGCCTCGCCACCAGGTTCACACGGTTCGGCTCGGCCTCGAAGCGCTGAACGGCAATGCCCTCGCGGGTAAGTACCTGCTCGAGGTAGTCGACCACCGGTTTCTCGTTACCTGGGGGATCACTGGTGTCCATCCGCAGGATGGCTTGGTAGTGCTCCAGCGTCTCGGCCTGCAGCCGCGGCCAGTCCGGTTCGCGGCGCGCCTGCGCCCCGACCGAGATCAACCAGCCACTGGCGACAGCGGTCGCCAGCAATGCGGCATGCGCGTGCTTCCGGAACGTCACTGGGCCCTCCTCTGGATGTGCGCCCCGATTATGTGTCACTCGTCCGCAATCCGCCGCATCTCGCTCGGACTGGGAGTTCACTGGTCGGCGAAGGCTGCGGTAAACTGCGGGGCCATGACGAAGAATCTCGTTCTCCTCCTTTCACTCCTCGCTGCAGCCGGGCTGCCGGCCGCAGCCGCGGCCCAGGGCCAAGGCGCCCAGGCCCCCGCCGTGCCGACGCCGACCGACGTCAAGCCGATTAGCATTACCTGCGACGAGTGCCCGTATCCGTACGCGAGCTCGTACCTGAACCTCGTCACCTACGGCCAGGACGTCCGGATGGCCTACATGGACGTGGCGCCGCAGGGCACGCCGAACGGCAAGACGGTGGTGCTGCTGCACGGCAACAACTTCGCCGGCTTCTACTTTGGGAACATCGCGGAGGCGCTCCGCAAGGACGGCTTCCGGGTGATCATCCCGGATCAGATGGGCTACGGCCGCTCGTCGAAGCCGATCATTCCGTACAGCTTCAACGACTTCGCGCGCAACACGGCGACGCTGCTCAAGAGCCTCAGGCTCGACAAGGCGATGATCGTCGGCCACTCGATGGGCGGCATGCTGGCGGCGCGCTTCGCGACCCAGTACCCGGCGATGACGGAACGGCTCGTCATCTACAACCCGATTGGCGTGTCGGACGGCCGCTTCGATCGCCCGGCCCAGAGCGTCGACGACGGCTACAAGCAGACGCTGGCCCAGACCTACCCGTCCATCCGTGCCAGCCTCATGCGCTACGTCGCCCACAACCCCAAGGCCTGGAACGACACGTTCGAAACCTACGCCCGCATCCGCTACGGCTGGACGCTCAGCGCCGACTGGCCGCGCCTGGCGATGGTGCAGACGCTCATCGGCAACGTGAACTACGCCGACCCCGTGGTCTATGACTGGGCCCACATCACCGCCACCACCCTGGTGTTCGGCGGCGCCGACGACTTCCTCGCCGGCACCCCGGCGAATTTCCAAGCGCGCATGAAGTACATCTCGGAGACCATCCCCAACGGCAAGGCTCGCCTGCTGCTGCTGCCAGGGCTTGGGCATGTCCCGCACCTCGAGGCGCCCGAGCGCACGCTGCCGCCGCTCGTCGCCTTCCTGAAGGAAGGGCTGTAAGCTTCACCGCCCTTCACCAGCACATGGCCGACACGACGACGCAGACGCCGCGGGTGGTGGCCGTGCTCGACATGGGCGCGACGGCCATCCGTCTCGTCATTGCCGAAATTGCCGCGGACCGGCGCGTACGCGTGATCGAGGAGGCCTCGCGTGGCGTCCTCCTCGGCCGCGATACGTTCTCCAGCGCCGGCGTCATCAAGCCGCGCACCGCCGACAGCGCGTTTGCCGCCATCGACGGCTTCCGCAAGATCATGGACGGCTACGGCGTCACCCAGGTGCGCGCCGTTGCCACCAGCGCGGTTCGCGAGGCGCGCAACGGCGACCTGTTCCTCGACCGCATGCACTCGCGCACCGGCATCCAGTTCGAGATCATCAACGAGGCGGAAGAAGCCCGCCTCCTGTACCTGGCGGTCCGCGAGTCGCTCAAGCGACATCCCGCAATGAAGGGCGCATGGACCTTGCTCGCGGAAGTGGGTGGTGGCAGCACCAGCCTCACCCTGCTGCGCCACGGCCAGCCCGACCGTTCGGGCGTCTACGCCCTCGGCGCGGTGCGCTTCCGCCAACGCTTCGAGCTGCGCCGCTTCAACCACGAACTGCAGGTGTCACTGCTCAAGCGCGTTATCGCCAACGTCATCGACGAGATCAGGGCCGAGATTCCGCTCCACAGGGTGACGCAGCTCGTCGCCATCGGCGGTGATATCCGCATCGCCGCGTCGCAAATCCACGCCCAGGAGGGCGAGGCACAAACGCGCGAGATTCCGCGCGAGGCGCTGCTCGACTTCTCGGCCGAGATCGCGAAGCTCGACGACGAGACGCTGGCCACGCGGCTGCGCCTCGCCGCAGTCGAGGCCGACACCCTGATGCCGTCGATGCTGATCTTCTCGACGCTGCTGTCCGATACGGCCGCGCGCCGGGTCATTGTCTCCGACGCGTCGTTGCGATCCGGTGTCCTCATCGACCTCGCCGAACCAGAGGCGCAGGTCGCGGCGCAGGACTTTCAGCACCAGGTGCTGGCCAGCGCGGACGCGCTCGGGCACCGCTTCCGCTACGACAGGGTCCACGGCCGCCACGTCTCGGCGCTGGCGACGCGACTGTTCGAGGAACTGCTCGAGGAGCACCGGCTCTCGAACCGCGATCGCCTGCTGCTGCAGACGGCGAGCCTGCTGCACGACGTCGGCATGCACGTCAGCCTGCGGTCGCACCACAGGCACTCGCAGTACCTCCTCGCCTCGGCGCAGATCTTCGGTCTTTCCGTCGACGAGACCGCCGTCGTCGCCAACGTCGCGCGCTACCACCGCGGCAGCCTGCCGGAGCGTAGCCACCTGCCGTACATGGAACTCGACCTGCGCGAACGCCTGCTGGTGAACAAGCTGGCAGCCATCCTGCGCGTCGCGAACGCGCTCGACTCCGAACACCTCCAGAAGGTGAAGAACCTGCGTCTGGTCCGCGGCGACAAGGCGTGGGTGCTCGAACTGGCCGGTGCGGGCGACCTGACCATGGAACAGATCGCCGCGACCGCGCGCGCCGACCTGTTCACCGAAGTCTTCGGTCGCGACCTGATCGTGCGCACCGCAGGAGTGGGCGCATGACGCCACACGGACACGACCAGTCGCTCTTCCTCAATCGCGAGCTCTCGTGGCTGGCGTTCAACGAGCGCGTGCTCGAGGAAGCGGCTGACCTCACCAACCCACTCCTCGAACGGGTGAAGTTCGTGGCGATTGCCGCCTCGAACCTCGACGAGTTCTTCATGGTGCGCGTCGCCGGCCTGAAAGAAGCGGTGGACGATCCGCGCTCCCACTCCGACCTGTGCGGCATGACGCCGCTCGCCCAGCTCACCGCCATCGGGCTGCGCGCGCACGAGTTTGTCGAGCGGCTCTACCGCCTCGCGGTGCACGACCTGCTGCCGGAGCTCCAGGCACACGGGCTGCGTGTGCTCGCTTTCGACGCCCTGCCCGAGATACAGCGGGCCGCGCTCGGCGCCTATTTCCGCGACTCGGTCCTGCCGGTGCTGACGCCGCTCGCGATCGACGTCCTCCGCCCGTTCCCGCGGCTGTCGTCGCTGAGCCTGAACATTGCGGTCCTGCTCGAAGCCGCCGACGACGCCAGCCCTCGCCGCTTCGCCATCGTACAGGTGCCGGCCGGCCTGCAGCGGCTGGTACAGGTGCCGGCCACCGCCGGAGTGTCATTCGTGCTGCTCGAGGACCTCATCCGGCTGCATCTGGCGCAGCTCTTCCCGGGCCAGCGCATCGTGGAGGCGGCGTCCATCCGGCTCTCGCGCGACGCCGAGCTCGACTTCGACGACGAGGGCGGACGCACCCAGATTGAGCGCATCGAGCGCGAGTTGCGCCGGCGGCGCATCAGCGACGTGGTGCGCATGGAAATCCAGGCCAGCGCCTCGGCCGAACTCGTCTCGCTGCTCTGCGAGCAGGTGGAAATCGCCCAGAACGACGTCTACGCCGTCAACGGCCCCCTCGACCTGCGCGTCTTCATGCAGCTCGTCGAGGTGCCTGGCTACGCTGAACTCCGTGATGCGCCGCTGCAGGCGGCCAGCCTGCTGGACGGCGCCGACATGTTCGCGGCGATGGACGAGGGCGACATCCTCCTCCATCACCCTTACGAAACCTACGACCCGGTGGTGGCGCTCCTCGCGCAGGCGGCTGACGACCCCGAGGTGCTGTCGATCAAGCAGACGCTTTATCGAGCCAGCCCGAGCTCCGCGATCATTGCCAGTCTGCGCCGGGCTGCCGAGTGCAACAAGCAGGTCACCGTCGTGGTGGAGCTGACGGCGCGCTTCGACGAGGAGCGCAACATCCGCTGGGCACGCTCACTCGAGGAGGCCGGCGCCCACGTCATATACGGCATCCGCGGCTACAAGGTGCATGCGAAAATCTGCCAGGTGATCAAGCGCACGCCGTATGGGCTGCGCCGCTACACCCATTTGGCCACCGGCAACTACAACGAACGCACGGCGAGGGTGTATACCGACTTCGGGTTGCTCACGACGTCGCAGGCCATTGCCGAAGACGCCAGCGCGATCTTCAGCGCGCTCACCGGCTATTCCGATCCGCCACGCCTGAAGAAGCTGACCATGGCGCCCACCGGGCTGCGCGAACGATTCCTCCGCCTGATCAACCGCGAACGGCGTCGTGCCGAAGCCGGGCAACCGGCCGAGATCATGGCCAAGATGAACTCGCTCATCGACGACGAGGTCATCGAAGCGCTCTATGCGGCGTCGCGCGAGGGCGTGCTCATCCGGCTGAACGTCCGCGGCATCTGCGCGCTGCGCCCTGGCGTGAAGGGGCACAGCGAGACCATCGAGGTGGTGTCGGTGGTCGACCGCTTCCTCGAACACTCGCGCGTCTACTGGTTCCTGAACGGCGGCGCCGAGGAAACGTTCCTCGCCAGCGCCGACTGGATGACGCGCAATTTCGACAAGCGCATCGAACTGCTCTTCCCCGTCGAACGCCCCGACCACAAGGCGAAGGTGCTCCACGTGCTGCGGTCGATGTTCCGCGACAACGTCAAGGCGCGGCAACTCGGCGCCGATGGCACGTACTATCGCCGCTCGCCTGGCCCTGGCGAAGCCCCGTACCGCGTACAGCAGGTGCTACAGGACGAAGCGCGCCGGGTCGCGCACCTGGCGCGCGAGACGGCCGGGATCACGCTGGTGCCGGTAGAGGGCGAGAGCCGCCGGTAGCGTGTGCTGTGTGGCGCAGCCCTGCCGCACGCTTTCAGTGCGTGAGGCCGTAGATCAAGTAGTTGACCCCGAGTTTATAGGCCTCGTTGGTGTCGTCGAACGGCCGCAGCCCTCGCCCAGACCACTCCCAGTACTGCGAGACGTCGGTGTTGTAGTTGATGATCATCAACAACCGCTTCCTGGGGTCGTTGTCCTCGTAGACGCCGCGAAACACCGCCTTGCCGTAGGTGTACGCCTGCGGAAAGTCGTCGAGCGACGTGATCTCGAAGAAGCTGTGGAAGATCGGGTCGGACGGGTTCATGTCGAAGAACCTCACGCCGGGCAGGACACGCCGCACATTCTCTTCGAACGGCTCCCAGCCGCCCCCTGGCAACCCACGCCATCCCGGCAGCTTGAAGTCGTCGACGATCAGAAAGCCGCCCTTGAGCAGGTAGGCGCGCAGGCCCGCCGCCTCGAGGTCGGTGAGCGTCCACCATCCGACCTCGATGATGTAGGCGATCGGGTACATGAACAGCTCGGGAGCGTCGAGCGTAACGACGTTGGCCGCGTCCAGGTTGGCATCGAGCAGTGAGACCTCCTGCATGATCTGCAGCAGGTTCCGCTCGGCGAGCGGATAGCCGTGCACCCACGACGGCCTGCCTCCGGCCCAGTTGCCACCCGGTGCCGGGCGGTATCGCACGCGTGCAAACGTGAAGCGGCCGTCGTACGGGACGTTCTTGACCGTCTCGTCCCAACCGTAGAACAACTGCCGGCGCTGCGCCACTGCGACGCCCGTCAGGGCCAGTACCAACACTACCGCCAGCATCGCCACGCCGATGCTCCATCGCCGCCGCGTCACTTCTGTGCTCGCGTCGAGTCGACCATCGCACCCAGGCGTGCCGGATACCGCGCGCCCGACGCCGCACCGATCGGGAACGCCGCGTCGAGTTCCGCCACGTCCGCCTCGGTCAGATCGAGGTCGGCCGCTGCAGCATTGCTCTCGAGATAGGTCCGTCGCTTGGTGCCCGGGATCGGGATCAGGTCATCGCCCTTGGCCAGTATCCACGCCAGCGACAGCTGGCTGCTGGAGCACCCCTTCTTCGCTGCCAGCGTCTCGAGCGTACGCACCAACTGCAGGTTCTTCTGCAGGTCGTCACCCTGAAAACGCGGCAGCGTCCGGCGGAAATCGTCGGCAGGCAGGTTCGCTGTCGTCGTCACCGAGCCAGAGAGGAACCCTCGCCCGAGTGGGCTGAAGGGCACGAAGCCGATGCCCAGTTCCCGTAGCGTCGGCAGCACATCGCGTTCGGGCTCGCGGTTCCAGAGTGAGTACTCACTCTGGAGTGCGGTGATCGGATGGACCGCATGGGCGCGTCGAATCGTGTCGGCCGACGCTTCGGACAGGCCAAGGTGCCGTACTTTTCCGGCGCGCACCAATTCGCTCATCGCGCCGACCGAGTCTTCGATCGGCACGTTCGGATCGACCCGGTGCAGGTAGTAGAGATCGATCTGCTCGATGCCGAGCCGCTGCAGGCTGGCGTCGCAGGCCTGACGCGCATACGCCGGTGAGCCGTTGACACCGATGGGCGTGCCGTCCGGGGCGCGCAGGATGCCGAACTTCGTGGCCAGCACGACGTCGGCGCGACGTTCCCGGATCATGCTGCCGACCAGCCGTTCGTTCTCGCCGCCGCCATAGGCATCGGCGGTATCGAGAAACGTGACGCCGATCGCAAGCGCGCGCAGCAGGGTCGCTTGCGATTCCTCATCGTCGCGCGTGCCGTAGGCCTGCGACATCCCCATGCACCCGAGTCCAATCGCCGAAACCTGCAGTCCGCTTCGTCCAAGCATCCGCTGCTGCATCGCTCCTCCAGTTGCCGGCGATTTTACCGCGCCACGCTCGCCGGTACGCGACGAGGCACACACAAACGTGGCCCTTTCACCTTCGTCCTGACACTTCTGTCGCCACTTCGCGATCGGCGCGCAACGTCCGCTGACCCGCGTCCGCGCGCAGCGGCGCGCATCGCGACGACCGCGACATCCAGGCGTGCGGGGCTGGTGACGCCGCCACGCCATCGCTTACGACTATCAAAGGAATGCAGGACGAAAACGTTGAGCCGTGGAGCCGTCTCGACAACATTGTCGGATTGACGATTTGCGTCGCATGCGACTTGCGCGCTGTTTTGCTCCGAAAACACACGATCTGAAGCAGCAGTCCGACTCGACCGCGTGGCGATGCGCTTGCAACGTTGACCGACACACACGTTCACACTTCGGATTGTCGCGGCACGCACCTCACGCCGACGGCTCTTGATGCGGCCATCTCCTCTGGACCGTGAGGAAACGGTTGCTTGATGACACGAAAGGATTCAGTAATGAGTAGCGCAGGACTCGTGCGACGAGTAGTGATGTGGGCCCTCCTGGTGTTGACCCTCGCAGCGGTCGTTGCGCCCACGCTCGTCCAGGCCCAGACGCCGGCCGATTCGACAGGAGCCACGTACGGGACACGGAAAGACGTCGCGGTCGCCGACGCGAACGCGCCCACGCTCGCGGAGGTGATGGACACCGTCGGCCACAACAAAGTGGCCATCAACATGGTGTGGACGCTCATCACGGGTTTCATCGTGATGTTCATGCAGGCTGGCTTCGCGATGGTCGAAACCGGCTTCACCCGGGCGAAGAACGCGTCGCACACCATGAGCATGAACTTCATGGTGTATCCGCTCGGCATGTTTGGCTATTGGGTATGCGGCTACGCGCTGCAGATGGGCGGCCTTGGTGCGATGGCCACGCTCGGCGGCGGCGCGCCACTGGCGCACGAGTTCACCATCAACCTGTTCGGCAAGCCGTTCGGGCTGTTCGGCCTCGAGGGCTTCTTCCTGAGCGGCAACGCCTACGATACGGGCGTCTATACGCTGTTCCTGTTCCAGATGGTGTTCATGGACACCACCGTCACCATCCCGACCGGCGCGATGGCTGAACGCTGGAAGTGGGGCGCCTTCTGCGTCTACGCCCTGTTCATGTCGATGGTGGTCTACCCGATCTTCGCCAACTGGGTCTGGGGTGCGGGCTGGCTCGCGGCGCTCGGCGCCAACTTCGGTCTCGGCCATGGACACGTGGATTTCGCCGGCTCCTCGGTCGTGCACATGGTCGGCGGCGTCGCGGCACTCGCCGGCGCCATCGTGATCGGACCCCGCATCGGCAAGTTCAACAAGGACGGCTCGGCCAACGCCATCGTCGGTCACGACATCCCGATGGCCATCGTCGGCACGTTCATCCTCGCGTTCGGCTGGTTCGGCTTCAACCCAGGATCGACGCTGGCTGGCGGTGACTACCGCATCGGTATCGTCGCCACCAACACGATGCTGGCCGGCACCGGCGGCGCCATCTCGGCGATGCTCTACGTCATGTTGAAGTTCGGCAAGCCCGACCCGAGCATGATGGTGAACGGCCTGCTGGCCGGCCTCGTGGCCATCACGGCGCCCTGCGCGTTCGTCAGCGCCCCTATCGCGATGCTGATCGGCGTCATCGCCGGTGTCCTCGCCGTACTGGCGGTGTTCTTCATCGAGCGCACGCTGAAGATTGACGACCCGGTCGGTGCCATTGCTGTCCACGGTGTGAATGGCGCGTTCGGCGTGCTTTGCGTCGGCCTCTTCGCCGACGGCACCTACGGCGACGGCTGGAACGGCGTGCCAGGCACGGTGAAGGGCCTCTTCTACGGCGACTCCGGTCAGCTCTTCGCGCAGCTGATTGGCATCACCACCTGCTTCGTGTTTGTCTTCGGAATGTTCTACGCCTTCTTCAAGGTGTGCGACGCGATCATCGGGAACCGCGTGTCGGCCGCAGTGGAAGTGGAAGGTCTCGACATGGACGAGATGGGCGCCTTGGCCTACCCCGACTTCGTCATGAAGTAGACCGACCGTTCGCAACGCGGGCGCCGTCGTCGGGACGGCGCCCGCATCTTCTCCTTCAGAGGTCTTCGATAATGACTCAGCGTATCTTCACCATCTCGTGCCTCATGACCGGTGGGCTCCTCGTCAAGTTCGGCGCACCGATTCCCGCCGTCGCCGCCGGCATGGTCCTGGCCGGACTATGGAGCTGGAAGCGTGATGCGATCGCCAGGCTCATCACCCGCTCCTGACCCACCCGGCCGTCGCGACTAGCGCCCTCGCACGCGGTCACGGCGGTCTTCGCGCAGTTCCCGGCGATCGTCGCGCAGCTCACGCCGGTCTTCACGTCGTTCCCTGCGGTCCCCCCGCAGCTCCCCCGCCGCGGCACCGTGCCGCCGGTCGGTTCGCAGTTCACGGCCGTCACGATGCACCTCGCGGCGTTCCTGTCGGATCTCGCGACGGTCTCGGCGTGCCTCTGCGTCACGAAGCCGCGGCGCCGCGTCCACCGCCCCCGCCATCCCGACCGTCAGCAGCACACCAGCCATTCCCGTCAGCCACCGGTATCGCATCACACTACCCTCCTGTTGAGTTCGATGTTCTGCCTGGTTGGACCGATTCCGGGGCCGAAAGGTTTAGCGGCACAGGCGTCGCATACACAGCGGGTATGCAACTGCGCCACGCCCGTCTCTGCCTCAACTGTGAAGA
>JBKJMH010000227.1:0-12515 GCA_046596625.1 Vicinamibacterales bacterium | reverse complement strand
GCAGGTCGCGAGGGAGATATGTCGCGGCCGGCTTCAGGTCGACCGCAGGACGAGGAAGCGTGGCTCCGTGCAGGCCTCCGGCGTCCACGTGCGGGCATGCGGAGAGGATTGCGGAGCTGGTGGTGGTTTCAGATGACGAACGAGCGGTGGAGGATCGGCAGATCGAGAACGCGAACTCAGTGCGACGAGGGAACGTGCGCGACGCACACCCGTGGGGCTTGCGGTACTGAGGCGTCCATCAGCGACGCGGCCTCCGGCAGCCGGACCTGGCCGATCGGGGCTGGCGCGGATGGACCGCAGCAGGTGATGACGTTCACCTCGTAGCACACGTGCATCGGTGCCGGGCAGTGCGTCGTCCGATCGGTCGATGCCCAGACTGAACCAGCGGACGCGACGATCACGATGAGCATGGTGCTCAAGATGTGTGTCGCGCGCACGCTGATGGACATGACGCCGACACTGAGAGCAGGCGGGGCGCCAGCCGGCGCGTGGGCGGGAATCGCCTGAATCCCGAGTAAAAACGAGGCTGGCCTGACGTGCTGTGGTCGCGGGCCGCGAATTCCCGCGCGAACGTGCCGGAAATCCAGCAGTGCCGCTATTTCGCCGGGAGCGAAATCAGCACGGTCGTGCCGCCGGTCTCCGGGTTGTCGATGTCGATCGTGCCGCCGTGCGCCTCGACGATGCGCCTCGCGGTGGGGAGACCGAGGCCGGTTCCGCGGTGCTTCGTCGTGAAGAACGGCTCGAAGATCTTCTCGCGGACATCTGGCGCCATGCCCGTGCCGTGATCGGCAATAGAGATGACAAAGCGCTGCCGTCGGCGCTCGATGCCGACCTGGATCTCGCCCGACCCGCCCATGGCCTGCGCCGCGTTCATCAGCACATTCGTGAACACCAGCTGCAGCTGCTCGGCGTCGACCGGCGCGACGGCGTCAGCCGGCGGGAACGCGACCTGCAGGTTGGCGAAGGCCGGGTCGCGATGCAGCAGGTGCAGCGCGTTGCGGATCAGGCGGTCGAGATCCGTCGCCTCCGAGCGGAGCTTCCGGGGCCGGGCGAACACCAGAAGGTCGTGCACGATCCCGTTCAGGGCGTCGAGCCGCGCGATGATGTCGCCAACCACCGGCTTGTCGCGCGACTCGGCCGGCATGCGCGAGGCAATCACCTGCAGCGCACCGCGAATGCCGGCGATCGGGTTCTTGACCTCGTGCGCCACCACGGCGGCCATCTGGCCGAGGCGTGCGAGCGCCTCCTGTTCGCGCAGCCGCTCCTCGGACGTCTTGCGCGCGGTGATCTCGTAGCGCAGCGCCATGTACTGGTAGGGCTTCCCGCGGTCATCCAGGAACGGCACAATCGTCGTGTCCACCCAGTAGAAGCTGCCGTCCTTGGCGCGGTTGCGCAATTCTCCGCGCCAGATCCCGCCGTTGGCGATGGTGACCCAGAGATCGCGGATGAACTCCTTCGGATGGTGACCGGAGTTCAGGAGACGGTGATCCTGCCCGAGCAATTCCTCGCGGGTATACCGGGAAATCTCGCAGAACTTGTCGTTGATATAGGTAATGCGACCGCGAGTGTCTGTGGTGGCGACGATAGCCGAGTGATCGATGGCAAAGTTGACGTCTGCCAGGTCCTTCGTGCGCGCGCGGAGGTCGAGCCAGGTGGCGCGGAAGCGCGCCAGCACCACGGCGGTGGCCCAGATCAGGATGAGGGCAATGCCGCGGTTGGTGGCGATGTAGCCGAGGGCCAGTCCACGCGGGGCGAATGCGGCGCCAAGCAGCGCGAGCGTCGAGACCGCGGCGGCGGCCACGAGCTGGAAACGCGGCGGTTCGTTGGAGGTGCCGACCAGCAAGGGCAGCGCGTAGAGCGCAGCGATGCCATGACCTATCGGCGTGGTGAGGTCGATGACGAAGATGAGGCCGGCCAGGAGGGCGGCTGAAACCGTCGCCGCATTCAGCATTCTGCCCGGAGCGGTCGGCGGAGCGTTCACTCGCGATCCATGTGGAGCGCCTTTTGAAGTGGATGACGGCGGTGGCATCATGCTAGCTCAAATTCCGGCCGCATTTCCCTCGGACACGTCGTCGGCGGTGCCTGCAACCGGTGGGGAATTCCCCCACGTCAGGAAGAAATCCGCGACGCGGGTGCTGGTTGTCGACGACGAGCCGCTGGTCCGGTGGTCGATCGCCGAGACCTTGCGCGCCCACGGATGTGACATCGTCGAAGCCTCGGACGCGCAGGGCGCGCTCGACATCGTGCGCGACTCCGCAACGGCGCCGGACGCCGTTCTGCTCGATCTGAAACTGCCGGACAACGGCGACCTGACGCTGCTGGCAGCCGTTCGCCGGCTGTTGCCGAAGGTGCCGGTCATCCTGATGACCGCCTTCGGGACGCCAGAAGTTCTCGACGAGGCCCGCCGGTTGGGCGCCTTCACCGTTCTCGACAAGCCGTTCGAACTGGACGAACTCGAGCGGCTCATCGAACGGGCACTCGAGATTCCCAGGCCGAGCTAAGCCGTCCGAGCGCCGGCAGGGCGCAGCTGCTGAACGAGTCGGCGCGACGTCGGGAGAGCGACGCCGTGCCGTTCGATGTCGCGCCTCGCTATACTGGGCCCGGCATGCCTGCTCCTACCATCCTCGTCGTCGACGACGAGCCGCTGATTCGCTGGTCCCTGAAGGACCGACTCACCGAACAGGGTTACCGGGTCATCGAAGCCGACACGGCCGCCGCCGCCATCGCGAAGAGCGAGGAGGGGCCCGATCTGGTGCTCCTCGACTACAAGCTTCCGGATGGTGACGGCCTTCAGGTGCTGAAGAAGCTGAAGGAGCGCGACCCCGATGTCCTGGTCATCCTGCTGACGGCGTTTTCCAGCATCGAGAACGCCGTGGAAGCGATGAAACACGGCGCGTATCACTACGCGAACAAGCCCTTCAACCTTGACGAAATCGCGCTGCTCGTCGACAAGGCGCTGGAAACTACGCGCCTGCGGCGCGAGGTCAAGGCGCTGCGCGCCAGCCAGGCGCAGCCGTACAGCTTCGACCGCATCGTGGGCGGCAGCGAGTCGCTGGTCACCATCAAGGCGCTGATGCGCAAGGTGGCGTCGAGCCCGGCGTCCACCGTGCTGCTGAGCGGCGAGAGCGGCACCGGCAAGGACCTCGCCGCGAAAGTCATTCACTACAACAGCGACCGGTCGCCGAAGGCGTTCATGAACATCACCTGTTCGGCGCTGCCCGAGGCGCTGCTCGAGAGTGAGTTGTTCGGGCACGAACGGGGAGCGTTTACGGGCGCGGACCGCCAGAAGCGCGGTCTGCTCGAAACAGCTGACGGTGGGACCGTCTTCCTCGACGAAATCGGCGAGATGGTGCCCGGGCTTCAGGCCAAGATTCTGCGGTTCCTCGAGGAGAAGACCTTCAAGCGGGTCGGTGGCTCGGTGGACATCCACGTCGATGTGCGCGTCGTTGCCGCCACCAACCGGAAGCTCGAAGAGGAAGTGCGCGCCGGCCGTTTCCGCGAGGATCTGTTCTATCGCCTGAATGTCCTGCCGATCGTGTTGCCGCCGTTACGGGACCGCTCGGACGACATCCCGCTCCTGGTCGAGTTCTACATCGACTCGTACAACACCGAGTTCAAGAGGCGGGTGCGCGGCGTGGCGCCTGAGGCCATGAAGCGGCTGCAGTCGCACGGCTGGCCCGGTAACATCCGCGAGCTCCGAAACACCGTGGAGCGCGCCATGCTGCTGTCGGAGAACGACGTGCTCCAGTCGGACGACTTTGCCATTGGCGGTGCATCGGCCGTCAGGCTGGGCGACCGGGTCGAGCTGCCGCCGAACGGCATCGATCTCGAGCAGCTCGAACGCTCGCTCGTCGTGCAGGCGCTCGAGCGGACGCAGTGGAACCAAACCCGAGCCGCCGGGCTGCTCGGGCTGAATCGCGACCAGATCCGCTACCGCATCGAGAAGTTCCACCTCGAAAAGGCGAACACCACGCCGTAGTCGTTGGTCATTGGTCATTGGTCGTTCCATACCGCCAGTGACCGACCCTCCACCCTTCACCCTCCAACCAACGACCCACGACCCACGACCCACCGACCCACCGACCAACCGACCAACCGACCAACGACCAACGACCAACGACCATGTGTGGGTTTGCCCGCACCGGCGTGGCAATATTCCCTCAATAGATCCCGGTCGCCTACCCTGCCTTGCGCCGGAATCTCGGAAATGCTCCGGAAAACCGGCAGCCACCCTCTGGCATGTGCGTTGCCCCTACGGTCAGCATCGTCATAGATCGGATGCACTGATCTTGGTTTTGCCGGGGAGAACAACCATGGTTTCCAGAGAACGCGTGCAGGGGGTCCTCGACAGAGTCCGCCCGTTCCTGCAGGCGGACGGCGGGGATATCGAGCTGATTACGGTCAGCGGGAATTCCGCCGACGTGCGCCTGACCGGGATGTGTGCCGGGTGCCCGAGTGCGCACATGACGCTGCATGTGGGCGTCGAGTCGGCGATCCGTGAGGAAATTCCGGAGTTCGGGACATTGCGTCTCGTCTAGGCGTGTCATGACGACACCACAGATCTCGATGGACTCGGTGGTCGTTGGCCGTAGCGCGCGCATGCGCGCGGTCTTCGAATTCCTCAGGGTCATCGGCAACAGCGACAGCACCGTGCTGGTGACCGGCGAGAGCGGTACCGGCAAGGAAGTGACGGCGACGCTGATTCACCAGAACAGCCGCCGGTGCCACCATCCCTTTGTGGCGGTGAGCTGCGCGCTCTTCTCGGAAACCCTCATCGAGTCCGAGCTCTTCGGACACGAACGCGGCGCGTTCACGGGCGCCATCAAGGACCGTCTGGGCCGCTTCGAACTGGCCGAAGGCGGCACGATCTTTCTCGACGACATCGACGACGTCCCGTTGTCGATGCAGGTGAAGCTGCTGCGCGTGCTGCAGAACCGCACCGTCGAGCGCCTGGGCGGCACGCGAACCGTGCCGGTCAATGTCCGGGTCATTGCCGGCACCAAGCGCGACCTGAAGCAGCTGGTGGCCGAAGGGAAGTTCCGCGAAGACCTGTACTACCGGCTGAATGTCCTGCCACTGACGCTGCCGCCGCTGCGCGAGCGCCGCGAGGACGTGCCGGTGCTGATGGAACACTTCCTCGGGCGCTACTTCAAGCGACGCAACGAGGACGTGCCGGCCATCTCCGAGGTCGTCAAGCAGGCGTTCCTGCGCTATTCCTGGCCGGGCAACGTCCGCGAACTCGAGAACGCCTGCGAGCGCATCGCCCAGACCTGCTCGTGCGGCACGGTTCGCATCGGCTGCATGTCAGCCAGCATCCTGTTCCGTCCAGGGGCGCAGCCAGCCGAAGTGGCTCCAGCAGTCACGCCGGCCACCGACTTCACCGCGCCGATTTCGCTCGAGGACCGCCTGCGCGAAGTCGAAGCGAACCTGATCGGATGGGCCCTCAAGGTGAGCGGGGGCAACAAGTCGAGGGCGGCGGAACTGCTGCAAATCAAGCGCTCCACGCTCGGCGATCGTATCAACCGGTGCGGACTCGGTGCGTCCGAGAAGCTCGGGTCGCCGTTGGCGGCAGCGGCTCAGGGCCTGTGAACGTCACCTCACTCGCTGCCTGAAACCCGCGGCGTATCCGTCGCGGGTTTTTCCTCACAGCCCTTCGCGAAATCCCCCAACCCGTCGTCGCCTGCTGACGACACTCTGCCGGTGCCGAACGATAACACCAGTGTTTTCTCTCGTATGCGTGCGTCTTGTTCGCGGCATGCCACTTGCCCCCTGAGCCTGGCAAGCAGGCGTCGGTCGTCCTGGAGGGAGGGTGTCATGTTTGATGTTTTCGAAGGCAAGCCCCGGCAGACCAGGTCTGCAGCTCCGGTGGTCATCTCGATCGTCGGTCACACCGTGCTGGCGCTGGCCGTCGTCGTCATCCCCATCCTGTATGCGACGGACTCCATGCCGCAGGTGCCGAGCATGATGGCCTTCACCGCGGAGATGCCGGCAGCCCCGCCGCCGCCGCCCCCACCACCGCCGCCGCCAACCGCTGCGGCCGCTGAACCGCCGAAGATGCTGCCGGCCGACGCGTTCGCCGCTCCGGTCGAGGCTCCGTCGCAGATTCTGCCCGAGCCGCCAGACCTGCCCGTCGCACCGCGTGGCGGCGGTGTCGAAGGGGGCATCGTCGGCGGGGTACAGGGTGGCATCGTGAGTGGGTTGACGGTCGCGCCGCCACCGCCACCACCACCGCCGCCCGCGCCGAAGCTGGTGCGGATCGGCGGAAACGTCCAGGCGCCACAACTGCTGAAGCGCGTGGAACCCACCTATCCCGAGCTCGCGCTCCTGGCCAAGGTGACCGGACTCGTCATTCTTGAAGCGTCGGTCGGCGCCGACGGGACGGTGCAGGACGTGCGCGTGCTGCGCTCCGTGAAGTTCCTCGACCAGGCCGCGGTTGATGCGGTGAAGCAGTGGCGCTACGCACCGCTGGTGCTGAACGGCACGGCGACGCCCTTCGTGCTCTCGGTCACCCTGAACTTCAGCGTGAAGGAAAGCTGAGTCTCTGCCCGCGCTGCTCGCCCGGCCCGCGTGGTGCGAGGCGATGATCGTTCAGAGGGCTATGAGGGCAGTTCAGAGCCGCGTCGCATCGCTCGGACGCGGCCAGGGCGGAAGGCACCATCCGCCTGTCGTGGCTGTGCCTCGACCGGCCAATGCGCGGACGCTCGCTGCGGCCGCGGCGGGTCGCCGGCATCGCCGTCCGCCGCAACGGGCGCAAACAGGCAGACTCCCGGGCTGTTGCCCAGGACCAGGATGCCACCCACGTAGTAGCAGAGGGCGGTGATCCCGAAGGGCATCCAGAAGCGGTCCATCATCACGAAAATCGAGATGCCGATAGCGAGCAGCGAGCCAAGGTCCCATGCCGCGGCGCTCCAACGGCGTCGTGCGTCCGCAATGAAGCGGCCGCCGGTAAAGGGCAGGCCGGTGTCCACAAGAGTCAGCCGGAGCATCGGAGGCGCCGCCGGTGCCGGCACCCCGAGCGAGGACGGGATGCTGCCAACTCCGGGCACAGCAATTTCGGGAGCGTGTTCTGGCTGTGCAACCGCCGACGGGTCCGGGAATCGCTCGCTGAACTCGCGCACGGTTGCCGCCGGGTCGAGACCGATCGCGTCCGCGTAGGCGCGCATGAACGAACGCCGGAAGATGCCGGCCGGCCAGCGCGACACATCGTCGCGTTCGAGTGCCGCGAACAGCGACTCCGCGATCTTCGTGCGGTCCGCGATGTCGGCCAGTGTTATGTGCCGCTGCTCGCGCTGGCGACGCAGCCGCGCCCCGAATGAATCGGTCATGGTGTGAGTAGAGAGTCGTTAGAGTGATGACCGCGCGAAGCGCTCCGCGCGGCCATCTGTATCGCCGGTCGTGTTACTGCGTCGAGCAGGTGGAGGCGATCATCCGCACCGAGGCAACCTGAATGTTCTGGCTGCCCGTCGACATGCCCGAGGCGCCGGACGCCGAACTGCCGCTCGCCGCGCTGCCGCTCGCCGCGCTGCCGGTGCCAGTGGTGCTGCCGCCGGCCGTCGTCCCGGGTGCGCCGCTGGCCGAACCCGAACCGCTGGGCGAGGCGATCAGCGATCCGGTCACCTCGACCTGATGTCCGTTGTGCGGCGCGAGTTCGGTGTCCCGACCCTGCAGCACATACGTGGAGCCACGCATGGCCATACTGCCGGACGAGCCACTCCCGGCCGTGCCCGCGGTCGAGCCAGCGGCGCCGCTGGTCGAACCGGTCGAGCCAGCAGACGGAGTCGAACCGCCGGCGCTGCTACCGGGCGACGTCGTTGCACCAGCCGCGGGGCCGCTTGTCGCGGTGCTGCCCGCCACCGCCCCTGAACCCATACGGGCATTCGTGAGCGTGAAGGTTCCAGTTCCTATCGCGCGAGGCATGACCGATGCGGGGCCGGCCGTGCCACTGGTGCCCGTTGCACCTGGCGTGCTGCCGTTGCCCTGCAGGCATCCGGTCACGGTGATCGTGCGATTGGCGCCAGCCGTCTGGCTACCGGTGGTCGAACCCGACTGCGCCGACATGGTCACTGCACAGCCGAGCGCAATCGCGAATGTTGCGCCTGTCCACACACTCTTCATTCGATACCTCCTGAATAGACAACGCTTCCCCTTGTGCAATCACAACGCCATTTCGGATCGCGCGGAAAGCCGGCGAACTCTGAGCTGATACGCGCGCGGCTACGCCTGCTCTCGTCGTTGCCGCTGTGTTGCGCTTCACTACTGAGCAGGATGTCGATACGCGATCGGCGATACGCGCATCGACGGCAGAGCCGCTCCCAGCCAGCCACGCGCGTCGCGTTCGAACAAGTACAATCGCCTTCGCGTATGGACTCGACCGGAGACTCACTCATACAGGCGCTGCGCCTCGCGGCTATCGTGGCTGATGCGGACGATGCGATCATCAGCAAGGACACCAACGGGGTCATCACCTCCTGGAATGCCGGAGCTGAGCGGATGTTCGGCTACACCGCAGCCGAAGCCGTTGGCCAGTCAATCCGCATGGTCATTCCCGCCGACCGGCAGTCCGAAGAAGACCTCGTCCTGTCGCGCATCCGGCGCGGTCAGCGCGTCGACCACTTCGAGACCCAGCGCTGCCGGCGTGACGGCGAGCGCTTCGATGTGTCGATTACCGTCTCGCCGATTCGCACGCCGGACGGCCGCGTCGTTGGCGCGTCCAAGATCGCCCGCGACATCTCCGACCGCCGACGCAGCGAGCGCGCGCTCGCCGAGGCGCGCGCTGAGCAGGTCGACCTTCGCCGCCGCCTGACCACGATCATCGACGCGTCGGGCCGGCTGTTGATGTCGCCGCGTACCGACGACGTGCTGCCGGCGCTGTTGGCGGTGGCGCGCGAGGTCCTGCCATCCGATGCCGTGGCCGTCTGGCGCGCCGACGAGGGGCAATGGCGTGTGGCCGCGTCGCATGGACTCGGTGCCGCATTCATCGACACGTCGACCACCGCGCCGACGCCAGGCCCAGCGTTCATCGGCGAGCTGCTCGTGCTCGAGTCGCTCGACGACCCACTCGTGTCGCCGCGCCTCGACGCGTATGCCCGCGAGGGCATTGCGTCGATGCTGGTGCTGCCGCTGCAGGTCGGCTCGCGCCTGGCGGCGTCCATTGCCTTCTATTACCGGCAACCGCGCGCGTTCGGCGCGGTCGAGCGCGAGAGCGTCCAGAGCCTGGGCCGCCTGGCGTCGGCCGTCATCGCGACAGCCGAGTTATACGACTCGCAGCGGCGCCGCCGCATGGAATCGGACTTCGTGGCCGAGACCGGCGCCATCCTTGTGAGCTCGCTCGACTATCGCGAGACTCTGGCGCGCGTGGCGGCACGCGCGGTGCCGCAGGTGGCCGACTGGTGCGCGTTCCACCTCGAGCAACCGGACGGCAGCATCACGTGCGTGGCCAGCGTCGCGCGTGACGCTGCCTCTGTCGACACGGTCGAACGCTTCGTGCGCACTCCCGGCGGTGCGGTGGACGGCCAGTTCAGCGTCGAGTGGATTATCGAGTCGGGCCAGCCACTGCTCGTCAGTGAATGGCCGCCTGACGGCGCCGTCCTCGACGAGGGGCGGAGTGAGGCGGCCAGGCAGCTCGACCTGGCGTCGGTGATCGGCGTGCCGCTGCTCGCTCGCGGCCGGGTGCTCGGTGCGCTGACTGTGGGCGCGAGCCGCCGCGATCAGCGCTTCGATGACGGCGCGCTTCGCTTCGCGCAGGACCTGGCCTACCGTGTCGGGCTCTCCGTGGACAACATTCGGTCCTATGAAGATGCGAGTACCGCGAACCGCCTGAAGGACGAATTCCTGGCGAACCTGTCGCACGAACTGCGGACACCATTGAACGCCATCCTTGGCTATTCGCGGATGCTGGCGACGGGAGCCATGCCGGAGGCAAAGAAAGCGCGTGCGTATGAGGTGCTGGACCGGAACGCGAGCGTACTGGCCCAGATCGTCGAGGACGTGCTCGATGTCTCGCGCATCATCAGCGGGAAGATTCGGCTCGACCTCGCGCCGACCCCGCTCGAGCCAATCGTGTTGAACAGCATCGAGACCGTACAGCCGGGGGCCGATGCCAAAGGCGTCCGCATCGAACTGGAGCCAGGCGGGAAGATCACGAAGGTGGCTGGCGATGCCGACCGCCTGCAGCAGGTGTTCTGGAACCTGCTGTCGAACGCTGTGAAGTTCACGCCGCGCGGCGGGCTCGTCTCGATGCAGTTGTCGTGTGGTGAGCACACGTGCGAGGTGGCGGTCACCGATACCGGCGCGGGAATCGAGCCGGCGCTGCTGCCGCACGTGTTCGATCGCTTCCGCCAGGGCGACAGCCGTCACGGTCGGGAGCACGGCGGGCTCGGACTCGGACTCGCCATCGCCAGACAGATCGTGGAGATGCACGGCGGGGCAATCGAAGCCCAGAGCGCCGGCCCCGGTCGCGGCTCCACCTTCCGAGTCACTCTACCAGTGCTGGCGGACTGACGCGCCGGGTGCCCGACGGTCGCCCCCGCTGTTCGGATGCACCTAAAGAAGTGCTAAATTTAGCGGATGGACGCATTCCTGACATCCGACGGTGTGCTCGCACTGATCACCCTGACCTTCCTCGAAATCATTCTCGGCGTCGACAACGTCATCTTCATCTCCATCCTCTCGAGCAAGCTGCCGGCGGCACAGCAGTTACGCGCCCGCCGCCTGGGGTTGCTCGCCGCCATGGGCATGCGCATCCTCCTGCTGATGTCGATTGCGTGGATTGTGCGTCTGACTGCCCCGCTCTTCACCGTGTTCTCGAATGAGATCTCGGGGCGCGACCTCATCATGCTGGGCGGCGGCCTGTTCCTGATGGCCAAGGCCACCATCGAGATTCACGAGCGGCTTGAAGGGGAGGAGGGCCACGGTTCGTCGCGCGTGGCGCCGTCGTTCGCCGCCGTCATCGGGCAGATCATGCTGCTCGACATCGTGTTCTCGCTCGACTCGGTCATCACGGCGGTCGGCATGGCCGACAACGTCTCGATCATGGTGACGGCAGTGGTGCTCTCGGTCGGCATCATGATGTTCGCGGCCGAACCGATCAGCGCCTTCGTCAGCCGGCATCCTACCGTGAAGGTGCTGGCCCTGTCGTTCCTGCTGCTCATCGGCGTGTCGCTGGTCGGCGACGGCCTCGGCATGCATATCCCGAAGGGATACATCTACTTCGCGATGGGCTTCTCCGTGTGTGTCGAGATGGTGAACCTGCGCGTGCGCGGCGGCGCGAAGCCGGTGCACCTGCACCAGCCCTACGTGGCCGACCCCGAGTAAGGAGCGAGGACCGCAGAGTGGCGCAGACCTGGTCGCCGAGCGACTATCAGCAGCACGCGGGGTTCGTGCCGGCACTTGGCGCGTCGATCCTGGCCCGGTTGGCGCCGCAGGCGGGTGAGCGCATCCTCGACCTCGGATGCGGCGACGGTGTGCTGACGCAGGACCTGCTGGCCAGCGGCGCCGATGTGGTGGCGGTGGACGGCTCGCCGCAGATGGTGGCAGCAGCCGTGGCTCGTGGCATCGCCGCGCGCGTCATGGACGCACGAGCGCTCACGTTCACCGCAGAGTTCGATGCCGTGTTCTCCAACGCGGTGTTGCACTGGATTCCGGAGGCCGACGCCGTCCTGGCTGGCGTGGCCCGCGCCCTCCGGCCCGGCGGCCGCTTCGTGGCGGAGTTCGGTGGTCACACCAACGTGGCGGCCATCGTCGTCGCCCTGCGTGCTGCGTTCGCCCATCACGGCATCACGTTCCAGTCGCCCTGGTACTACCCATCGCCCGGTGAATACCGCGCCAGGCTCGAGGCGAACGGCTTCACCGTCGACGACATCCGCCTGGTGCCGCGGCCGACGCCACTGCCAAAAGGCATGCTGGGCTGGCTGCGCACCTTCGGCGTCTCGATCTTCGCGTCCGTACCCGAGACGCTGGTGGCGCGTGTGGAGCAGGACGTGCTCGACCTGCTGCGCCCGTCGCTGTGCGATACGACTGGCCAGTGGACTGCCGACTATGTGCGGCTGCAGGTGGTGGCGCGAACCCCGATTCAGTGACCCGTGTGACCGAAGCCGCCGTCGGCGCGGGCCGTGTCTGGCAGCGTGTCGGACGGCGCCCACACCACCTGCTCCACCGCCGCAACGACCATCTGCGCCACCCGCATGCCTGGCGTAATCGTGAACGGCTCGCTGCCGTGATTGATCAGGATGGCTTTCACCTCTCCGCGATAGTCGCAATCGATCGTTCCCGGCGCATTCAGCACCGTCACCCCATGTTTGGCCGCCAGCCCCGAGCGCGGCCGGATCTGCGCCTCGAAGCCGTGGGGGAGTGCGATGGCGAAGCCGCAGGGCACCAGCGCGGTGCGCCCGGGCTCGAGGGTCATCGTGTCATCGATGGCGGCGGAGAGGTCCATGCCGGCCGCGCCAGACGTGGCATAGGCGGGCAGAGTGACGTTCGTCGAGAGTGGCTGAATCGAGACGATGAGGGGAGGCACG
>JBKJMH010000161.1:0-3898 GCA_046596625.1 Vicinamibacterales bacterium | reverse complement strand
CGCCAGCGGCTTGGTGTCGAGCAGGCACAAGGCGGCGCGTGCGTAATCGCGGCTCGACGGAATGGGCACAGCGGCCAGACCGCGAACCTGGCCGGTTGCCGCGCCAGGACGCGCGGTAAAGAGCGGGTGGTTCTCGAGGTCCGGTACCACCAGCGGCTCGCTCGATTCGGCCACCTGCCGCAGCACCGCCACGTCCAGCAGGGCGGTCGACGCCAGCGGCATGTCGCCATCGCGCGCCGCCAGATGGTAGGTCAGCCGTTCCTGGTCGGCAAAGGAGAGGTAGCCCACGCCAATCGGCATGCGATAGCGCCGGCGCATTTCCACCGCGGCCCGCTCCACCACGTCCTCGGGGTCGAGCGCGGGGTTGGCCCTGGGCTCGCGCGTGTCGGCCGGCGCGGCGGGAGCGGCGGACGCTTCACGCGCCGGATCGAGGCCCGAAAGGATCATGGTGCGCAGCGTGCCTGGGTCGACGTCGAGCGGCAGGATGCCCGAGATGCCGAGCGCGGGCGACAGCTCTTTGGCTGCGATGCGCAGCGACTCGTGAGCGGATACGACGATGATGTGGGTTTTCGGGTCTGACGTGTCACGGCGCACGCGGCGCACGACGGTGAAGCCATCGACGCGCGGCAGCGACAGGTCGACGATCAGCAGCGCCGGCCAGCCGCGACGGGTCATCTCCTGGACGGCGTCGTCGCCATCGCGCACGACGATGGTCTCGAGTCGGAGGCTCTCGTTGGCCACGTGCCGGAACGCGGCAGACCGCGTTACGTTCGAGATAGCGATCAGGACGTAGGGCGTCGAAAGAGGCATGTTGAATGCCTGCCACGCACGGGTTCGGCGCACCATACCGAAATCCGCATGTCAGGTGTCTTCAGATGAGTTGATGCCTACACCGTATCGCAGAATCCGTAACTCGAACTACGAATCTGCGTGTGAGAAGCAGGTCGTGGGACGCCGCGGGCCTACATGGGCGGCCGTGTGCAGTGGCGTTGCGTGACGGCGGAACAGGCGGTGCCTTCCAAGGCGCTCCGGCCGTCAGCGTTGGATTTGTACGGTCTGGGGTGCAAGGTAGTAGGCTTCGAAGTGCTGGCCGTCCAGCGTGCGTGTGCCGTGGGCCTTCTCCGCATGTAAGGTGACAAAACCGGCTCTGGTTGAAGGATTTACATCTTTTGACTAGAAGCTATCTCATAAATGCGCGCAGAAGAATGAGCGCGCACGCGAGGTGGACAAAACCGGCGAAGTTGGCGGCACGGCGCTCGTAGCGCGTGACCAGGCGGCGCGAGTTCTGTAGCCAGGCGAAGAGCCGCTCGACCTTCCAGCGACGTTTGTAGCGGCGAAGCGGGCGGCCATCTTGAGTGATGTTGACGCGGTTCCCGCGGTGGGGCGCGATGAGTTCGATGTCGAGGGCGGCGAGATGATGGTCGAGCGGGTCGCTGTCATAGGCGGCATCCCCGATGATCCGGTCGGGGTTCTCAGGGAGGAAGCTGGCCTTCAGCGTTTGTTCGACGAGCCGGGTTTCGTGCGGCGACGCCGAGGCGATGGTAACGGCGACAGGAAGACCAGCGCGGTCTGCCAGGGCCATGATCTTGGTGCCCTTGCCGCGCTTGGTCTTCCCCACGCAGCGGCCTTTTTTTTGGCGCTGGCAAAGGTGCCGTCGATGAAGGTTTCGCTCAGGTCCAGCCCGCCGCGCGCGTGCAAGTCGCGGGCAAGCGCTTTCAGCACCCGTCGCAGAATGCCGTGGTCCACCCAGCGTTGGAACCGCCGGTGGCACGTCTGATAGGACGGATAGCGGTCCGGCAGATCCTTCCAGGGGGCCCCGGTCCGCAGCACCCACAGGATGCCGTTCAGCACGTCGCGGGGATCGCGCCACGGTCGCCCGCGGCGATCGCGCCGCAGCCGGGGTTTCGGGAGGAGCGGTTCGAGAATGGCCCATTGCGCGTCAGTTAGGTCCATATCCTGCGGTACGACACACCGCAGGATTTCGTTCACACACCCGCTGTCGGGTTTATGAGATAGCTTCTAACCCTACTCAGATTGGTTGAATCCTATCCGCCATGCGTCTCTTGGTTTTGGTGCTCGCCGGAGCGGCTTTGCTCCTATCCGTCGCGCTCAGTCAGACTGGCTTCAACCCCGTGGTCCCGACCGCCTTCGTCGCCGCTTTGGCGGCTTGGTTGCCGCTCGGGTGGGTGCTGAGTGGCCTCATCTCGGTGGCTGACACACACACTCCCAACAATTTTCTGCCACTCGTGGGGGTCGCCGTCGCCACGGCACTCCTGCAGCTCTACTCGCTTCCGTTCACAGGGCTCGTCTCGGCCATCCTATTCTTCGCCGTTCTCGCTCGGCCCCAACGCCCCTCGGTCTCATTGCTTTGGGCAGTCGGAGCAGTCGTGTTTGGATACACGGCGTTGTGGAGCGCGAATTACCTAGCGTTAAACGCAGTGCACGGCCGGATGGCCGACCACGTCATGAAGACCGTAGACGCTTGGTTCTACCGACAGATGTGGCCGGGCGTCGGCTACTCGGGTCTGTTTCCGCTGACCGACAACAGCTGGATTTTGCGGTTGCTTGACGCAGCTTATGTCTCCTTCTTCGCTGAATTGGCCGTGTTGCTGTTCGTTCTGGAACCTCATGCCGACCGATTGACGGAGTACCTAATTCGCCTCTTCGTGTGCTATGGAGTCGCATTGTTAGTCTTCGTCGTCTGGCCGGTGGCAGGCCCTTACTTGATGTATCCGGAGTCAACGCGAAGCACGTGGCTTGAGTCTTCGACGGGAGCACTCATGGCGGGCGGCTTGCGCGAGTTCTCAGCGATTCGCAACGGTGTCGCCCCGCCGACGACAACACTTGGGTATTTCGTGGGCATGCCGAGCATGCACGCGGCCGGCGCGGTGCTGTTCCAAACCAGCCTACGGCCGACGCGGCTAACGTGGTGGGTGTTCCTTCCGGTGAACGTACTGATGGTCGTCAGCACTGTGGTGTTGGGGCTCCACTACATCGCGGATACGGTAATCGGCCTCGTTCTCGGCCTCGTCGCGGTGCGCACCATCCGGCTTGACTCGCCGAAGCAAGGGGAACGGGTCTCCGAGCGCCAATGAGCGTCGGATCGCTTGCTCAGATGGTCGCTTGAGAGTTCACCACTGCCGCGCCAAAAACGACCCCCGACGATCCGTACCAAAAAATGAGCTTCCCAGAACGGCAAGCCCGTCCCGGCTCCAAGTTACCACCTGAAGACAAAGCCTTCGTCGATACCCTCGTTCGCGTGGGATTGGTGTTGCTCGTGCTGGGGGAGGCCGTCGCCGGCCGCACTGAGAGCGACATCTGGGGGCACCTGTCGATTGGCCTCGACATGCTGCGCACCGGCCAGTTCCTCTGGGTCGATCCCTACAGCTTTACGCACGACCAGGTGTGGGTGAATCACGAGTGGTTGTGGGACGTGCTGACTGCGGCCACCTTCAACGCCGGCGGCGTGCCCGGCCTGGTTGCCCTGCGCGTAGTGCTGGTTGGCTCGGTGCTGTGGGTCGTGGAACGTGCCACGCGCCGCACGCCCGGGTGGGTGCGCCTGCTCGTCCTGGCTGCCGTTGCGCTCGCGTGCATCGGCCAGTGGCGCAGCACTCGGCCGCAGATCGTCACCCTCGCGCTCTACGCGTCGCTGCTCGCGACCATCGCCGCGGCCCACCGACGAACGACCAACCACCAACGACCATTGCCCTTGTGGCTGCCGCTGCTGTTTGCCGTGTGGGCGAACCTGCATGGCGGCTGGGTCTTCGGCCTCGGCGCGCTCGTCAGCTACGCGGCGATGCAGCCGCGGAAGCGAACCGTGCTCATCGCAGCCGCGTCCACGGTGGCCACTCTGCTCAACCCCTATGGCCCGAGGCTGTGGCTGGCCATCGCCGAGGCG
>JBKJMH010000417.1:0-18212 GCA_046596625.1 Vicinamibacterales bacterium | reverse complement strand
AGCGGTGGCGATTCGGGCCGCGCATCGAGCGGTGGTGATACCACCTCGCGTCCGCGTGGCGACCGGCCGGCCACGGGCACGGCGGTCGAACGGCGCGACGGCGACCGCCCACGCACGGTCATCGTCGATCGCGGCGGCTACTACGGCGGCTTCTACCCATGGGGCTGGGGAGGACTGGGCCTCGGCGGCTACTACGGTTACTACGACTCATGGGACGGCGGCTGGTACGACCCCTACTCCCGAAGCAGCTCCGCCTACGGTTATGGCTACGACGGCGCGCTGAAGCTGAAAGTGACACCCCGGCAGGCGGAGGTGTACGTCGACGGCTACTTCGCCGGGTCGGTCGACGACTACGACGGCGTCTTCCAGCAGTTGCGTCTCGAGGCTGGCCCGCACCGGATCGAGGTACGGCTGGACGGCTATGAGCCGCTCTCCTTCGAAGTGCGCGTCATTCCCGACCGCACCATCACCTACAAGGGTGAACTGGAACGCGCCGAGCCGTAATCGGGGACGGCGACGCTAGGACTTCGAGCGCCGCAGCCAGACATACAGCGGAATCCCCAGCGCGATGATCGCGAGTCCGGCGATCGAGGGCCGGGGGTTCCGCCAGATTTCATTCCCTACCATCGCCGCACTCGCGAGCACGAACACCGCCGGCGCCAGCGGATAGCCCCACGCACGAAAGGGCCGGTCGACCGCCCCATCCTTCGCGCGCAGCACGAAGAGCGCCGCGACCGCGATTCCCGAGAACAACACCACCGCGAACCCTGTGTAGCTCACCAACTGCGACAGCGACCCGCAGAGCACGAGGACGCCGCTCCACACCGCCTGAATCGCAATGGCGCTCACTGGTGCGCGGAAGCGCGGATGTACGCGGCCGGACGCCTCGGTGAAGAGGCCGTCGCGCCCCATCGCGAAGTAGACGCGCGGCCCGGCCAGCACCATGGCGCTGATGCTGGCGGCAATGCTCACGATCGTGAACGCAGCGATGACGTTGCCGACGGTGAAGCCGAACAGCCGCTCGGCGACGGTATCGATGAGCGTGCCCTTCACCGCCGCGAGCGCGTCAGCCGGCAAGGCATAGAGGTACGCGGCGTTCAGCCCCAGATAGATGATGACGACCGCCAGCGTGCCGACACCGAGCGCCAGCGGCACGTTCCGTCCGGGCGACCGCACCTCCTCGGCGACGTAGGCCGCCGCGTTCCACCCCGAGTAGGTGAACATCACCGGCACGAGCGCCAGCAGGATGCCGCTCGCCGATGCCGCGCCGCCAGCCGTGACGTGCGAGACCTGGCCGTCCCCGGTGCCGAATGCCAGCGCCAGGAACACGAGGATCGCCGACACCTTCGCGCCCGCCAGGACGTTCTGCACGAGCCGGCCAGGGCCGAGCCCCCGCAGGTGCACGAGGGTGATGAGCAGGATGGCGGCGAGGGCGACGATCGCCCTGGGCGACACCACGATCGGCACCAGCGGCAACGGAATGGTGAGGAGCGGGGTGCCGTCGCCGGCAATCGGCGCGAAGCGCCCGATGTACTCGGCGAGCGCGACGGCACTGGCGGCAATGGCACCAGAGAAGCCCGCCACGAACGACGTCCATCCGCTCAGGAAGCCGGTGAGCGGGCCGAACGCCTCCCGCAGGTAGACATACTCGCCGCCTGCACGGGGCCGCAGCGCTGCGAGCTCGGCGTATGCCATGGCTCCGGCAAAGGCCAGCGCCCCGCCGAGGAACCAGACGAGGAGAATGCCGCGGGCGCTCGGGACGAGCCCCGCGACAATGATCGGCGAGAAGAAGATACCGCCACCGATGACGTTCGACACGACGATGGCCGCCGCATCGAGCGGACCGAGCCGTCGTTCGAGAGAGGTGGTGGCGGCGGTCGTCACTCGGGACTCGCTGACGCTACTTCTGGATCAGGCGACGTTCGACCGGGTATTCGCCGATCAGAATCCACTGCGTGGAGCCGTACTTGACGAAGACCTGCGCCCGGGCGTCGACCCACTGCTGGTTGGCCATCATCTGGGCGCGGGTTTCCGAACTGGTGTAGCCCAGCGTCGAGCGCACGGTCTGTGTCTTCGATGACGCACCCGCCGCGAGCCCTTCAGAACCGGTGATGCGGAGGAAGCCGGCCCCCCACTCGGTATCCTCGCCGACTCGGCGGAAGATCACGTTCGACTGCAGCGTGGTGATCGAGGCCGAGCCGACGTTCTTCAGCGTGAAGGTGATCGAGGGCACGATCTTGTTCTGCCCGTTCACCACACCGAGATCGGCCCAGCCGGTGGAGACGTCGGCTACCTGCAGCGAGGCCTTCAGGTCGATGTTCGGACCGCAGGCCGTCGCGGACAGAGCCAGCAGGACAATCAGGCAGAGTGTGGCGCGCATGCCGTCATTCTAGAACACCCGGACTTCGACACGACCGCGTGCGTCCTGCGCGCTCATTTGCCCACCGAGGAAGGCGGCGAGGTCGGCGCCCCGCACGCTCAGCACCACGGTTCGCGCGTCAGTGTCGATGCCGAGCCGCGGGCGGTCGTCGCTGCGCCTGGCGGCAACGGTGAAGCGTTCATCCGCACCGATGTTCAGGCCACGGCTGTGTTCCAGCATCGCGTCGATGAGCGCCTCGCGGATTTCGGTGCGGTAGGCCTCTTCGGGATTCGCCAGCACCGGATCGTTCACGGTGGACCGGGCGCCCGTGGCGGCCGGGGCCGGGGCTGACCCGCTGGCCTGCACGGCGGTGGCGCCACCCGGCTGGGCCGGCATCGACGTGCCCATCGGCGACATCTGCAACTCCACCCGCTTGAGTGCCTGCTGCAGGTTCACGTCGTTTCCGGCCGCCTGACGCAAGGTCTGGAGCGCGGCGTCGAGCCCGAGGTCATTCTGGTCGAGCGTACGAAGGCTCCAGGCCAGGGTGCCGCCAAGGTCGGGCACTTCCACATCGAAGAACACGCCGTAGCCGTCGAGGCGGAATCCCCTGGCGCGCGCGTTCTCGGCGAGCAGCATGTCCGCAGGCATGACGGCCTGCAGGCGGTCGCGCATCGCCGTTGCACCGTGCTCCACCGCCCCCTCGAGCAGCCGCTCCATCTGGCCGATCTGATAGCGCGCCTCTCGCACTTGCTGGGCGCGGGCGGCCTCGGCCCGACTCGGTGTTGGCGTTCGCCTGGCGTCCTGCGCCCCGGCCGCGGCCGCCACGGCCACCAGCATCACCATCGTCGACATCAGTACTCTGCGCATGACTCTCTTCCGCCCTTTGCCTTCAGCGCGTGCCGGCACCTGTGCGCGCCCGGCATCGCGATACCCCACTTCACTCATCGCTGCTGCGACACGCGCTGCGCCAGCGTATTCAGTTGCTGCTGCGTCCGCATCACCTCCACGCCCGTGTTGCGCTGGATGAGACCCAGGCTCCGGTCGATCTTCACGAGGTCGGCTTGACGTTGCACAATGCTGTCGCGCGCGACCTCGGCCACCCGCAGCGCCAGTTCGCGCTGCTGGCGACGCTCGCTCTCCTGGACGATGCTTCGTACACGGGCCAGCAGGGCGGCGTCATCGGCGGGCGCCTGCGCCGAGGCGAGCTGCGCCATCACCCCCGCCATCACTTTCTGCTCGAGCGCCGTCAGGTCGGCCTGCCACGGCTCTGGGGCCGGCGCCGAGGCCGTCACCACGGGAGCCGCCGCGGGCGCAACAGTCGGCGGCGCCGGCCGCAGCCATCCGGTGCTGACGCTGAGTCCGGCGCTGCGCGAGTACGTGAGGTTGATGTTGGCGAGGCCGAGCGACGCGGCCACCACCAGCATCGCTGCGGCCGCCTGCAGCCACACCGGCGCGTCGGCAAACGTGCGCCAGCCACTCGACACCCGGGGCTGCCGCCCGGGATTGACGATGCGGAGTGCCGAGCGGGGCGCGGTGCCGCCCACGCCGTCGAGCACCGCAGGCGTCGCCCACGCCGCGAGTCCGTCGCGCACATCGGACAGCGCGTCCAGTTCGGAGCGACAGGCCAGGCAGGCTGGCAGGTGCGCCTCGAACGCCAGGCGCTCCAGCGGCTCGATGTCGTCGTAGAGGTAGGCCACGAGGACTTCATCCCGGCGACCATCGAATGTGCAACGTGTGTCGTTCATGATGTCAGGCCACTCGGCCGGGGCTGCGCGCAAGCTCGCGCCGCAACACCGACAGTCCTTGATACAACCGTGTCTTGACGGTACTGAGCGGACACCCTTGGAGATCCGCGATCTCCTGGAATGTCATTCCGTGGTACTCCTTGAGGACGATGGCCGTGCGTTGTTCGTCGGGAAGCCTGGCCATGGCCAGTTCAACGCGAGCGGTCAGGTCCTTTCGCGCCACCAGATCCTCGATCGACTCCGTCGGTCCGACCGCAGCAGCCATCTCCATCAGGTCCATGTCCTCTGGCGGCTGGACGACCGGGGTGCGCCGTTCCTTGCGAGCCCAGTCGCGACAGAGATTCAGCGCAATGCGGTAGATCCAGGAGGAGAACTTTGCTTCGCGGCGGAACTTCGGCAGGGCGCGGTAGGCGCGCAGGAACGTCTCCTGGCACACGTCCCGCGCGTCTTCCTCGCGGCCAATCGTCCGATAGGCGAGGGCGTAGATCGGCCGTTCCCACCGGAGGATGAGCTGATTGAAGCTGTCCTGATCGCCGCCCATCGAGCGGGCCACGAGTTCTTCATCGGTCGACGTCATGCGCTGCGCGGAACGCCCTCTCTTCTTATGGGCTTAGACGGCATGGGCCACGATTCGGCCTGTACGCTGGGCTGGTGCCGCGATCTTAGCAGCAGGTCGTTGAAAAGGCTGGGCTTAGGTCGGATAGAATTCGTGGGATAGCCCCCTATGGAGACAACCAGCAGCGCCGCCCGCGTGGCCACCCATACACTCCTGACGCTGCTCGCCGACGGCGGAAGCCGGCATGCCACCATGTCCCTGCTCCATCAGCAGGCGCTGCAGGTAGCCGGCGGCACCGCGTCGCTGCTCTTCGAGCAGCATCCGGCCAGCGGCCTGTTGCAGGCGACGTCCGGCAGCGGCATCGAAGACCTGCCCACCGAGGCATGGCGCCCCCGCGGCGACGAAGCCGCGCTCATTGGCGAATCGTTCGGCACGCGTCGGGCCATTGCCGTGACCGGCCTCGCGCTGAAGATGCCACTGCTGCACGAGCGGCTCGGCTCCGACCGTGCCGTCCTGCTGCCGCTGCTGAAGGACACGCAGCGAGTCGGCCTGCTCGTCATCGGCATGCCGCACGGCGCGCTGCTCGACGTGACCGATCTCGAACGCAGCGATGTGCCGGCGGGGTTCCTGCTCGCGCTCGAACTTGCTCGCCTCAGGCAGCGCGAGGATTTCGAGCACGATGTACGCGCGCTCCTTGATGCGTTCTCGGTGCGGCTGTCGTCCAGCCTCGACCTCGCCGGCGCGCTCGAGCCGCTCTGCGAGGCAGCCACCAACCTGTTTGCTGCCGACCGCACCACCGTCTGGATCTACGAACGCGACTCGCGCTCGCTCGTGCCGCTCGCCTCGTCGGACCATGCGCACGTTATGTCCGTTGACCCGGTTCGTGCCGACGATCCGCTGGCACCGGCCGCGACAGCGTTACGGACGTTGCGCGCCGGCCTCGCCAGCCGCCGCACCGAAGCCACCAGCATCGTCACCGTGCCGCTGCGCGGATGCCGTCGCGCCCTGGGCACGCTCGTGTTCGAAGGGGTGCGTATCGAAGCGGGCGACGACATCGCGCTACTGAACCGCGCCGACGAACTCGGGCGGCAGTTGTCGAACGCCGTGGAGACGATGCAGTTGCTCGAGGTCGTCCTGAAGTCGCGGCGGGAACTCGAGCAGTTGTTTGCGTCGATTGCGCACCTGATCGTCGTGACCGACGAAGAGGGGCGCATCGTCCGCGCGAACCCGGCGTTCGCCGATGCCGTCGGCATCGGGGCCGACGCGCTGAAGATGCAGCCGCTGCGCGCGCACGTCACGACTGAGCTGGCGACCTGGCTCGACACCCTCACGTACCCGCTGTCGAACCCGGCCGTGCATGAATTCTGGGTGCCCGGGTTCAGCGGCCACTACGTCGTCACCGTCACCGACCTGGCCGGCCCGGCGGGACGTCACTCGGGCCGTGTCATCGTCGCGCGCGACATGCTGCCGGTGCTGGCGCTGCGCGAACGCGACGAGATGCGGGGCCGCCTCGTCCAGTCAGAAAAGCTGGCGGCGATCGGGCACTTCGTGTCGGGCATCGCGCACGAGCTCAACAATCCGCTGCAGAGCGTGTTGGGCCACCTCGAGCTGCTGCGTGCAACCGGTGCGTTTCCCGAGTCCATCCGCCATGAAATCCGCACCATCTACCGGGATGCGGACCGGGCCGCGCGGATCGTCCGCAGCCTGCTGGTGTTCGCCGGGTCGGGCCGTGTGCGGCGCCGGAAGGCCCGATTGAACGGGATCCTGCAGAAAGTGCTGACGCTCAGGAAGGCCTCGTGCCGGTCGCGAGACATCGAAGTCGTGCGAGACTTTGACCAGCATCTCCCGCAGGTTCAGGCCGATCCGGTCCTGCTCCATCAGGTATTTCTGAATATCATGATGAACGCGGAGCAGGCGGTCGCCGCGACGGGCAAGCCGGGGCGCATCGAGATCCGGACGGGAAGCGGCGAGAAGGGCTGGCTGGTCGCGACGGTTCGGGATACCGGCGCGGGCCTCAGCGATGATACGCTTCCGCGCATCTTCGAACCGTTCTACACAACCAGGGGCGTAGGGCAGGGTACGGGCCTCGGCCTCTCACTCGCCTACGGCATCGTTCAGGACCACGGGGGCCGTATTTCTGCGGGGAACCATCCTGACGGTGGTGCCGTGTTCACGGTGGAGTTGCCGATCGCCTGACCATGATTGACGAAACCTTCCTGACAACCGAAGAAGTCCTGGAGTACCTGCAGGTCAATCTGCGCACGGTCTACCGGCTGATCAAGGCCGGCAAGATTCCCGCTGTTCGTGTCGGACGGCAGTGGCGCTTCCGGAAAAGCGACATCGATGCCTGGCTCGACAGCCAGCACTCGCGTCCGGCCGCACGTTCCGCGGCGCCCGCGCTGGAATCGCCGGCCATGCCGGAACGCACCAGTATCGGCACCAGGCCTCGCATTCTCGTCGTCGACGACGAGGCCAGCATCAGGGACCTGCTGGCCAAGACGCTGGCGCTGGCCGAATACGACGTGGATGTGGCTCCGGATGGGCGCACCGCGCTCGATCGGATGCGCCTGCAACCGTACGATTTGCTCATCGCCGACCTGAAAATGCCGGGCATCGACGGCCTGAGTGTCATTCGCGAAGCCAAGCGCTACAAGGCGGATCTGCCGGTGATCATCATCACGGGCTACTCCACCGAGTCGGCTGCCATCGAAGCCGTCAACCTCGGTGTATCGGGCTACCTGACCAAGCCGTTCCGCGTGCCGCAGGTGCTGGCTGCCGCAGCGAAAGCGCTCGGCGAATAGCCGGCCGCTGAACATCCGCACCACGCCGGTCGCTGGTTTCCCCAGTCGTGCCGTGGCCCCGCGGTCGACGCCAGGTGCCAGACTCCCGAATTCGCCGTTTCCATGATCCAGCTCTCCGACCTCACCAAGACTTTCGGCGGTCGCGTCCTGTTCGACCACGTGACGTGGCAGATCACGGCGCGCGAACGCGTCGGCCTCTGCGGACCAAACGGGGCCGGCAAGACCACGCTGCTGAAGATGATGGCCGGGTTCGAGGAGCCCGACTCCGGCGCCGTCCTCAAGCCATCGGCGCTGACCGTCGGCTACCTGCCGCAGGACGGGCTCAACCACGCCGGCAAGTCGGTCTTCGAGGAGGCGAGCGGCGCCTTCGCCGGTCTGCTGGCGATGAAGGCGGAGATGCACGTCCTCGAGGACCGGCTGGGCGACCCGGCCATCCCCGAGGCCGAACACGAGGCCATGCTCGGCCGCTACAGCGACCTCCAGGATCGGTTCCGTCTTGGCGATGGCTATACGATCGAGCTGAAGACCGCGACGGTACTGCAGGGACTCGGCTTCTCGCCCGAGGACGTCGAGCGCCAGACCGAAACCTTCTCCGGCGGCTGGCAGATGCGCATCGCGCTGGCGAAGCTGCTGCTCACGCAGCCGAACCTGCTGCTGCTCGACGAACCGACCAATCACCTCGACCTCGAGGCGCGCAACTGGCTCGAGGAGTACCTGAACGCCTACCCGCACGCGGTCATCCTCGTCTCGCACGACCGCTTCTTCCTCGACGCCGTCGTCACGCGGATCGCCGATCTCACGCTGCGCACGCTGACCGACTACGTCGGCAACTACAGCGATTACCTGGTGGCGCACGACGCGCGTATCGAGGCGATGCGCAAGGCGAAGCGCGAGCAGGACGAGGAAGTCGGGCGCGTGAAGATGTTCGTCGATCGGTTCCGCTATCAGGCCACGAAGGCCGCGCAGGTGCAGAGCCGCATCAAGATGCTCGAGAAAGTGGTGCCGATCGAGGTGCCGGCCGAGCGCAAGAAGATTCACTTCACGTTCCCCGTCCGCGAGAAGAGCGGCCGCACCGTCCTCGAGTTGAAGCACGTGCGGAAGGCCTACGGCGAGCTGGTGGTCTTCGACGACCTGAACCTGCACATCGAGCGTGGCGACCGCATCGCGCTCGTCGGACATAACGGCGCCGGCAAGTCGACGCTGATGCGCATGCTCTCGGGGGAGGAATCGCCCGACTCGGGCGAGTACGTCCCCGGCCACAACCTCGTGATGCAGTACTTCGCCCAGGACGAGGCGACGCGCATGGACCCGAATCCGACCGTGCATGACACGCTGTCGTCCGGTTCGCCCATGCACATGGTGCCGATGATCAGGAACATCCTCGGCGGGTTCCTGTTCTCGGGCGACGACATCTACAAGAGAGTGAAGGTGCTCTCCGGTGGCGAGCGAACGCGCCTGGCCGTGGCGCGCATGCTGCTCCGTCCGTCGAACACGCTGCTGCTGGACGAACCGACGAACCATCTGGACCTGGATTCGAAGGAAGTCCTGCTCGACGCGCTGGTCGACTACGGCGGCACGCTGATCTTCGTGTCGCACGACCGCTACTTCGTCGAACGCCTCGCCACCAAAGTGATCGAGGTCGGCAACGGCGGCGTGCTGGCCTACCCAGGCACGTATCGCGAGTTCCTGTGGCACAAGGAGCACCCGGAGGTGCCCGCCGCACCAGCTACGGCGACGCCGCCGAAGGTCCACACGTCGAAGGCCAAACCGCACAAGACCCAGGCTCAAGCCCCCGCCCGCAACGCCACCGTCAGAGCTGAGGCGCCGGCCACTGTCACGCCGCCGAGCCGCGACGAGAAGAAGCGGGTCGACGCCGAGGCCAGAAAGAAGCAGAAGGCCGGGCAGGCCCGCAAGGCGGAGATCGAACGCCTCGAAGGGCGCATCGCGGAAACCGAGGTCGCCATCCGCGATCTCGAAGCGCGCATGGCCGCTCCGGGGTTCTACGACGACCGGGCCGCTGCCCAGAAGGCCGCCGACGATCACCAGGCGCTGATGTGGAAGGTCAATGAACTGATGCAGCGATGGGAAGATCTGCAATCGGCCCCGGACCCGACCGCAGCCATCGACTGACGAATCCGTCAGCCAATTACGTTTCTGTTAGACTCGCCGCCAGCCTCCCTGCGCGCCACTCGCAATTTGCGCGGGTTTCAGCGCAATTTCTGAGCTGAGGGGTGGGTACATCCCTTGCCCCTCCGCTCCTGAGCTGAAGGGTATGCCCTCGACACGACCGACTTCCATCGTCGCACCTCGCACACGCCGTACCTCGACCGCCACCGCGGCCAGGGGCGCTTCGTCAGGCGCAGGCGCGTCGCCAGATGACCGTTTCTTCAAGCATCTCGTCAGCAGCATGCGGAACGGCGTCATCGCCATCCACCGCGACGGAAGGCTGGCGCTGATCAACGACGAGGCCTGCCGTATCTTCGCCACCGCGCGCGAAGACGCCACCATCGGCAGCCCGGCCAGCGACGCCTTCCGCCAGTGGCCCGACCTCGTGCGCGTCCTCGCGGGCGCCTTCGACCTGACGACGCTGCCGAACCGAGCCGAACTTCGGCTCAAGGAACTGGATCGGGTCATTGGGTTCACCCTCTCGCAGGTGCGTGACGAGGCGGGCGCGGCCATTGGTGCCGTGCTGTTCTTCAAGGATCTCACGCACGTCGAACAGATGGAAGAACGCGAGCGCCTGCGCGACCGCCTTGTCTCGCTCGGCGAAATGGCCGCCGGCATTGCGCACGAGCTGAAGAACCCGCTGGCCGGCATCGAGGTGATGGCGGGCCTGCTCCGCCGCCAGGTGCAGGATTCGCCGGATGCCCAGTCGCTGCTCGCCGACATACTCAGCGAGGCAAAACTGGCCAACGCCATCGTCGTCGAGATGCTCGAGTTCGTGCGTCCGGTCCGGCTCCAGGTCGAACAGACCGACATCGCGCACGTGCTGAAGCAGTCGGTAATCAACGCCGAGAGCAAGGTGCCGCGCCGTGACATCCGCATCGACGTCGACGTCGCCCGCGGACTGCCGCTGATGGACGGCGACGAACACCAGCTGTGCCAGGTGTTCTCCAACCTGCTGACCAATGCGTTCGAGGCGATGAACGGGACCGGACAGGTGGTGCTCCATGCCTCGCTCGAATCGCTGGCGCAGGACCCCGGCTTTGCCGCCGATGCCCCGGAGCCGACGCCGATCATCGTCGTCGACGTCATCGATACCGGTCCCGGCGTCCCGGCACACCTGACCGACCGCATCTTCAACCCCTTCTTCACGACCAAGATTACGGGCTCCGGCCTCGGCCTGCCCATCGTGCGGAAGATCGTCGACGCACACGACGGACGAATCGATCTCACCAGTGAACCCGGGCGCGGCACGCGGTTCAGGGTGACACTGCCGGTCTCGTCCAAATCGAGCTGGTTCACATAGAGAAGAGGCGACGGGTCATGGGGCGAATACTCATTGCAGACGATCACGATGCGCTGCGCCGCGGCTTGGCGCGCGGACTGTCGGAGGCGGGACACGAGGTGGAGGAAGCCGCCAACGGCAATGCCGCGATCGAGCGCCTGCACGACAGCCACTTCGATGTCGTGCTGAGCGACCTCAAGATGGGCGGCAGCGACGGCATGGACGTGCTGCGCACGACGCGCGCCCTGCATCCGTCGACCGCCGTCATCCTGATGACCGCATTCGGCACGGTGAACACCGCGGTCGAGGCGATGAAAATCGGCGCCTTCGACTACGTGCAGAAGCCGTTCGAGATCGAGGAGATGGAGGTCAAGATCGAGAAGGCGCTCGAGATGAAGCGCCTGAAGCACGAACTCGACTACCTCCGCGGCACGCAGCAGGACATCTACGAGTTCGACAAGATCGTCGGCTCGAGCACGGCCCTGCAGCTCGTGCTCGACATCGTCAAGAAGGTGGCGAAGAGCAACACGACGGTGCTCATTCGCGGCGAAACCGGCACGGGCAAGGAACTGATTGCCGGTGCGACGCACCACAACTCGCTGCGGAACTCCCGGAACTTCGTGAAGGTGAACTGCGCCGCGCTGCAGGAGAACCTGCTCGAGTCCGAACTGTTCGGACACGAGAAGGGCGCCTTCACCGGTGCCGACAAGCAGCGCATCGGCCGCTTCGAACAGGCCGACGGCGGCACGCTGTTCCTGGACGAGATCGGCGACATGAGCCCGAACACGCAGGCCAAAATCCTGCGTGTCCTGCAGGAGCATGAGTTCGAGCGCCTGGGCGGCACGCGCACGCTGCGTGTCGACGTGCGCCTCATCGCGGCGACCAACCGCGACCTGCCGGCGATGGTGCAGGCGGGGTTGTTCCGCGAGGATCTCTACTACCGCCTGAACGTGGTGTCGATCGAGATGCCGCCGCTGCGGGAACGCAAGGACGACATCGTGCCGCTCGCGCACTCGTTCATCCGCAAGTTCTCGGGCGAATTGAAGAAGAAGATCGAAGGGCTGGAGCCCGACGCGCAGAAGTTCCTGATGCGCTACAACTGGCCCGGCAACATCCGCGAGCTCGAAAACACGATCGAACGCGCGATGTTGCTCGCCGAAGGGCACGCCATCGCGGTCGACGATCTGCGGCTCGGCGAGGCACCGACACCCGGCAGTTCGCGCGAGCAGGCGACGGTCGTCCGCATTCCGCCGACCGGCATTCCGCTGGACGATGTGGAGCGCTTCGCCCTGATCGAGGCGCTCAAGATGTCGAACTGGGTGCAGAAGGATGCGGCGGAGTTGCTGTCGATCTCCCCGCGCGTGATGAACTACAAGATCAAGACGCTGGGCATCGAGTTCCCGCGTGGCCGCCGCGCCGCACCGTTGGACCGCGGCGATTTGCCAATCGCCGCCGCGTCGTAGAAGCCGGTTCGCGCAGCGTCTCAGCCGTCGGTCTTCTTCGGCTCAGTCGTACGGTCGTGCCCGCGGCGGGTATCGACGCTGGCTCTCGGGTGAGTTTTCTTGTAGACCGCCAGCAACTGCGCGGCGTTCACGTGGGTGTAGCGCTGCGTGGTGCTCAGCCGGGAGTGTCCGAGCAGTTCCTGGATGGTGCGCAGGTCGGCGCCGCGCTGGAGCAGGTGCGTCGCGAAGGAGTGGCGCAGCGCGTGCGCGCTGACACCGTCCCGCTCGGTGACCGCAGCGTACTTGCGCACCAGACGGTCGATGCTGCGCACCGTCAACCGCCCGCCACGATAGTTCACGAAGAGCGGCTCCCGCCGGGTGCGGCCGCCCGTCTGCCGGCGCTGGTCGCGGGCACGAGAGCCGATGACACGCTCGTCAGTGCCCCGGTTCCTGACGTACTGTTCGCGGTCGTGGAGCCACGCGCGAATCGCCTTCGCCGATGCACCATTGAACGGCACCAGCCGCTGCTTCCCACCCTTGCCGAGCACGCGCACCATGCGGCCGCTCAGGTTCACGTCATCGATGTCGAGCCCGGCGAGTTCGCTCAGGCGCAGTCCCGACGCATAGAACAGCTCGAGAATGGCGTGGTCGCGGCGGCCGAGCGGCTGCTCGTCGTCTGGCGCATCGAGCATCTGCGCCATTTCGCCTTCGGACAGGTGCGCCGGCATCCGCACTTCGCGCTTCGGCGTCGCGATGAGCGAGCCGGCGTCCGAGTCGATGATCCCTTCACGGCGAAGGTAGCGCAGGAAGGTGCGGATGGCGGCGAGCTTGCGGGCCGCGGTCGCCCGCGACTGCCCGTCGTCGTGGAGGTGCGCGAGGAAGGCGCGGATGGCGTCGCGGTCGAGCGCGTCCGGGTCGAGTTCGCGCTTCTGCAGGTCGGCTTCGGCGGCGACGTGACCGATGAACTGCGTGAGGTCGCTGTCGTAGGCCCGCACCGTGTGCGGTGACAGGTTGCGGTTGAGCGCCAGGAACCTGAGGAATGCCTTCAGGTGCTCGATCATTCCGCCCTGTCCCGCATCCAGTCCGCGAGCACGTCGAGCGCGCGATTCGCCATCGCCAACTTCCGCTCCATCTTGCTGCGCGGCGGCTGCGCCAGCGGTTCCATGATGCCGAACGTGATGTTCGACGGCTCGTAGTGCGCCGGATCGGCATGCGACGCGTAATAGGCCAGGGCGCCGATGGCGGTGGTGCGGGGCGGCGCCGACGTCGCACGTCCGCGGGCGAGCGCCGCCGCATTCAGCCCGGCCAGCAGACCCGATGCGGCCGACTCGACGTAGCCTTCGACGCCCGACATCTGGCCGGCGAAGAAAATGGCCGGATGCTGCTTCAACTGCCAGGTCTCCGAGAGCACCGTCGGGCCGTTGACGTAGGTGTTGCGGTGCACCATGCCGTAGCGCACGAACTCGGCCTGCTCGAGACCGGGAATCAGCCGCAGCACGCGCGCCTGTTCGCCCCACTTCAACTGCGTCTGGAATCCGACGAGGCTGAAGTGATCGGCGGCGAGGTTGTCCTGGCGCAGTTGCACCGCCGCGTAGGGGAAGCGACCCGTGCGCGGATCGGTGAGGCCAACCGGTTTCATCGGCCCGAACCGCAGCGTGTCGACACCGCGATGCGCCATCACCTCGATCGGCAGGCACCCCTCGAAGAACCGCTCCTTGTCGAAGTCGTGCACCGTCGCCGACTCGGCGTGCGTCAGCGCGTCATAGAAGCGCAGGTACTCGTCCTTGTTCAGCGGGCAGTTCAGGTAGTCGCCCTCTCCATCGTCGATGCCGCAGCCGACGGCCGGACCGCTGTCGCCGGCGGGCTCAGGAGTGGGCGGAGCACCCTCACCCGCGACGCCCGCTATTGCGGCGCCAGGAGCCGTGGTCCCCCTGAGACTGCGGTCCCAGCGCGACTGGCGGAAGACCTGCGTGCGATCGATCGACTCGGCGAGCACGATCGGGCTGATGGCATCGTAGAAATACAGCTGACTGCTGCCAACCAGCCTGGCGATGTCAGCCGACAGGGCTTCGCTCGTCAGCGGCCCCGTGGCCACGATGAGCGGTTCGTCGACCGACGCGGCCGGAAGCGACAGCACCTCCTGGCGCACGATGGTAATCAGCGGGTGTGTGGCGATCGCGGTGGTGATGGCGTCGGCGAAACGTTCGCGGTCGACGGCAAGCGCAGCGCCCGCAGGCACGCGGCTCGCTTCCGCGGCGCGGAGCACCAGCGAGCCAAGGCGGCGCATCTCCTCCTTGAGAAGTCCGACCGCGTTGTCGACCTTGTCGCCGCGAAACGAGTTACTGCAGACCAGTTCAGCCAGCCGGTCGGTCTTGTGCACAGCGGTGCCACGCACCGGGCGCATCTCGTACAGCGTGACTGGCAGGCCCGCTGACGCGACCTGCCATGCAGCCTCACATCCAGCGAGGCCACCACCCACGATGCGGATCATGATGACGCGGCAACCTTGCGAGGCTTCCTGGCGCCTGGTGTGGCTGTGGTCTTGGCTTTCGGCTTCGCGGCCTTCGCCGCCTTCGGCTTGGCGGTCCTGGCTTTGACTGTCGTCTCGCCAGCAGCCTTCTTCTTCCCACGAGCCACCACGCGACCACGGCCCGGACGGGGCGGAGCAGAGCGTCTGGCCTCGAGCAGGTCGTTGGCCGCCTCCAGCGTGAGCGTCGCCGCGTCGGTCCCCTTCGGTAGCGAGGCGTTCGTCTCGCCGTCGGTCACGTACGGTCCGAACCGGCCTTCGAGCACCTGCAGCGCTGCGCCTTCGGTCCGGGCGATCGTGGCGATCACGGTCTTGCTGGCCTGACGCCGCCGCGACTTCTTCGGTTCGGCGAACAGCTGCAGTGCGCGCGCGAGGTCGACGGTGAACAGTTCCTCGTCGCTCTCGAGCGACCGGAAGTCGTCGCCGTGCTTGACGTAGGGACCGAAGCGACCCAGACCGGCCAGCACCGCCTCCCCACTCTCGGGATGGGTGCCGAGTTCCCTCGGTAGTTGCAGGAGGCGCAGCGCTTCCTCGAGCGTCACCGTCGACTCGGTCATGCCGCCGACGAGCGACGAACGCTTCGGCTTGGCCTTCGACCCCTTCTCCGGCGATTCGCCCAACTGCACGTAGGCGCCAAAGCGCCCGTGGATGGCGTAGACGTTCTGTGCGGTCATCGGGTCGACACCGAGCAGGCGCGGCCCTTCGGCCTTCGCCCGGATCAGTCGCATCGCTTCCTCGGCCGTCAGGTCGGCCGGCGCGACGTTCGGCGGCAGCGACCCGGTCTTGCCCGGCCCCCCCTCCCCGAGCTGGAGGAACGCACCGAAGCGGCCGATGCGGACGCGAATCGGTTCGTCCGAGTCAGGGTCGACGCCGACGTCGATGAGCGGATAGTCTGCCAGTTCCTCCGCCTGCTTCGCCGCCACCTCGAGACCGCGGTGGTTCGCGTCGCCGCGGTAGAACTCCTCGATGAAGTGCCGCCACTCGCGCTCGCCGCGGGAGATCTCGTCGAGATCGTCCTCCATCATCGCGGTGAACTTGATGTCGACCAGATCACTGAAGTGCGCGCCAAGCAACCGGGTGACGGCGAACGCCGTGTAGCTCGGCACCAGCGCCTTGCCCTGACGGAAGATGTAGCCGCGGCGCTCGATGGTGCCGATGGTGGCGGCATAGGTGGACGGGCGGCCAATGCCCTCGTCCTCGAGCTTCTTGATCAGCGACGCTTCGGTGTAGCGTGCCGGCGGCGTCGTCTCGTGCTTCTTCGACTCGAGCGCCGACAGTGCCAGGCTCCCGGGCGTCTGAGCCTCGGGGGCGGTGACGCGCGCGCCGACCGTCAGCTTCGGGAGCACGGTTTCCTGGTCTTCGAGCTCGGCGGCCGGGTCGTCGCTGCCTTCGACATACGCGCGGCGGAAGCCGGCGAACTCGATGGCCTTGCCCGACGCCGTGAAGATGGCCGGTTCGCCGTTGGTGCCGGTGCCGGTGATCTCGACGGTGGTCCGCAGCACGCGGGCATCGACCATCTGGGACGCCATCGTGCGTTTCCAGATCAGTTCGTAGAGCCGGAAGTCATCGCCGTGGAGACCAGCGGTCAGTGGCGTCGCCGTGAAGTTCGCCGGACGAATGGCTTCGTGCGCTTCCTGGGCGTTCTTGACCTTCGTTGCGTAGCGCCGCGGGCTGGAATAGTACGCGTCGCCGAACATCTCTCGGATGGCCGAGGCCGACTCACCCAGCGCCTTGTCACTCAGCGTCGTCGAGTCGGTGCGGTGATAGGAAATGTGACCGTCCTGGAACAACGACTGTGCGGCCTGCATGGTTCGGCTGGCCGAGAAGCCGAGCTTGCGGCTCGCCTCCTGCGTCAGCGTTGATGTAGTGAACGGCGGCGCCGGCCGTTCGACGCCAGGCTTCTCCTCGACCGCCGTGACGGTCCAGGGAAGGTTGGCGCGGAGCGCCGTGACCAGCTCCGCCGCCGCGTCGCCGGCGAGCACGCGGGCGTTCTTCCCCACGAACGTGCCATTGGCGTCGAAGTCCTTGCCACTGGCCACGCGCTCGGCGCCGAGGCGCGCCAGCGTCGCGCTGAACTCGCGGCCGTCACCGGACAGGCGAGCGTCGAGGTCCCAGTAGATCGCGGTGGTGAAGGCGCGGCGCTCCTCCTCGCGGTCCACGATCAGGCGGACGGCGACACTCTGGACGCGGCCGGCGCTGAGGCCGGTCTGCACCTTCTTCCAGAGGACGGGCGACAGCGTGTAGCCGTACAAGCGATCGAGGATGCGGCGGCTTTCCTGCGCCCGGACCAGATTCTCGTTGACGTCGTGTGCGTCCTTGACCGCCTCGAGGATGGCCGATTCGGTGATCTCGTGAAAGACGATGCGTTTCACGGGTACCTTCGGCTGAAGCACCTCCTTGAGGTGCCAACTGATCGATTCACCCTCGCGGTCAGGGTCGGTTGCGAGGAAGACTTCGCTGGCGCCCTTCAGCGCGGCCTTGAGCGCGGCCACATGCTTCCGCTTGTCGTTCGGGACGACGTAGTAGGGCTTGAAGTCGTTGTCGGTGTCGACGCCGAGACGGCCCCACTTCTTCTTCCTGATCTCGTCAGGAATTTCGTCCGCCGACTCGGGAAGGTCGCGAACATGTCCGAAGCTGGCCTGGATGTCGAATTCCTTGCTGTCCAGGAACCGCTGAATCGTCCTGGCTTTCGCCGGCGACTCGACGATCACGAGTGTCTTTGCCATCTGCCCTGCCACCCTAGCACGTTCTGTCAAAACGGATGAAACGGCCGCCCGGCTCGCGCCGGACCGTGCCGTGAAGTTCGAGTTCGAGCAATCGGGGCAGCAGTTGCGACGCCCCAAGCCCGGTCCTCGCTGAAATTTCGCCCAAATCTGCCGACTCTCCCGGCACGAGCGCCGCCAGCACCGGATCCGATTCCGCGGCTGCCGCGCCAGAACCAACCCGACCGGTTGACGCCAGGCCCAGCTCGTCGAGGATGTCGTCGGCGCTTTCCACAAGCCGCGCGCCGTCCCTGAGCAGGGCGTGGCCGCCGCGGTTGCGCCCGCTCAGCACATTGCCGGGCACCGCGAGCACGTCCCGCCCCTGCTCGAGCGCCATCCGCGCCGTGATGAGCGACCCACTCCTGTCTCCGGCTTCGATCACCACGACCGCACGCGCGAGCCCGCTGATAATCCGGTTTCGCCTCGGAAAGAAGCCGGGGCGCGGCGCCGTGCGCGGCGGCAACTCGCTGACGAGGGCACCACGCACACGGATGGCGGCGGCCAGTCCGCCGTGCTCAGGCGGGTAGACCACGTCGGCTCCGCATCCTAGCACCGCGACCGTGATGCCACCG
>JBKJMH010000336.1:0-9904 GCA_046596625.1 Vicinamibacterales bacterium | reverse complement strand
GAAGTTCACTTCCTCGATGCCGTGGCGTTCAGCGGACGCGCCGAACTCAGCCTCAGCGCCGGGGGCGCCACCGGAAAACAGAATGCATTCGCCAGGCGTCATGCCGCCATCTTAGCTTAGGCGCACCACCAGCAGCTCAGTGCGTCTGCACCCCCGCCGGGCGGTTGGCGGCCGCAGCCGGCAACACCGAGTCGGGGGCGGCCGCCGCCGGCTCCAGCGCTGCCGCGGGCGGCAGCTTGCGCAGCATCTCGGCGCGAATCGGCAGGATGAACGAGAAGCGGAAGTCGCCCTGCATGCGTCCGATCGGAATCCCCACCAGGTCGCCATCGCGGTTCAGCACACCGCCGCCAGACACGCCTGGGTGGCCGTCGGTGAGCGCGGTGATCAGGCCGTTCGGCGTGCGCTGACCGACGTAGCCGGTCGACAGCAAAATGCCCTTGGAGTAGTCGTTCCCCAGCCGGAAGATTGGTTCGGCGAAGTCGTAGGCGAACGCGACATTCGGGTGCAGCGCGGGCAGGTCGAGCGGTCGCGTGCGGATGATCGCCCAGTCGCCGGCATGCACTTCGACGTCGGCATCGCCGGCATCCACCAACCGCGCCGGCACTTCCCGCCCGTGGTGCATGACGCGGATGGAGGTGATGCGGCGTTGGCCGTCGCGGTTGTCCTCATCCTTCAACGCCACCACGGCGTGCTTCACGGTGATGAAGTAACCCTGACCGAGATACCCGGCCGTGCCGTAGCTGCTGCGGCCCTGGTTATCAGTGGAATACAGCTCGACGAAGCTGGTGCGCCGCGCCCGCAACAGCTCCAGCGGCAGCAGTCCCATCTCGCTCTGCAGTTCCTGCTTGATCTCGTTGACCATGCGGGCGCGTTGCGGATCGCGTGCGGCACCGCTCTCGGCCTCGAGGCTGCCACTGGTGCCGGCCGCAACAATTGCCGCGGATCGAACGTCGCCAACCTGCGAACGCACCTCGGCGCGAATCGCGTCGAGCTTCGCGTCGTACTCGGCGCGACTGACGGCGTCGCCCGCGCGTGCGTGGAAGTCGCCGAGCAGGAAACAGGCGACGGCCGTGGACAGAACCGCAAGTACAGACAGGAAGCGGCGCGACACCATGACGGACTCCAAGTTCGGCAGCTAAACCACCCGTCATCCCTCGGGATGTCCGTGGCTTACAGCTTTGCGCTCCAACGGTCGAGCTCACGCGCGGAATTGCGGACAGAGCTCGCGCTGGATGGCCTTTTTCGCTTGGGCAAGCGTGGGGCTATGTAGTTGTTATCGGCGAACGCAGCCACAGTAACAGTGGCTAGAAGAACGGGTCAAGCTGAGCAGGCGAGAAAACACCCACGAGCGCGGCGATGAGCGACAGCAAGCACGCGGAGAACAGCACCGTGACCGGCCCCGCCACTCTGCCTTCTGGATTCTGCCTTCTGAACTACCTAGAGCCGCTCGAAGTTCTTCTCGATCTCGCGCTTCGTGATGCGCAGCATCACGGGCCGGCCATGCGGGCAGATGGTGGAGTACGACGTCGCTCGCAGTTCCTCGAGGATGTGCGTCATCTTCTCGTAGGTCAACGGATCGTTCGCCTTGACGGCGGCGTGGCAGGCGGTGGTGGCGGCAATGCGCTGCAGCGCCTCCTGGACGTGCGTGCCGCGATCGAGCCCTTCCAGGTCCTCGGCGAGCGCCAGCAGCGCCTGCGCGCTTTCCTCGGTGCTCAGCAGGAGCGGCACGGCCGACACCTTCAGCGTCCCCTCGCCAAACGGCTCCACCTCGAACCCGAGACGCGAGAGGTCTGCGGAGCGCTCGATCAGCGTCTGCTGCGCCGCAACCGGCATGTCCATCAGCAGCGGCACCAGCAACCGCTGCGACTGCAGGTTGCCGCGGGTCAGCTGCTGCATCACCCGCTCGAACAGCACCCGTTCGTGCGCCACGTGCTGATCGATGATTGCGATCCCCTCGTCGTCGATGGCGATGATGAAGGTGTCGCGGAACTGCCCGAGAGGAATCATCGGACGCACGTCTGATATCGGCGTCGCTGCTCCGGCCGCCATCGCGGCTGCGGCCGTGGCGAAGGCGGAATCCGGTGCCGGCTGGCTCCCGGCGGGTGCCCCACCACTCGCGACCGGGGGCTGGCCGGACGAGGGGGCCGGGTACGGCATGTTCGGGTAGGGTTGCCTGGGCGCAGCGCCGGGCACCCAGCGGTTCGGAAAACTGCCGCCGCCAAGGATGCCTGGAATCGCGGGTGCGAACGGCTTCGAGACCAGCGTCTCCTGGGCCAGTTGCAGGTTCGGCACCCCGCTCGCCCCGAGCGCGTCCATCAGGCCGCGACGCACCACCTCGTGCACCAGCGACTGCTCGCGAAAGCGGACCTCGGCTTTCGTCGGGTGCACGTTGACGTCGAGGGCATCGGCTGGCATCTCGAGGAACAGGTGCACCTCGGGGCTGCGCTCCTTGATCGACGCCATGCTGTAGGCATCGATGATGGCGTGAGCGATGGTGCGGTCCTTGATGATGCGCCGGTTGATGAAGACGTTCTGCGGCCCGCGGGTCGGCCCGTTCTCAGCCAGCGCCGCGATGAAGCCGAACAGGCGGACACCGCCAGCGTCCTTGTGTACCTCGAGCAGGTCGGACCGGTCGCCGTAGAGCTGATAGAGCCGATCGCGCAGCGTGCCCGCCGGCGGGCACTGCAGCACGGTGCGCGGTCCGCTGGTCAGTGTGAACCCAATCTCCGGATAGGCCAGCGCCAGTTGCGTGGTGATGCGCGAGACCTGCGTGGTTTCGGCGCCGTCCGACTTCAGGAACTTCCGCCGCGCCGGCAGGTTGTAGAAGAGGTCGTTCACCTCGATGACTGTGCCCGGGGCCGCCGGCACCTCCTGCTCCGCCGCCACAAGGCCGGCGTTTACCCGCACTTCGGTGCCGCTGTTGCGGTCGCGCGTGCGCGAGCGCAGCGTGAAGTGCGAGACCGAGGCAATCGACGGCAGCGCCTCGCCCCGGAAGCCGTGCGTCAGGATGGCGGCCAGGTCGTCGGAACTGCGGATCTTGCTTGTGGCGTGACGTTCGATCGCCAGCCTGGCATCGTCGGGCTCCATCCCCTCGCCGTCGTCCTCGACCCGCACCTGCTTCTTCCCGCCAAGTTCGACATGGATGGAGATGCGGCGCGCGCCGGCGTCTATGGCGTTCTCGACGAGTTCCTTGACGACCGAGGCGGGACGCTCGACGACCTCGCCTGCCGCGATCTGGTTGGCCAGGTCGTCTGGGAGCCTGCTGATCCGTCCCACGTCAGATCCAGCGCCGGCTGCGAAAGAACGTCAGCATCGAGACGATGATGACGATGCAGATCGTCAGCACCCACCAGAACTGCGTCAGGTCGCCGCCCGGAAACTGCGGCAGGTGGACGTTCATGCCCCACACGCCGGCCACCAGCGTCAACGGCATGAAGATGGTCGACACCACCGTCAATACCTTCATCACCTCGTTCAGCTTGTTGCTGACGTTGGTGAGGTAGGCGTCGAGGATGCCGGTGATGCGGTCCTGGAACATCGTGGCGTCGTCGTTCAGGCGCTGGAGATGGTCGAAGACGTCGCGGAAGCGGAACGACATGTCGGTGCTGATGTCGACGAAGTCGCGGCGCGCGAGTCGCGCCATGACGTCGCGCTGCGGCGTGATGATGCGGCGTAACCCACCGACACGTCGCTTCTCGTTGAGGATCTGCCGGATCACCTCGGGGGTCGGGTCGTCGAACGCCGCCGACTCGAGCTGATCGAGCCGGTCCTCGAGCTTCTGCATCTCGGGGCCGTAATGGTCGACCATCGCGTCGACGATGCGGTGGAAGAGCGCGACCGGCCCCTCCCCCATCACCTTCGGGTTCCGCACCACGTTCTCGTGCAGTTCGGCAATGGAGCGCGAGTGGCCGTTGTGGACGGTCACCAGATAGTTGGGCCCGATGAAGAAGTCGACGTCGTGCGTGCTGAAGGCGCTCTCCTCGGTCTGGAACGCGATGCCGTGGAGGATCGCGTAGAGGTAGCCGTCGTACGCCTCGATCTTGGGATAGTGCAGTTCGGCGCGTGCGTCCTCCACCGACAGCGGGTGGAACGCAAACGTGTCGCTGAGGATGAGAAGTTCCGGAACGGACGGCGCGGCGAGGTCCACCCAGATAAAGGTGCTCGAGGCCGGATTCAGCCAGACGCGGTCGATGCTCTTGACCTGTTCGCTCTGGCCGTCGCGATTGATGAAAATGGTAACCAACGGGCTTCAGGCTCCAGACTCCCGGCTCCGGCCGGTCGGCTCTGGGTATCGTCGCACAAACGAAAGGCGGGCCCCACCACACGTGGAGCCCGCCCTTCTACTTCCTTACGCGAAATTCAGAGTTCAGAGTGCAGATTTCAGATTTTGATTTCTGAGTTCTGAAAGCCCTAGTCTCCCACCTTCACCGAGAGCGCCGCCTGCGCCGCCGCGAGGCGGGCCACCGGCACGCGGTAGGGCGAGCAGCTTACGTAGTCCAGCCCGGTCTTCTCGAAGAAGTGGATGGACGCCGGATCGCCGCCGTGCTCACCGCAGACACCGACCTTGAGGTCGGGCTTGGTGCTGCGGCCGCGCTCGACGCCCATGCGGACGACGGCGCCGACCCCTTCGGTGTCGATGGTGGCGAAGGGATCCTTGTCGAGGATCTTCTTCTCCTGGTAGACGCGCAGGAACTTGCCCACGTCGTCGCGCGAGTAGCCGAAGGTGAGCTGCGTGAGGTCGTTAGTGCCGAATGAGAAGAACTCGGCTTCGGTGGCCACCTGGTCGGCGGTGACCGCCCCGCGCGGCACCTCGATCATCGTGCCGACAAGGTACTTCACCTTGACGCCCTGCTCCTTGATGACCTGCGCCGCGACGCGGTTGACGATCGCCTTCTGGTCGCGCAGCTCCTTCACGTGGCCGACGAGCGGGATCATGATCTCGGGAACGACCTTGAGCCCTTCCTTGTTCAGCCGGCAGGCCGCTTCCATGATGGCGCGCGTCTGCATCTCGGTGATCTCCGGATAGGTGATGCCGAGGCGCACGCCGCGGTGGCCGAGCATCGGGTTGAACTCGTGCAGCTGTTCGACGCGCGACAGCAGCTGGCGCTTCTCCTCGAGTTCCTTCTTCTTGCCGGTGCCCAGTTCGAGCCTCGCGATGTCGACCATGAGGTCTTCGCGCTTCGGCAGGAATTCGTGGAGCGGCGGGTCGATGGTCCGGATGGTGACCGGGCACCCCTTCATCGACTTGAACACGCCGTAGAAATCCTCGCGCTGGAGCGGCAACAACTCGTCGAGCGCCTTGCGGCGATCGGCTTCGTTGTCGGCGAGAATCATGCGCTGCACGACCGGGATGCGCCCTTCACCGAAGAACATGTGCTCGGTGCGGCACAGCCCGATGCCGCGCGCGCCGAAGGCGTAGGCGATGTCGGCCTGGTCCGGCAGGTCGGCGTTGGCGCGGATGCCCATGCGGCGGAACTTGTCGGACCAGCCCAGGAGCTTGTCGAAGCGCTGGTAGATGTCCGAATCCGACGCCTTGAGCTGGCCGTTGATGACCTGCAGGATTTCGCTCGGCTTGGACGCGACACGCGCCAGCTTCACTTCACCCGAGAGGCCGTCGAACGAGATCCAGTCGCCTTCCTTCACTGTGTGGCCGTTCACGCGGAACTGCCGTCCGTGCTCGTCGACCTCGACGTCGCCGGCGCCGACGATGGACGGCTTGCCCATCTGGCGGCCGACGACGGCCGCGTGTGACGTCATGCCGCCCGTCGCCGTGAGGATGCCTTGCGAGACGAACATGCCGTGGATGTCGTCCGGCACCGTCTCGCGGCGGACGAGGATGACCTGCTTGCCCTTCTGGGTCCAGTCAACCGCGTGGTCCGCCGAGAACACCACCTGGCCGCTCGCCGCACCGGGCGATGCCGGCAGCCCGCTGGTTGCGACCGGAAGCTTCTTCCACTCGACCTGGTCGAAGCCTGGCGCCAGCAGCTGGTTCAGCGACTCCGGATCGACGAGCAGCACCGCTTCCTTCGGCGAGATGAGCCGTTCGGCGGCGAGGTCGGTTGCGATGACGACCGCGGCATACCCCGTGCGCTTGCCGCTGCGGGTCTGCAGCATGTAGAGCTTCTCGTCCTGGATGGTGAACTCGAAGTCCTGGATGTCCTTGTAGTGCTTCTCGAGACGCGTGGTGATCTGGCGCAACTGCTTGTACGCGGCCGGCATCACCTGTTCGAGCTGGGTGATCGGCTGCGGCGTGCGCACGCCGGCCACCACGTCCTCGCCCTGGGCGTTGATGAGGAACTCGCCGTAGAACTCCTTCGTGCCGGTGGCGGGATTGCGGGTGAAGCCGACGCCCGTGCCCGAGCGATCGCCGGTGTTGCCGAACACCATCATCTGGACGTTGACGGCCGTACCGATGTAATCCGGGATGTCGTAGATGCGGCGGTATTCCTGGGCGCGCGGGTTCATCCAGGAGCGGAACACGGCGTCGCGCGACGCCTTCAACTGCTCCATCGGATCCTGCGGGAACGGCTTGCCGCTCTTCTTCTTGACGACGACCTTGTAGCGCTCGACCACGTCGCGGAGGGCGGCTTCGTCGAGGTCGGTGTCGAGCTTCACGCCGCGCGACGCCTTCACGCCGTCGAACTCGTGCTCGAATACCGACTTCGGAATCTCGAGGACGACGCTGCCAAACATCTGCATGAAGCGACGGTAGCTGTCGAAGGCGAAGCGGCCGTTCTGCGTCCGCCGCTTGAGCCCCTCGACTGACTGGTCGTTCAGGCCAAGGTTCAGGATGGTGTCCATCATCCCGGGCATCGAGAACTTCGCGCCCGAGCGCACCGACACCAGCAGCGGGTTGTCGGTCGACCCCAGCCTGGCGCCAGCGGCTTTCTCGAGCTTCTTCAGGTTTTCCGCGATCTCCGCGTCGATGTTCGCGGGGATGCGGGCCTTTTCCTTGTAGTAGATGCTGCAGACGTCGGTGGAGATCGTGAAGCCAGGAGGGACGGGCAGGCCGGCGTTGGTCATCTCGGCGAGGCCGGAGCCCTTGCCGCCGAGCGTATCCTTCATGGTGCGATCGCCGTCAGCCTTGCCGTTCCCGAAGAAGTAGACGTGCTTGCGAGCCTTCGTGGCGGTCTTTCTGACCGCTGTCTTCCGTGTGGCCGCAGCCTTCTTGGGGGCGGCGGGCGCTTTCTTCCTAGCAGCCTTCTTTGCCATTCAGCGACTCCGTCGAACGTCGTAACCGGAATAAGGGAAGTGTGATTGTAGTGCAGGGACTCAGGCCTGCTTCGAGTCTTCGGGCGCGATTTCCGAGATATCTCCGCCGGTCATCAGGATCGTGTCCCGCAAGGTCGTGAGCAGCGCCAGCCGCGCGTCGCGCAGCGCCGGCTCCTCCGCCATCACCAGGACGTCGGCAAAGAACCGGGTGACCGGCGCGTGCAGGTGAGCAAGCTGGGTCATGGCATCGAGGAACTTCTCGTCCTTGAGCGCCTGCTCGATGCGAGGCCAGCGTTGTTCCAACTCAGCAAGCAGCGCGTGTTCTGCCGGCTCCCGGAGGGCCGCACGCAGCCCGGCGAAGTCCTTCGGTGTGGTCGGACCAGGGGTGAAATCCCTGGTGATGTTCTTCACCCGCTTGAATAGGACGGCCAGCCCTTCGAAGCCCGCCGACGTGCGCGCCTGCGACAGGGCGTGGATGCGGCGCAGCAAGTCGTACGGCCGCAAGGTGGACGGATCCGACGGCATTCCGGCCCGAATCTCGTCGTACTTGAAGCCACGGCGCTCGAGCAGGTGCGCTTCGCGCTCGTGGAAGAATTCGAAGACGAGTTGTCGCCATCCCTCTCCCTGTGGCGCGAGCGCCCCGCGATAGCCCTCGAATGCCTGATCGACAAGGTCGCGCACCGCCACCGCCCGGGCAACGCCGGTCGTGGCCTGCAGGTCGGTCAGCACCTTCGTCACCGCCTGCGCGGCACGGCGCAAGCCGTACGGATCCCGCGATCCGGTAGGCTTCTCGCCGGCGGCGAACAGCCCGACGATCGTGTCGACCTTGTCAGCGAGCGAGACGGCAGCCCAGGTGACGGCCGCCTGCCCAAGCTGGGCACGTGACGGCGCGGCGGCGGCGTCGACGCCAATCGGGAGGTAGTGGTAGTAGATGGCCTTCCACACCGCCTCGGGCTGGCCTTCCTCACGCGCATAGATGCCGCCCATGGTGCCCTGGAGTTCCGTGAACTCCCGCACCATGTCAGTGGTGAGGTCGGTCTTGGCCAGGCGCGCGGCGCGCGCGGCATGGTCCGCCGTCTCGGGTGCGGCGCCGAGCGCCTCGGCGGCAATCCACCGCGCCAGCCGCTCGATGCGCGTCGCCTTGTCGCCGTAGCTGCCAAGCTTCTTGTGGAACAGCAACGTGCCGAGGCGTTCGAGCCGCGATTCCAGCGTCGTCTTGCGGTCGGCTTCCCAGAAGAAGCGCGCATCTCGCAACCGCGCCGACACCACACGCTCGGCGTTGCGGGCGATGGTGCGTTCGTTGTCCGGCTCGGTGTTGATGACCGCGAGGAAAGCGTTCTTCAACGTGCCGTCCTCGGCTTCCACCGGGAAGTAGTGCTGGTGATGAATCAGCGTGGTGGTGAGGACCTCCTCGGGCAGTTCGAGGAACTCGAGGCTGTAGGTGCCGGCCACCACCGACGGGTACTCGACCAGGTCGGGCACCTCGGCGAGCAGGCCCGACTCCTGCCGCACCATGCGGCTGACGCGGCCCTGCAGGCGCTGCGCCTTCGCATCGAGTTCGCGGGCAATCTTGTTGTGGCGTTCGCTGCGCTCGATAATCACAAAGTTCTCGAGCAACCGGGACTTGTATTCGTCGAACGAGCGAACCTTGATGGCGCGCCCGGCCCGACCGCTGGTCGTGAGAAAGCGATGGCCGTAGGTGACCGCGCCCGACGGAACGTCCTGCACCGATCCGCTCTGCGCTCCAGGCGTCCGCCCGATCGAGAACGGCACCACGCGCCCACCATAGGTGTAGAGCAGCCAGCGGATGGGACGGCCGAAAAGCAGCTCGCCCTTGCCGTCTTCGAGCATCGCGTCCCAGTGCATCAGCTTCGGGAACGTCAAGCCGCGCAGCGTTCCGCCCAGCACTGACGGCAGCACGTCGACGGCCGCCTTGCCGCGCTGCTTCCTGCGGAAGGCGAGGTAGCTGCCCTTCGGCGTCTCGATCCGTTCGAGCAGCGACACCTCGGTGCCGTTCTTGGTGGCGAAGCCGACGGCCGCTGGCGTGGGTGAGCCATCGTCCCTGAAGGCGGCGGAGACGGGCGGACCGTTCAGCACTTCTTCGAGGTCGGTCTGGCGTTCAGCCAGCTTCGCGATCCGGACGGTGAGGCGTCGCGGCGTGCTGTAGGTTTCGGCCGGCGCCTCGGGTGCGAGCCGATGTTCCTTCAACTGGGCCAGCACCACATCGCCCACCTGGTTGGTGAGGCCGGGCAGCCAGCTCGCGGGAAGTTCTTCGCAGCCGATTTCGAGGAGCAGTTCGCGGTCCATGTCAGGCCGTCGCTTTCCCGGCGCCGTCGCCGACATAGGCCTTCGCGATCTGCAGCGCCAGCTGTCGCACCCTGAGGATGTAGGCCGTGCGTTCCGTCACGCCGATGCTGTTGCTCGAGTCGAGGATGTTGAACAGGTGCGAGCACTTCAGGCAGTACTCGAGCGCCGGCAGCACCAGGCCGCTCTTGAGGAGCACCTCGGAGAAGCCGTAGTTGCGGTCGAACATATCCCGGTGGAAGGCGCCGAACTCGGCCTTGGGCATGTCGATCTGGCCGAACACGTACTTGGACTGCTCGACTTCTTCGCGGTGCCGCACCGTGCCGTACCTCACGCCCGCCCCCCACTCGAGGTCGAACATGCTGTCCACCTTCTGCAGCACCATCGC
>JBKJMH010000088.1:0-13434 GCA_046596625.1 Vicinamibacterales bacterium | reverse complement strand
CGGTGCTTTATAATGTGGGCATCGACGTCGTGACCCCAACCCATTAGCATTCACTTAGGTAGGCCGGATGTTCGAACGGTACACCGAAAGGGCTCGAAGAGTTCTGTTCTTCGCCCGATACGAGGCCAGTCAGCTCGGCAGCATCTCGATCGAGACCGAGCATCTCCTGCTGGGTCTGATCCGCGAAGGCAAAGGGCTCACGAGCCGGATTTTTGCGCGCTCGCACCTCTCCCTCGAGAACATCCGTAAGGAAATCGAAGGCCGCACCGTGTTCCGCGAGAAGGTCTCGACGTCGGTCGAGATCCCGTTCAGCGCGGAGACGAAGCGCGTGCTGCAGTTTGCGGCGGAAGAAGCCGATCGTCTCCTGCACAACTACATCGGTACCGAACACCTGCTGCTCGGCATCCTCCGCGAAGAGCGCTCCGTCGCCGCCTCCATCCTGATGGAGAAGGGGATGCGGCTGAATGCGGTCCGTGAGGATATCGTTCAGCTCCTCAACGAGAAGACGACGCTGACCCGCGTGAAGGAAACGCCGCTGCTGGCCGAGTTCAGCCGCGACCTCACCGAGTCGGCGATGAAGAGTCAGCTCGATCCGCTGGTCGGGCGCGAGTACGAGCTCGAGCGGGTGCAGCAGGTGCTGTGCCGCCGCACCAAGAACAACGCGGTGCTCATTGGCGAACCCGGCGTCGGCAAGACGGCCATCGTCGAGGGACTGGCGCAGAAGATCGTCTACGGCGATGTGCCGCACTTCCTGGCGGACAAGCGCATTCTCGCGCTCGACATCTCGCTGATCGTCGCCGGCACAAAGTACCGGGGGCAGTTCGAAGAGCGCCTGAAGGCGATCATGAAGGAGCTCACCGAGAACCCCAACATCATCGTGTTCATCGACGAGCTGCACACGCTGGTCGGGGCTGGTTCTGCGGAAGGGTCACTGGACGCCGCAAACATCCTGAAACCCGCGCTCAGCCGCGGCGAAATCCGTTGCATCGGCGCCACCACGCCGACGGAGTACAGGAAGTACATCGAGAAGGATCGCTCGCTCGAGCGCCGCTTCCAGGCGGTCAAGGTCGAACCGCCGAGCGAGAAGGAAACCATCGAGATCATCCTCGGTGTGAAGGAGCGCTACGAGTCGTTCCATCACGTCGAGTACACCCGCGAAGCCATCGAAGCGGCCGTCTACCAGTCGAACCGCTACATCACCGACCGCTTCCTGCCGGACAAGGCGATCGATCTCGTGGACGAGGCCGGCGCGCGTGCCAAGCTGCGCGAGGCCGGCTACAGCGAAGAGTTCGGCGAGATCAACAAGAGCATCCGGGTCGCCGTCGAGCAGTGGGAGAACGCGTCCTCGCAGAAAGACTTCGAGAAGGCGCAGTTCTACCGCGAGCAGGAGATGGCCGCCCGCGAGAACCTCCAGTTCGTGCGCGAGAAGTTCGACGTGAAGTCGAGCACGCGCACGGTGGTGGTCGGCAAGGCGGAGATCGACGAGGTTGTGGCCAAGTGGACCGGCGTGCCGATGACGTCGATCAACCAGGACGAGGGCGACAAGCTCCTGCGCATGGAGGCGGAACTGCACCGCCGCGTCGTCAGCCAGGAGAAAGCGATCTCGGCGCTGTCACGCGCCATCCGCCGGTCGCGTGCGGGGCTCAAGAATCCGAACCGGCCGGTTGGCAGTTTCGTGTTCCTCGGGCCGACCGGCGTCGGCAAGACCGAACTGGCGCGGGCGGTCGCGAATTTGCTGTTCGGCAGCGACCACGCACTGATTCGCTTCGACATGTCGGAATACATGGAGAAGCACTCGGTGTCGAAGCTGATCGGCTCCCCGCCCGGATACGTCGGGCACGAAGAGGGCGGTCAGCTCACCGAGAAGGTGAAGCGAAATCCGTACTCGGTGGTGCTGCTCGACGAGGTCGAGAAGGCGCATCCGGACATCTTCAACATCCTGCTGCAGGTGTTCGAGGACGGCCATCTCACCGACGGCCTCGGTAATCGTGTGAACTTCAAGAACACGATCATCATCATGACGTCGAACATCGGCGCCCGCTTCATCCAGAAGAAGACCGGGATGGGCTTCCAGTCATCGGATTCGAGCGTCATCGAGAAGAGCGTGTCGGAGATGGTGCTCGGCGAGGTGAAGAAGACCTTCAATCCCGAGTTCATCAACCGTATCGACGAAATCATCGTCTTCGAAGCGCTGACCGACGACGACCTGCGCCGGATCATGGGTCTGCTCGTGGCGCAATTGAACGACAACCTGGTCGACCGCAAGCTCAAGATCACGCTGAGCCAGGAAGTAGTCGACTGGATCATCGAAGTGACCTGCAAGGACCGGTCGTACGGAGCCCGTCCGCTGCGTCGCGCCATCCAGCGTTACGTGGAGGATCCGCTCTCCGAAGAGCTGATCCGAGGCCAGCTGCGCGGCGGCGAAGTCGAGGTCTACATGGACGCCGGCGCACTCTCCTACCGTCCCGCTGGCGAGCTCGAAGCCGGGCGTCGGCTGGTCTGACATCGTGTGCCGCGACGAGGCCGGGTTTTCGTGCCCGGCCTCGTTCCCGGATGCAGGTCTCCCGCCCGAAACCCGGCCATCCGCTCCCCTCTACCGTCTAAAATCCAGTAAAGTAAGGAATCTGACCACGCCCAGCGGGCGCGTTCGTGTGGAAAAACGCTGCATGTTCAAACGGTTACGACTGAGTCTGGCGACAGCTGCGATGCTGCTCCCCGCGGCCACGGCTGGCGCACAGCAACCTGCGGCGGCCCCGGCCCCGGCACCGGCCCAAGCATCGGCCGGCAGCGCCACCACCATCTGCGGCCAACCGGTCCAGCCACCGCGCGCGTTGCCTCCCGACGGCTCGGGTCCGGTCGTGTACCTCATTGCGCCCTGTTTCGAGGCGCAGGGGAACACCTCGCTGGTCGACTATCAGACCTACCTCTATTACATCCAGACCAAGCCCTCCACTCCGTCGCAAGGCCTCTGGGTCCCGTACAACGACGAGACCGAGGCCAGCCTGCGCGCCGACTTCATGCGCCTCTGGGGCACCAACTTCCTCGATAACCTCGCCATCGACGTCGAAGACTATGTCTTCTCCAACGGTGTGGTCGGCAAGCTGATCACCTACGACATGGAGGAGCGTCAGCGCGTGAAGATCGTCGACTTCGTCGGGTCGAAGAAGCTCGAGACCACGAAGATCGACGAGAAGCTGAAAGAGAACAACGCCCAGATTCGCCTCGACACCTTCATCGACCCGGCTCTCATCCGCAAGATCGAGGGGATCATCCGCGACATGATGAAGGAGAAGGGGTACCAGTCGGCCGAGATCTCGCACGACATCAAGGCGATCGAGGGCGGACCCAAGCTGGTGCACGTCACCTTCACGATGAGCGAAGGGCCGAAAGTGAAGATTCGGACCGTCGACTTCACCGGCAACACCGCAATGTCCGATGGCCGCCTGCGTCGCAAGATGAAGGACAACAAGGCACATTGGTGGCTGTCGTTCATCTCGGGTCGCGGCGTCTACCAGGAAACCAAGTTCGAGGAAGACGCCGAGCGCGTGATGGAGTACTACCGCGATCGCGGCTATATCCGCGCGCAGGTGGGCGACCCCGAAATCAAGGTACTTGGCGACTCGGACGACAAGAAGACCCGGTGGGTCGAACTGCGCGTGCCCGTGAACGAAGGGCACCGCTACCGGGTCAACACCTTCAACGTGGCTGGCAACACCGTGGTGAAGAGCGACGCGCTGACGCCGCTCTTCAAGCTCGAGAAGGGCCGCTACTACAGCCAGAAGCAGGTGCGGAAGGGCTTCCAGAAGGCGCAGGAAATCTATGGCGCCGGCGGCTACATGGAGTTCACCGGTTACCCGGACTACAAGTTCAGCGACGAGCCGACCCCGGCCGAGCCGCAGGCGCCGAAGATGCTGGCTGCGGTCGATGTCGCCGCCGACGGCCCGCCCACGGTCGACGTGACCCTGCAGATCCAGGAAGGCAAGCAGTACTTCGTCAACCGCATCATCTTCACCGGCAACACGACGACGCGCGACAACGTCATCCGGCGTGAACTGCGGCTATACGAGAACGGCGTCTTCAACACCGAGGCGCTGAAGTACAGCATCAAGCGCCTGAATCAGCTCGGGTACTTCAAGGCGCTCGAGGGCCCCGGCAAGGACGTCAACGTCGACAAGACCACCAACGCCGACAACAAGGTCGACGTGAAGATGAAGCTGGAAGAGCAGAACCGCAACCAGCTCACCTTCGGTGCGGGCGTCTCGCAGTTCGAGGGCTTCTTCGGACAGCTGTCGTTCCAGACCGCCAACTTCCTCGGCCGCGGTGAAAGCCTCACCGTCTCGCTGCAGGGCGGCCAGCGCGCACAGAACTACACACTGTCGTTCACCGAACCGTTCCTCTTCGACCGCAACATCACCGGCGGCGCGAACCTGTTCCGCAGCGACGTGCGCTACATCAGCCAGTTCACGCAGCAATCCACCGGCGGCACGCTCACCTTCGGCTTCCCGGTCGGCAACGGCTTCACGCGTGCCTTCACGAACTACAGCTACGAGCGCGTGCGCGTCACCGAGATCAACACGGCCTTCACCGACCCACTCGTCCTGGCGCGCAACCCCTACCTGCGCGACTCGCTGCTGATCGGTCAGGGCGGCGAACGGATCATCAGCAAGGTTGTCCCGAGCCTCATCTACAACTCGGTCGACCAGCCGATCTTCCCGACGCAAGGCAAGCGCCTCTCGCTCAGTGCCGATCTGGCGGGGCTTGGTGGCAACACCAAGTTCGTGAAGCCTTCAGTCGAAGCGGTCGCGTTCCTGAAGCAGAACAACCGCATGTCATTCGGCGTGCGCGGCCAGATGGAGTACGTGCGCAGCTACGGCAGCAGTGCGGTGTGTGCGACCCCGGGTCTCACCAACTGCGACAACCTGCCGATCTTCGAAAAGCTGTTCATGGGCGGCGAGTACAGCATCCGCGGCTTCGACCTGCGCACCATCGGGCCATCCGACCTGCAGACCGGTCTGGTGCTCGGCGGCAACAAGAGCCTGCTGTTCAACGTCGAGCAGATCGTCCACATCGCCGGTCCGGTGCGCCTCATCCTGTTCTACGATGCGGGCCAGATTCGCAATACTGCCGAGAGCTTCGCGTGGAAGGAAGACATTCGCGCGCTGGTGCAGACGCCGATTCCGCTCCTGGTCGACCCGCTCGCCACGGTTGGCATCAACCCCTGCACCGTGCAGGCGGACGGCAGCTGCGTGGTCGCTCCGGTCAAGACCGAGGTGACGGGCCAGCGCAGCGCGTTCAAGACCTCGACCGGTGCGGAAATCCGCTTCTTCATGCCCGTGCTGAACGTGCCGTTCCGCTTGATCTTTGCCTACAACCCACAGCGCGGTGGGGTGCTCGACAACACGCTCCGGCCCCAGAAGGCGTTCCAGTTCAGGTTCGCCGTGGGTACGACCTTTTGATACACTCGCTCGGTTTCACTCAGATGAAAGGATTAGCTGTAATGAGAGGTTTCGCCATTGTTGCGGCGGCCGCGTTCGTCGTGAGCGCATCGCCGGTCTTTGCTCAGGCCCCAGCGGGTCAGGCCCCTGCGCGTCCAGCGCAGCCTGCGGCTCCCGCGGCCCAGGCCGCTCCCGTTCCTGCTCCGCAGCCGCCAGCCCCGTTCCCTCAGGGCGCCAAGGTTGGCTTCGTCAACCTGCAGGCTATTGCCCAGCTTTCGGCAGACGGCAAGTCGGCCGCGACCAAGGTGAACGCCCTGGCGCAGAAGAAGCAGACCGAAGCCGCCGACAAGGCGAAGCTGCTTCAGACCAACCAGCAGAAGCTCGAGACCAGCGGCAGCGTCATGAGCGAAACCGCCCGTGGCCAGCTGCAGAAGGACATCGAGCGGCAGACGGTCGAAGGACAGCGCTTCGAACAAGACGCGCAGGCCGAGCTGAACGAACTGCAGCAGCAGCTGCAGCAGGAATTTCAGCTCAAGCTGATGCCGGTGCTGGAGGCCCTCTCCAAGGAGAAGGGGCTGCAGGTGCTGTTCAGCGCGGGCGACTCCGGCGTGATCTGGGCAGAGCCGGGCATTGACCTGACGCTGGAAGCCGTGTCACGGCTCGACAAGATGCCCGCCAAGAAGTAGCAAGGCGCAAGTCGCAAGTCGAGACGCGGATCGGAGCCTGGCTCCGGTCCGCGTTTTTGTATGTACGGGGTCAGTACGGAGCTGCCGACCTTCAGGTCGGCCCCCGGCCTAGTAGTGGACGACGGTGAGCTGGTAGTCGAGCGGATCGACCACCTTGCCGACGTCGTAGACCCGCACGCACAGCTGACCGATGTTCGTGGCCGAACCGGTGACCGTGGTGCCCTGGAGCGCCGCGTCATTCGCCAGGACGATGGAGCAGGCGGTGGTCGTCGTGTTCCAGATGCCCAGGCTGAGGCCCATCGGGATGGTGCTGTCGGCGACCGACGAGAGCGTGGCGTACACGAACCCCTGCGCCGAGACATTGAACGGGAAGCTCGCCGCGCCATTGCGGTTGAGCGTGCCGCTGAAAGTGTCGGTGACCGAGACCGGCGTCGGCGTAGGCGCCGTGACGGTGTCGTTATTACTACACGCCGCCGCTGACAGGGCGACCGCCAGCATCGCGGCTAATTTGAATCGACTCATTGGGCTCCTTGAGGCTCCTCATATTATGGGCGTTTCCCGAGCCGTGCGACAGCCCTCTTTGTTAGACGCTGGAATCGCCTCGTGGCCGTGTCCCGCGTCCCGGAGCATGGCTGGGGTTCTGGTAGACTGGCACGAGTGTCCATCAACATACCTCAGGCGCTCGATCGCCTGTGCTATCGCTATCCTTCCATGCTGGTCGACGCCATCGTCGAGCATGCGCCGGGTCACCGCCTGGTGGCCGTCAAAAACGTCACCGTCAACGAAGAATTCTTCCCGGGGCACTTCCCGGGAGCGCCGCTGCTTCCCGCGGTCCTGATGGTCGAGTCGCTGTCGCAGGTGGCCGCGATTCTCGTCAGGGACAACGAAGAGACCCCGCAGACGCGCGTCTACCTTCGTGGCGTGAACGGCGCGAAATTCCGTCGGCAGGTGGTGCCAGGCGACCGGCTGCGCCTCGAGATCACGATGGGCAAGCGTCGCGGCGGCGTGGTGTTCGTCGAGGCTGCGGCCTACGCCGGCGAGCACCTCGCGACTGAATGCCAGCTGGTGTTCGGGATCGTGCCGGACGGCACCTCGATCGACCCGTCGGCCAACGTGCACCGGACGGCGCGCATCGGCACCGGCACCTCGATCGGACCGCACGCCTCCATCGGCCCCAACGTCGTCATTGGTCCGCACTGCCGCATTGGCGCGTCGGCCGTCGTCGACGGCTGGACCGAGATCGGTGAGGGGACCGAAATCTTCCCGTTCGCCTCGATCGGACTTGCGCCGCAAGACCTGAAGTACAAGGGTGAGCCGACTCGTCTGGTCATCGGCAAGCGGAACGTGTTCCGGGAATTCGTCACCATCCACCGCGGCACGGTGGGGGGCGGCGGCATCACCGAGATCGGCGACAACAACGTGTTCATGGCCTACGTGCACGTCGCGCACGATTGCCATGTCGGCAACAACACCATCTTCGGCAACATGGCCACGCTCGGCGGTCACGTGCAAGTCGAGGATTTCGCGAATGTCAGCGCCGGCTCGGGCGTGCACCAGTTCTGCCGCGTCGGCCGCTACGCCTTTATCGGCGGCTACTCCGTGGTCACCAAGGACGCGCTGCCCTATGCGCGCACCGTCGGCAACCGCGCGCGCATCTACGGGCTGAACACCATCGGCCTCATCCGCCGCGGCTTCTCCAGCGACACCATCACCCGGTTGAAGCGGACCTTCCGGTACTTGCTGCAGTCGAAGCTGAACACCTCGGCGGCACTGCAGCACATCGCAGCGGACGAGACGCTTGCCTGCACCGACGTGCAGTACCTGCTCGATTTCATCCGCCTGTCCGAACGCGGCGTCATCCTCAAGCGCGCCTCGCGCCGGAGCGAGGACGTGCCCTCGGACGCCTAGCGTGCATCTCGGACTGATCGCCGGCAACGGACGGTTTCCCTTCCTGGTCCTGGAGGCGGCGCGCGCCGCCGGCCACCAGGTCACGATCATCGCGCTCAAGGAAGAAGCCTTCCCCGAGCTCGAGGCCGAGGCTGCGAAGGCTCCGGCCGCCGTCGTCCACCGCGTGTCGCTCGGGAAGCTCGGCACCTGGGTCGGCCTGCTGGAACGCGCCGGTGCCACGCACGCGCTGATGGCTGGTCAGGTGAAGCACACCCGGCTCTTCTCCGACATCGTCCCCGACCTCACGGCGCTCAGCCTGCTCACGCGCATCACCTCGAAGAATACCGACGTCATCATCGCCGCCGTCGCCGACTTCCTGCGCGAGCGCGGCATCGAGCTCGTCGACTCCACGGCATTCCTGACGCCGCTCATGGCGCGTGAGGGGGTGCTGACCAAGCGCGCCCCGACTGAGACCGAGCGCGCCGACCTGGCTTTTGGCTACGGCATCGCCGATGTGATCGCCGGACTCGACATCGGCCAGGCCATCGCCGTGAAATCGGTTGCGGTGGTTGCGGTGGAGGCCATGGAAGGCACCGACCAGGTCATCGCACGTGCCGGTCAACTGGCCGGCGGCGGGGTGTCGATCGTGAAGGTGGCGAAGCCGAACCAGGACATGCGCTTCGACGTGCCGGTCATCGGGGTGGCCACGATTCGGGCCATGCAGGAGGCCGGAGCGTCGACGCTGTCGGTGGATGCGGGAAAGACGTTGATGATCGATGGCGACGCCATCATCGCCGCGGCCGATGCCGCGGGAATTGTCATTGTCGGCAGGCGCGTGGCGCCGGCCGGCGCAGACGTGAAGGGGTAGTCATGCGTGTTGCTGTCGTCGGCGTCGGGCATCTGGGCAAGCATCATGCGCGCATCCTCGCCAGCCTGCCAGGCGTCGAGCTGACGGCGGTCGTCGATACCAACCAGGCGCGCGCCGAGGAGATCGCCGCTGCCAACGGCACGCGTGCGCTGATGCGCGCCACCTCCCTCATCGGCAAGGTCGACGCGGTCTCGATTGCCGTGCCCACCGAGCAGCATCTGGCGGTGGCGCTGCCGTTCCTCGAAGCCGGCACGAGCGTCCTCGTCGAGAAGCCGATGGCGCGCTCGCTCGAAGAGGCCGACGCCATGATTGCCGCGGCCGCGAAGAGCGGCGCGGTGCTGGCCGTCGGGCACACCGAGCGCTTCAACCCGGCCGTCGAAGTGGCGCGGCCGATGCTGACCGACCCGCGTTTCATCGAGGTCCATCGCCTCGGCACGTTCCCCGAGCGTAGCCTCGACATCGACGTCGTCTTCGACCTGATGATTCACGACCTCGATGTGGTGCTGTCGCTGGTCCACTCGGAGGTGGAGTCGATCGAGGCCGTCGGGGTGCCGGTGCTGACCGGACGCGTCGACATCGCCAACGCCCGGCTCCGCTTCGCGAATGGCTGCATTGCGAACCTCACTGCCAGCCGCATCAGCCGCGACCGCGTGCGCAAGATCCGCTTTTTCCAGCCGGCGGCCTATGTGTCGATCGACTACGGTGCGCAGAAAGTGGAGATGTTCCGACTCGTGAAGGGCGAGGGGCCGAAGCCGTCGATTGAAGGCGGCGATGTGCCGGTGACCAACGAAGAACCGCTGAAGCGCGAGCTGGCCGACTTCGTCGACGCCGTGGCGAACAAGCGTGCTCCACACGTCGACGGCGCCCAGGGGCGCCGCGCGCTCGAGATCGCCACCCGGATCGTCGCCGCGATGTAGATACGCGGAGGCTGGTCGGGCTGGTCGGGCCGGCCCGTGAGACGACTATCGACCTGCGACCTGCGACCTACGACTAGCGACTACCTGAGACACCGTCCGTCCGAGATATCATCGAGAGTTGGAATGACCGTCACAGACGCCGAACTCACGTCCTACGCCTCCAGCCACGACATCATCAGTCTTGGCATCGCGGCCGACGACGCCCGCCGCCAGCGCCACGGTGCACGAACCACGTTCGTGCGTGTGGCTGACGTTGATGCCACGCCTGGGGCACCCATTACCATTCCGCCCTCGACCGGCGAGGTGCGCATCGTCGGTCGGCCAGGCAGCCGCGCCGCTGCGGTGCAACGGGTCCGCGAGGTGGTGGCGGCCGCCGGCCAGACGCCGGTGTCGGCCTACTCACTGGCCGACCTCGAGCAACTGGCGGCTGCCGAGCCCTTGCCGCTTCGCGCGCTGCTGGAAGAGCTGTGCGGAGCGGGGCTGGAACTCGTCGCGTACGCCCCGTTCGATCAGTTGCGCGATCCGCGACTCGCGATCGAAGAGGTGAACATCGCCGGCCTGGCCCTCGCCCGGCTCACCATCGAGAAGCTGCCCACCCCTGATATCGCCGAGCTCTACCGGCAGGTGGCCGCGCTGCAGTACAACGTCGGCGTCATCAAGGCGTTCGCGCCGCTGCCGCGGTCCATCAACCCGGCCGTGCCCACCACCGGCTACGACGATGTGCGGCGCGTGGCGCTGGCCAGGCTGTTCATCGACAACATCCCCTCCATCCAGGTCGACTGGGCGCTGTACGGCCCGAAGCTGGCGCAGGTGGCACTCACCGTCGGCGCTGACGACGTGGACGCGGTGTCGCCGCTCGATGACGCCGAGGAAGGACGCCGGCGTGCGCCGCTCGAGGAGATCCGCCGGAACATCCGCGCGGCCGCGTTCGAGGCCGTGGAACGCGACGGCCGCTTCGACGTGCGCTGATGCCGCAGATTCGCATCGGAGCGGTCGAATACCTGAACGCCCGTCCCCTGGTCTATGGCCTCGAGCGTCAATCGCGCTTCGACCTGCGGTTCGACCTGCCCGCGCGCTGCGCTGAACTCCTGCACGCCGGGGAGACGGACCTCGGCCTGATTCCCTCGATCGAATTCCTGCGCGGACCTCGCGGCGCCGGGAACTACCGGATTGTTCCGGACGTGGCCATCACGTCGCGCGGCACCGTGGCGTCGGTGGCCATCTTCACGACCCGCGACATGAAGGACGTCCGCTCGATCGCGCTCGACACCAGCTCACGCACCTCGGTGGCGCTGACACGCGTGATGTGCGCGAGGAACTTCGGCATCGAGCCCGTCTTTACCCCGCACGGTCCGGACCTGCCCGCCATGCTGGCCGGCGCGGACGCGGCGCTGGTGATTGGCGACAAGGCGCTGTTCCTGAACGCGGGGCCGCTGCAGGTTGGCGAGGGCCCGGCGGCGAGGACGGTGCTGGTCGAAAAGATCGACCTCGGGGAACTGTGGCTGGAGACGACGGGGTTGCCGTTTGTCTACGCGTTCTGGGCTGGCCGCAGCGACGTGCTTGGCGCGGACGACGTGCGGGCGCTGATCGAGACGCGCGACCGGTCGTTGACTCTCCGCCGTGAAATTGCCGAGTCCTACTATCCGGACGACCCGGTCCGTCAGGACGTGGCCGACCGCTACCTGCGGGATAATATCAAGTACGACCTCGGCCCGGACGAACGGGCGGGGCTCGAGCGGTTCTACCATTACGCGTCTGAAGCGGGCGTGGTTGCCCGCGTGGTCGCCCCCACATACTTCGAGAACCCGGGCTGAGTGTGGACGGCTACATCCCACGGTTGATGCCATGACGATTCAGCAGATTGCCGACAAGGTTCGTAGTGGCGGCCGCGTGGATGCCGTCGAGGCGCTCCAGCTCTATCGCGAGGCGCCGACGCCGCTGCTCGGGCAGCTCGCCGACGAGATTCGGGCCCGCAAGCACCCCGACGGCCACGTCACCTACATCATCGACCGCAACGTGAACTACACGAACGTCTGTGTGGCGCGCTGCGCCTTCTGCGCCTTCTACCGTCCTGTCGGATCGCCCGAAGGCTACGTGCTCGGGTTCGACGAGATCTTCCGCAAGATCGAGGAGACCATCGCCGTCGGCGGTGTGCAGTTGCTCCTGCAGGGGGGCCACAACCCCGACCTGCCGATCGAGTGGTACGAAGACCTGTTCCGCGAGATCAAGACGCGCTATCCGCCGTTCCGCCTGCACGCCCTCTCACCACCCGAGGTGATTCATCTCTCGCGCCTTTCGCAGCAGCCGGTGCCGCAAGTGCTCGATCGCCTGATAGCGGCAGGCATGGACAGTGTCCCTGGTGGCGGCGCGGAAATCCTCGTCGACCGCGTGCGCAAGCTACTGCACTGCTACGGCAAGGCGTCGGCCGACGAGTGGCTCGACGTGATGCGGCAGGCCCACAGGAAGGGGCTGCGCACCACCGCCACGATGATGTACGGCACGGTCGAGACCGACGAGGAACGCCTCGAACACCTGATGCGGCTGCGCGAACTGCAGGACGAGACCGGCGGTTTCACGGCGTTCATCGCGTGGAGCTATCAGCCCGAGCACACGGAACTGCAGGGGAACGAAGCGACCGGTATCGAATACCTTCGCACCCTCGCCGTGTCGCGCATCGTCCTCGACAACTTCCCGAGCCTGCAGGCGTCGTGGGTCACCCAGGGCGGCAAGGTGGGGCAGCTCAGTCTCGCCTACGGTGCGAACGACATGGGCAGCGTGATGATCGAGGAGAACGTCGTGCGGGCAGCCGGCGCCAGCTACTGCATGGACGAAGTGGAGATCGTCCGCAACATCGAGGACGCGGGCTTCTCGGCCAGGCGCCGCAACATGCACTACGACGTGCTGGGCGAGCCGATCTTCCGCCAGCGCGAGGTGCCGCGCATGCTCGAACTGGCGACCGCGCGCGACGACGGCGACGACAGCGTGCCAGCCGAACTTGTGAACTACCCGGCACGCAGCCGCGCCGGCAAGCAGCTTCGCGTCGTTCCATCGTGACCAGGTACCGCGCGGCCTGGGTCGTGCCCGTTGCCGGCCGTCCCATTCGCGACGGGTGGGTGGCGGTCGAGCGCGGGCGGATTGTCGCCATCGGGAGCGATCGCGCCTCGTCCATGCCGGAATCCGACCTTGGCGACGTGGCGCTGCTTCCCGGCCTCGTCAATGCGCATACGCATCTCGAACTCTCGTATCTGCGTGACCAGGTACCTCCGGCCGACGCCTTCGTGGCCTGGATTCGCGGGATGACGACCGCGCGTCGTCAGCGGCCCGATCCGCGGGCCTCGGAGATTCTCGACGGCGTTCGCACCGGCATCGACGAGGCCGTGCGCGCCGGCACGGCGGTCGTCGGCGACATCAGCAACACGCTGGTGACGCACGCGCCGCTGCTCGAGAGCTCGCTGGCCGGCGTGCTGTTCTACGAGCTCCTTCGCTTCAACACGGCCGACCCCGTCGGCGTCGTTGAGCAGGCGTGTCAGCAGATTGATGCGCTGCCGGTGTCGCCTCGTGTCCGGGCGGGCCTCGCCGCGCACGCTCCGTACTCGGTAGCGCCGCTGGTGTTTCGCGCCATCCGCGACGCCGTCGATCAG
>JBKJMH010000183.1:0-7486 GCA_046596625.1 Vicinamibacterales bacterium | reverse complement strand
ACGCCTTCAGCCTGGAGCGTTGGGATGATGACCCACAGGAGAGCGGACGCCGGTTGCTCGACGCGGCAGGGGAATGGTTGGGCGCGAGCGTCACCAATTTTCAGGTTCACGGCTGGCGCTACAGCAAACCGATGCGGATCGATGAGGACCCGTGCGTGGTCTTGCATCGGTCTCCGCCACTGGTGCTTGCCGGCGATGCCTTCGCGGGGTCGCGGGTCGAGGGCGCCGCGCTCTCGGGCTGGGCTGCCGCCGATGCGATCCTGACAAGCCTCCCCTGACGCTCGCGTCTTCAGGCCGCCGGGGGGATCACCCAGAGCGCCGGGCGCCCGACGTTGCAGTGCACGGCGCGTCCCAACAGCGTCAGCGTCGCCCACGAGTAGTAGAGGTTGCTGCGCGCGAGATTGCCGGGCACGAAACGCGGCGATGGCTCCTCGAGCTGGCGCAGCCGCCGTGCCGCCGACGGAATCGGGTAGAAGATGGTCTCGACGGCAGCACGTGGACTGCCATCCTCGCCGACCAGGCCTGGGAAATGGGTTATCCAGCCGCGGGGGTCGATCCCGGCATCAGCTGCAGCGCGATCGGCGGCGAACACGGCCTTGCGGCTCAAGGCCGGCAACACCAGCAGACCGCCAAACGTCCAGAGCGTCATCCAACAGGAGTGGCCGAGCAACGCCTCGAGAGGCATACGTTCGGCGAGTCCCCAGGCAAGCGATCCGACGTACGCGCCCAGCAGATTCCAGCTCAAGACCACGACGAAGGTTCGGTCCGTCACACCGTTGTCAATCTGCCACCGGCGGCGGCTCAATTCGGCGGCGAGTTCCCCATTCTGCAGACCGTCCAACCAGCTCGCGGGCAGCACGCTTTTGGCCCGGCGGCCAAAGCCGACGATGCCGCCGGTCAGAGCCGGGTCCGTAGTTGCGGCCGCCAGAATCGCGTTGCCCTCCGCGGCGATGCTCGTCGTCGAACTGCCGCCTATCACTCGCAGAAGATGTCGCCGCCCGAAGGCAAGCCCGCACGTCGCCAGCAGAATCGCCAGATAGAACCCGCCGCTCACGCGGAAGCTGGCGTAACTGAGGAGCCCCACGCCCGCCAACACCAGCGCGTGGACCAGCACGCCGGGCGACCAGCGCCGAAGAAAGCCGGTCAATGACGGCCGCGGCTCCGGCATCAGCCTGGTGCCGCCGATGACGTCGAACACCGACTGCACCGCAATCGCCCCGATAGCGATCACCGTGAGCCGCCAGCCATCGACAGCGTGTGCGCCGTGGTCGGCCAGCCAGTAGAGTCCGGCGGACGCGGTAAGTACCCAGAAGCCGACGTTTGCGATCCCGAGCTGCAGGCGTCGGTGGGCCAGCGCGATTTGATCCGGTGTCATTGGGGTCGTGGACCGACGCCGCTGGTCGACGGAGGTCACAGAGCGGCCGCGACGATAAAGAGATTCAGGGCGAGAAAGGCAGCCGCCGGGATCGCCGCCGTTAGGGGATCCCGAATCCTGAGGCGCACAATCACCCCAAAGAACATCATCGTCGCCAAACCTCCGGCGGACAGCAGGAGCAGAGGACGGGAAAAGTAGCCCGCGAACAATCCGATGCTCCCGGCCAACTGCAAAACTCCCGTGAGCGAGCGGAAATGAGGGAGACGGTAGCGCTCGAATTCCGCCACCATTGCGGCTGACACCAAGCAGCTGATTCCATACCAGGCGAACGAGGCGATCGAGATGGCCTGAGCGATTCCTGCGATGACCTGCATGCGTCCTTGGAGTTGAGACAATCGAGTTGCGCCGACGCGCTGATGAATAGTTTAGTCGAGCGCGTCGAGCACCTGCGCCGGGGTACGGGTCAACACTCCACGCGGTTACGTCCGGTCGACTTGGCGCGGTAGAGCGCTTCATCGGCGGCGGTGACGAGTCTGGTCGCCTCGCCGATACCGTCCGGGGTGGACGCCACGCCGATACTAATGGTGAGATCGACTGGTGTGCCCTCCCAGGGAATCGCACCGTCTGACACCGCCAGACGAAGCCGTTCGGCGATGCCGGCGGCTGCCGCCAGGTTGCAGTCGGGGAACAGCATCAGGAACTCTTCGCCGCCGTAGCGCGCCACCAGGTCGTAGGGCCGTCGCACGGCCATCATGCGGACCGCGCACGCCCGCAGGACCTGGTCACCGGCGGCGTGTCCGAACGTGTCATTGATCCGTTTGAAGTGGTCGATGTCGGCGATCGCGACCGAGCACGGCCGGCTGGCGCGTCGCGATCGGTCGAGTTCGCGACTGAGATGGTCAATCGCCATCGCCCGGTTCGGCAGTCCGGTCAGCGCATCATGGGTCGCCTGGTGCCGGAGTTCGGTCTGCGCGGCCAGCAGCCGCGCCTGCAGATCGAGGATGCGCTGCCCCGACCGGATGCGGGCGAGCAGTTCGCCTGGATCAAATGGTTTGCGCAGAAAATCGTCGGCTTCGGCGGCAAGCCCGTCGATCATGTCCTGCTGCTGCTGTCGCGCGGTGAGAAGAATGACGTAGATATACGGACCGACGCGTTCACGGATGGCGCGACAGACAGCCAGGCCATCTGCGCCCGGCATCATCCAATCGATGATGGCGAGTTGCGGGCTGTCAGGGCGCGATGTCACCTCGATCGCCGCAAGCCCGTCGGCGACAACAGTCACCTCGTGGCCGGCGCGAACCAGTGTGGCCTCCACCAGCCGTCGAGAGACGGCGTCGTCGTCCGCGACGATGACCCTCATGCCCCGGTCCTCGTCACAAACGCACGCAGGCCGTCGTCGAAGCGCTGGCACTCATGCTCGAGTACAGACAGCGGACCCGCCGCAGCCGACAGGCCGTGCTCGCGGACGGCGTGTTCGAGATCGAGAGCGGCGCGTGCCGCATCATCGCCGCCAAGACTGCTGATCGCGCCACGCAGGGTGTGCGCCGCTTGCACCACCGCCTCGGCCGGGCCGGCTGCGGTCGCCTGCCGGATACTCCGCAGCAGTGCCGGTGAATCGTCCAAATGAAGGGCGATCAGTTCTGCCAGCAATGCGCGGTCGCCCTGGACTCGCTCGAGTACCTGTGCTTCGTCGAAGGCAGGCCTCGCCTCGACCGCTGCGATGACGGGCCGCGGCGGTTGAGCCGCCTGTTCGACCGCGGCCAGCAGGTCGGCCGGTCGAATCGGCTTCGTCAGATAGTCGTCCATGCCCGCGGCGAGACACGCCTCGCGGTCGCCTTTCATGGCGTGCGCAGTCAGTCCAACAATCGGTACGTGTGTGCCGGTCGCGTGCTCGATCGCGCGGATCGCCGCCGTGGCCTCCAGCCCGCTCATGCCCGGCATCTGCACATCCATCAGGATCAGGTCGAAGGCGTCGCTGCTGAACGCGTGCACGGCGTCGGCGCCACTTTCGACGCTGACGACAACGTGACCCCGCTTCTCGAGGATGGTCAGCACCAGCCGCCTGTTCACGTGGTTGTCCTCAGCGAGCAGAATGCGGCGGGTCAGCGCTGCGCGTTCCGGCGCCACCGGACGGACATCGGCTGGCGCGTTCGACTGCGGCGACTCCACGAGTGCACTGAGGATGGCCGCTCGGAGAGCGGACTGTCGAACCGGCTTGGTCAGCGAGACGGCAATCGCACCGGGCGGCACGTCAGGGCCGTATTGGCTGCGCCCCACTGATGACAGCATGACGATGGTGGTGGACGCCAGTTCAGGCGTGGTCTTGATCCGTGCGGCAACCTGATCTCCACTCAGGTCCGGCATCTGGAAGTCCAGCACCACCAGCGGGAACAGGGCGCCCTGCCGGGCGGACTCGATCAGAGCGGTCAGTCCGGCCTGACCGCCGTCCGCCAGCACGGGGGTCATGCCCCAGGTGGTGAGAATATCGGCCAGGATCCAGCGGTTGGTCGCGTTGTCATCCACTACAAGCACCCGCATGCCGCGAAGCGCGGTTGGCTCGAGGGCTGTCGCCCGGGTCGGCAGCCCAGGGCGGACCTCGAAGACCAGCGACACAGTGAACGTGCTGCCGGCCCCCGGGGTGCTCTGGAGGCTGATCCGGCCCTGCATGAGTGCCGTTAGCTGCGACGCGATGGCGAGCCCAAGCCCGGTGCCGCCGAACCGCCGCGTGGTCGACATATCGGCCTGCGTGAAGGCGTCGAAGATGTTCGCCTGCTGCTCGGACGGAATGCCGATGCCGGTATCGCTGACCGCCAGCCGCACCTCGACATGGGTGTCGTCAGTCGGCTCGCAGTCGACGCGCAACACCACCTCGCCAACCTCGGTGAACTTCACGGCGTTGCCGATCAGGTTCACGAGGATCTGCGTGACACGGGTCGGATCCCCGGCGATCGACTCGGGAATGTCGGCCGCGACGTGATACGCCAGTTCCAGTCCCTTCTGGTGGGCGCGGGGCGCCAGCGTGCGCATGACGTCGTCGACGACAGAGCGGAGGTCGAACGGCACCACCTCCAGGTGCAGCTTGCCTGCTTCGATCTTCGAGAAATCGAGGATGTCGTTGATCAGGCGCAGCAGCGAGTCGGCGGAGAGTTCCACCATCTCGAGGTACTCGCGTTGCTCCGCTGTGAGATGCGTGCCAAGGGCGAGCTCGGTCATGCCGATGATCCCGTTCATCGGCGTTCGAATCTCGTGGCTCATGTTGGCCAGGAATTCGCTCTTGGCGCGCGTCGCCGCCTCCGCCGCCGCGAGGGCGTGTTGCAGCGCCGCCTCGGTTTCCTTGCGCGACGTGATGTCGAGCATGGTGCCCTCGATGAAGTCCCCGGTCGCCGGGTCGCGAATCAGCGAGGCGTTGATGAGCACCCAGACGGCGCTGCCGTCGCGGCGACGCATCTGCGTCTCCAGATCGCCAACCCGCCCGTCGGTGCGCAGTCGATCGATAAACGTGACCCGCTGCGCAGGGTTGATCCACAGGTCGCCGATCCGCACCGCGAGACACTCGACGCGTGACGGAAACCCGAGAATTCTCGCCAGGGCGTCATTGCAGTCGAGCAGGGCGCCCTGCGGGTGGCTCTGGTAGACGCCGGCCAGACTGCGATCGAACAAGAGCCGGTACCGTTGTTCGCTGGCCCGCAGCTCCAACGTATGCGCCGAGAGGCGGCGGTCGAGCATCGACGTGACAACCGCGACGGCCAGCACCGTGAAGGTCGCGGCCACGATCGCGGTGATGCCGAGCGTCGAGATGTTGACGGCCGCGCCGATGTCGGACGGCAGGTCAGCTGGCATGAAGGTGGCGGCCGCCATCCCGGTGTAGTGCATGGAGGCCACAGCCAGACCCATCACGCCGGCGCTGGCCAGCTTCCCGGGTGTGAGCGTTCGAACTTCGGCGCGGAACCTGAACGCCAGCCACAGCGCCACGAACGACACCACCACCGCGATGACCGCCGAGAGCACGACCAGCCCGACATTCCACTCGCACATCGCCGCCATGCGCATGGCGGCCATGCCGATGTAGTGCATGGCGACAACGCCGCCGCCCATGGCCAGGCTTCCGGCTGTGGCGTGGACCAGACCAAAGGTCTTGCGCGAAACCGTGAACAGCGCCGCCGCGGAGGCGAAGACCGCAGCCAGCAGCGAGAGCAGGACGACCGGGACGTCGTAGTACACCGGCACCGGCAGCGAGAAGGCCAGCATGCCGATGTAGTGCATCGACCAGATGCCCAGCCCCATGCTTGCGGCACCGCCAGCCAGCCAGATCGCCCGCTGTCGTCCCGGCCGAGCAGCGGTGACGCGCCCGGCAAGATCGAGAGCCACGTAGGATGCGGCGACGGCAATCGCCACGGAGAGCGCCACCAGCCACGGGTGATAGAAGCCGGTCATCGCACCTCTTCAATATGGAGCTAGAGGCCGGAGCATCACCGGCCATCGTGCAGGACAGTAACACAGCCCCGTCGGCCGTCCTCAGGCCCTCCAAGCCATCGCATCCGTCCTTCCAAGAGAGGTGCCTCACCGCGTTGAACCGACGCGGATGTCCGGACGCGACTCCCGACGCGCCGGAGTCACAGCCACGGCGGCTTCACCTGGCGCCGGCGTGACCGCTGTCAGCTGCACGAATCTCGACGTCGCGTCTCGCTGCGGTACATTCAGCAGTGGCCGAGCCGACGATGACGCGATCAGGCGCGAAGAATGATTCTCGCGAACTCGAGGAAGTCGTCGAGGTGTTCGGCGATGATGCGCTGGACGATCGCGAGGTCGAGTTTCTGGTATTCGTGGATGTCGATGTTCCTGAAGCCGACCATCTTCTTCAGACGATCGGCGAGCGCGGCGGGAACCACCCCCGCCGTCTCCAGAAGCGCGAACCCATCGCGTGAGTCCTGCGGAATGCCAAGGCGACGGATGCGCACCAGGTGCATCGCGGCATCGATGCTGGTTTCGCACGCACGCTGCAGGTTGAGGATGATGGCATCCTGGCGGGTCTGACTCGCGAGCAGGTTCCGGTCGTCGCCCGCGTGCTCTTCGCGAACCCGCCGCACGGCACGTTCGATGGCTGCGGCCTTGTTGAGCAGGACGTCATCGACCATAGATCGTGCCTTCCTCGTCGATCCGCTGGAGGATGCCGCGGCGTTCCTCATTCAGACGGACGTAGGCGCTGAAGACCCGGTCCTCGAACTCGCCGCGCGCGGCGGCGTTGCCTTCGTAGAGAACCGTTCCGGTCGTCACCACCTGCATCGCCATCACGGTCGACGCGGCGGTCAGGTCGACGAGGTCGACGTCACGGTGGAGGAGCATCGCCAGTTGTTCCTGCACGTCGAACCGTAGCTCTGTCGAGAGTGGGGTGGTTGCGAGGATGGCGAGGTCGACATCGCTCTCCGCCCGAGCCGAACCATCGGCCGACGAGCCGAACCGGTACACGGCAACCGGATCGCCCAGCCGCTGGCGCAGGGCAGAGAGGATGGCCTGATCTTCGGTGTGGCGATGCGTCACGACAGAATCCCGGCTGATTCTATCGCAGCGCGTCAGCTCAGGAGGGGCTGGCACAGTGGAACGCATGAGGAACTATGATGGCCGAAATGGAGGGTGTATGACGCGCGTGACGACTCTCGCCGGCCTGCTTGTTCTGGGCCTGGCAACAGCGGCCATGGCGCAAGGCGCCACGCAGGTCTGGGGCGTTCGTGTCCTGGCGACCGACGTCGAGGCCATTGCGGCCTTCTACGCGAAGACGTTTGGCATGTCGGAAACCGCGCGGCCGGTGAACTCCGCGACTGCGAAGGAAGTCGTCCTCAATTTCGGCGCCACACCCGACATCGCGCGCCGGGCGACGACGACGCCGATCGTGATCTATACGCGCCCGAAGACAGCCCCGGCCGGCGCGATGGCGTCGCTCATCCTCAGGGTGGCCGATCTCGACAAGGCAGTTGCAGCGGTGAAGGCCAACGGGGGTACTGCGACGCGTCCGCCCGGCACGAACGCCGTGGTCAACGTCACCTACGCCTTTGTCACGGATCCTGACGGCAATCAGATCGAGCTGCTCATGGAGGCGAAGTAGGGTGAATGCCG
>JBKJMH010000162.1:0-3953 GCA_046596625.1 Vicinamibacterales bacterium | reverse complement strand
GCGCCATGTTGCCGGCCTGCAGTGCCATCAGGTCGACACGGAGAATCTCGGAGGGGTCTTCACCGGGCTTGACGTTCTTCCGGGGCCGCACGATCGTTACTTCGCGGGCGGCAGCCGCCGTCGTCGAGCCGGCGCGTGCCAGCGCCGCCAGCAGCGTCATCTCGCCGTTCAACTGGAATTCACCGGGTGCTCGCACCTCGCCCATCACAAGAATGCGCTGGCTGCGGTAGTTCTCGATGGCGACCGCCACCTGCGGATTGCGCAGGTAGCCGTCGGCCAGCTTCGTCTTCAGTTCGGCCTCGAGGTTGCGCAACGTGAGGCCGCCGGCCTTGACGCGGCCAATCTGCGGGAAGGTGAAGGTGCCGTCCTGTTCGACGGTGTACTTCCCGGACAGCTCGCCCTCGCCGAACACCGTGACACTCAACACGTCTTGAGGACCGACCACGTAGTCGTTCTGGGCGAGGAGCGGACCGGCCCGGCCGATCAGCAAGACAAGTGCAAGCAGCAGTATCTTCATTGAGGCAACCCATAGCTGACGGACGCGCCAAGGCGGAGTCCTTCGTAGCCCCGCGCGTCGTTCAGGTCCACTGTTCGACGGTAGTAGTTCGCATCGAAGCCGAGGCGGAGCGTCTCGCCGACGCGGTAACCGACCCCGCCGCCACCCGTCCACGAATGATCGGTGCGTGTCGGGAGCGCGACGGCAGTGACCACGTTCTTGTAGGCCAGACTCTGGCGAGACGCCCGGACGACAACATCCCAGCCACGAGTGATGCGCTGCGTCACGTCGCCGCCGACGTCCGTGAGGGCGTAGTACGGCTGGAGCGCCTCGTACGAATAGGTGATGTCCCTGGCGACGTTCAGGCCCACCCGCGTCGCAGCCAGCGCGTACTTCGCCCTCACCGAGGCCACCAGGCCGGTGGAGTCGGGCAGGGCGTCGCTCAGCGTCGCGAAGCGCCTGATGCCCACGAAGACCTCCCCTGAAATCAGCGCCTGTGGCCGCAGTTCGAAACCGGGCATGACGCTGTAGCTGTCGGTATTTCTGACGTCGGCGACGTCGAATCGGTCCTGCACGGCGTTCGCACGGACGACGAAGGTCGTGAGCGGCGTCAGTTGAACGCGCGCCTGCACTTCCTCGCTGTCGCTGAAGCGGTTCAGCCGGTCGCCCAGCTCGATGCCGAGGAACTGCTGGTTGTCGTCGTACTTGAACCAGCTGCGTTTGCCGGTCAGCACGATCTTGGTCTTGGACGAGATGCGCAGGTCTGTGCCGAACCCGGCCGTCTTGTCGACACGCCTGGCGCGCGAGTCGATTTCATACCCCGGACGATCCTTGGTGTTGCTTCGGCTCCCGAGCACGAACGGCGTGATTCGCAGGAGCGGGAAGCGCCACGTCCCGTCGAGGTTCGTGTTCCACGAGCGCTGGCTGTCGTACTCCTGGAAATACAGGTACTGCCCCGACGCCTTACCGGACAGCCGCGAGCGTCCGGCGCGCAGGACGAGGTCGGCGGCCGGCCCGATGGCGGCCGTCGTATCCTGTTTCGGGTCGATGGCATCGTTGAAGACGTTGTCGTCCGTCCCGAGGTTCGACAGGGCGATCGACGGAGTGACACCGAGCGGACCGACGTGGAAGCGCGTCGCGGTGTACGGATCGACCTCGTCCTGCGCGCGAGCGGCGGACGCGCCGGCAACAAGGCACACCAGTGCCAACGCGATTACGCGTGATGAGCAGCGCATAAAAAACGATTGAACCGAGGGAAGGGGAGGTGCTGACAGCTACGCGTCCGCAGCCAGAAGGCTGCAGACGCGCAGAGGGAATTGCTGGGGGAGCGAGTGGTGCGAGTGCTTACCGGGACGGGCTGGCCGGACCGGCCGCCACGATACCGGCCGTGATACCGGCTGCCGCCGCAGCGCCGACCAGCCACCAGGCTGCCGGAATCTTGCCGCAGTCGACGATCACGTCGCTCTTGATGGCCTGCTTCGACAGATCGAACGGACCTTCCGTGCAGACCACCTTGCCGTCCTTGTTCACCAGTTCGACCAGGTAGTTGTCGGTGGAAAGCCCGGTCAGCGAGAAGCTGCCCTGGGCGTCCAGCGGAACCGCTCCTGCAATGCTGCCGGCTTTGACGTCGCGCGCCCGAACCGTGAATTCGGCAAACGGCTTCTTCGCTTCGTCCTTGGCCGTTCCGGCCAGAGAGGTGCTCTGCTGCGCCATCAGTGCCGTCGGCGCCGCGGTGCTCGCAAGCGTGAACGCCAGCGCGATCGCTACGATCCCTTCGTTCTTCATTATCAGTCGAACCCTTCTGCCGTGTGGTACGCCGGCTTGGCTGAATACGCTCTGGGGGAGCAGACTCGGCTTTCGGCATCCTCATCGTCTCGCAGGGGAGGCCGCGGGTCAAGGCCGCGCCGATGAGATCTGTATCGGGTACGGAACGGCTGTATCGTTCTGGAGACATCACGCCTCCCGTCCCGACTTGCCGCGCATCAAGTTCAAACGCCGCATCTTTCTGTAGAGATTTGTGCGCTGGATGCCGAGCACACGCGCGGCCTCGGCGATCCGTCCATGCTGATGCTGCAGCACGGCGGCGATGTAATCGCGTTCGAACCGAACCCGCGCCTGGCGCAGCGTGGCGTCGAACCCCGACGGGCTGATGCTGCCTTCGAGCTGGGTGTGGGCCAGCACGTCTTCGAGTCGAATCAGGCCCTGCGGCACCAGCAGAATCAGGCGCTCGAGCAGGCTCCGCAGCTCCGGAGCGTTGCCGCGCCACGGCAGCGCCGCCAGCAGGGTAAGCGCCGGCCGCGTCAGTGTTTTGATCGGCTTGCCGTTCGCCCGGCACAGTTCCTTGAGGAAGTGCGTGGCGAGGACGGGGATGTCTTCGCGCCGTTGACGCAGCGCCGGCACGTCGACGCGGATGAGCGACAGGCGTTCGAACAGGTCGGGACGAAGCCGCCCTTCCTCGAGCGCCGCTTCCACCGAGCCGTCCACCGACGCAATCGCCCGTATGTCCAGCGTGATCGCGTCGGCGTCGTCGCCGACGAACACCTCGCGGTCGCGCAGCACGCGAACCAGCCGCGCCTGTGCCCGCGCCGGCAGGTCCATCACATTTTCGAGGAACAGAACGCCGCCGTCGGAGTCGCGCAGGCGGCAATGCTCGCCGATGCGCTCCAGGCTCCGACGTTCAGGCGGAACGGAACTGCCGCGCTTGTTGAGGAGGCCAAACAGCTGGAGTTCGATGTCCTCGGGAGTCGGGCCGGAGCAATCGACCTTGACGAAGGGCGCATCCGGATTGGGGTCGTGCGAGTGAATCGCCCGCGCGATCATCTCGCGGCCGGTGCCGCGCTCGCCACAAATGAGGATGCCGCATCGGCCGGCGGCGGCCCGCTGCACCAGATCCATGACCAGTCGCATGGCGGGCGACGTGCCGGCGATGCCGTAGGACGCGGTCTCCGGGCCACGCTCACGCTGCGGCATCGACGCGATGGACGCCTGCTCGCGCGCATTGGCAATGAGCGCTTCCAGATCGCGTGCCGTGGCCGGGCGCGGGAGCACATCGAAGACACCGGCACGAATCGCATCGGCCGACGCGGTCGGACGCTCGGGATCGGCGACGCCGATGATGACGGCCAGAGGGTGCTGCGCGCGCACGGCGCGGGCCGTTCGCAGCGCCTCGCCGTTCTGTCGCAGGTCGATGACGCAGAGGGCCACGCTCTCCTGTACGGACGGCAGCAGGTCGGCGCTGTCCAGGGGGACAGGCAGATAGCCCATGCCGCGCAGCAACGACTCGAGGTCGGGCTGCTCGGACCGGCCCGCGACGAGCAGGGCCGCGCGTTCCGCTACAAGCGCTGTAATCACGGGTTCACGCGTGTGAAGGTGCCGGTGCCGTTCGGATCGGCCTCGATGTGATCCATCGAGCCGTCGGGGCGATACACGAGGCGCCGGTCCGGCGTGCCGCGGCCGG
>JBKJMH010000206.1:0-3757 GCA_046596625.1 Vicinamibacterales bacterium | reverse complement strand
CGCTCGGCTACCAGGCGCTGCAGCGCGCCGTGCGTGTCGGCGTGCGCGTGGCGTTCTAGCGGCGGACATGAGCCACAGCTTCCTCCAGGTACACGACCTGTCGTTTGCGTACGAACGGGGCGCGGTCGCGCGTCCCGTGCTGACGCAGGTCTCCCTGGAGGTGGCGTGTGGCTCGGTGGTCGGTCTCCTCGGCCCGAACGGCTCGGGCAAGACGACGCTGCTGCGGATGATGTCCGGCGTGCTCAGGCCCGATTCCGGCAGCGTGCACCTGGACGGCCAGCCGATCGCGCGCCTGGCGCGACGCGACCTCGCGCGCCGCATCGCCATCGTGCAACAGGAGACCCACTCCACCTTCGACTTCAGCGTGCTCGAAATGGTGCTGATGGGCCGCTATCCGCACCTCGGCCCGTTCGAACTCGAAGGCGCATCCGACGTCGCCCTGGCGCGTGCAGCATTGCGAGCCACCGGCACCGCGGCCTTCGAGGACCGTCGTTTTGCCACGCTGAGCGGCGGCGAGAAACAACGCGTGGTGATCGCCGCGGCGCTCGCCCAGTCATCGGAGCTGCTCCTGCTCGACGAGCCGACGACGGCGCTCGACCTGCGCTATCAGCTCGAAGTGCTGGCCGTGCTCCAGTCGCTGAATGCCGACCAGGGGGCAACGCTTGTGGTCTCGACCCACGACCTCAATCTCGCCGCCGCACTCTGCCAGCGCGTCGTGCTGCTGAAAGAGGGGCGGGTCATTGCCCACGGCCCGACCAACGACACGCTCACCGCTGCGAATATCCGGGCGCTGTACGACGTCGATGCCGACGTGCAACTTCACCCGCGCGCCGGTCATCTCACGGTGGTGCCGCTTGCCGCCAGCCGCTGAGCGCCGCGCGCCCGAACGGGCGATGGTGCCCGTGCGCACGCGCCTCTTCTGGACGGTGACGGGCTTCGGCGCGCTGATGCTCGCGGCCTGCCTGCTCGCGCCGCTGGCGGGCAGCACGCACATCAGCCTCGCACGCGTCTTCGACCGTGCGCTCCCCTACGCCGACAACATCGACGCCCAGATCTTCTTCGTGGCGCGCCTGCCGCGTGTGCTCGCCGCGGCCCTGGTCGGGAGCGCGCTGGCGCTGGCCGGGGTGGTCTTCCAGGCACTGCTCAGGAACCCGCTCGCGTCGCCCGACACGCTCGGCGTCTCCGCTGGTGCGTCGCTCGGGGCGATGCTCGCCATCACGTTCGACTCCGATGTCTCACTGTTCGGACTGTCGGCCGTGCCGCTGGCCAGCTTCGCTGGCTCGCTCGGCGCGCTGCTCGTTGTCTACGGACTGTCGGTGGTGCGCCGGCGCGGCACGTCGACGATGGTGCTGCTGCTCGGCGGCGTGACGCTCACGGCGCTGCTCTCGGCGGTGATGGGCTTCGTGCAGTTCATGGCCGACTTCACGCAGACCTTTCGCAATGTGCGCTGGATGATGGGCTCGCTCGACGTTGCCGCGTACCCGCCGCTGGTGGCGGCGCTGGTGCCGATGGCGCTGGCGTGGGCCGGCATCGCCACCCTGCCGCGTGTGCTCGACCTGATCAGCGTCGGTGCCGAGTCGGCGGCGGCGCGCGGCGTCGACGTGGCGCGCACGGAGCGGGTGGCGCTGGTCAGCGCGTCGCTCGTCACCGGAGCGGCGGTGTCGCTGGCCGGTCCCGTTGCCTTCATCGGCATCGTCGTGCCGCACCTGGTCCGCCTGCTGGTCGGCTCCGATCACCGGCTGGTGCTGCCTGGCTCGGCCCTCGTTGGCGCCACTCTGCTCATTGCCTGCGACGTCGTTGCGCGCACGGCCTTCGCGCCGCTCGAACTGCCTGTCGGTATCGTCACCGCGATGATCGGCGGCCCGGTGTTCCTCTGGCTCCTCTTCAAACGCGCATGAAACGACTCCTCCTGCTGCTCGTGATGATGGTCGCGGGGCTGGTGGCACGCGCGCCGCTGTCGGCCCAGCGCGGCCCCGCGTCCGCCTCGTCACCGCAGCGCATTGTCTCGCTCGTGCCGGCGACGACCGAGATGCTGTTCGAGATGGGGGCAGGACGCCGCGTGGTGGGCGTCGGCAGCTACGACCGCTTTCCGCCAGAAGTCGAGAAACTGCCGCGGCTGGGCGGGCTGATCGACCCGAACATCGAACAGCTCATTGCGCTGCGTCCCGACCTGGTCATCGTCTACGAGACGCAGGTGGAACTGCGGCGGCAACTGGAGCGGGCGCGCATTCCGCTGTGGGGCTACTCCATCAAAGGGCTGTCGGACGTGACGTCCACAGTACGCTCGCTGGGCGAGCGCGTCGGCCTTGGCGTTCAGGCGAATGCGTCGGCCGAACGCATCGATGCCCGGCTGCGCGCCGTGCAGGCGCGGGTGGCAGGACGGCCACGTCCACGGACGCTGCTGCTGTTCGGCCGCGAGAGCGGCAGCCTGCGCGGCATCAACGCAAGCGGCGGCTACGGCTTCCTGCACGACCTGCTCGAACTGGCCGGTGGCACCGACGTGCTCGCCGACGTGAAGCAGGCCGCCGTGGCGATGAGCACCGAGATGGTGCTGGCTCGCGCGCCCGAGGTGATCATCGAGCTGCACTACGGCGAGCCGTGGCCCGACGTGCGCCTCGCAGCCGAGCGCCGGGCGTGGAATGTGCTTCCGTCGCTGCCGGCGGTGCGCAGCAACCGGATCACGCTCCTGGCTGGCGACGAGCTCGTGGTGCCGGGTCCGCGAGTGACCATCGCCGCCGAGCGCATGGCCGCCATTCTTCATCCATCCGCAACCCAATGAAGACGCTGGTCTCCTGGTCGAGCGGCAAGGACAGCGCGTGGATGTTGCACGTGTTGCGTCAGACCCCCGGTGTCGTCCTCGGCGGCCTGCTGACGACCGTGAATGCCGTTGCCGGCCGGGTGGCCATGCACGCCGTGCGCGAGTCGCTGCTGCGCCTGCAGGCGGATGCGCTCGGCCTGCCGCTGCGCATCATCCCGATCCCGTCGCCCTGCCCCAACGAGGTGTACGAGGAGGCGATGCGGCTGGCGGTGGACACGGGTGTTGCCGACGGTTTCACGCACGTCGCGTTTGGCGATCTGTTCCTGGCGGATATCCGTGCCTACCGCGAACGCCAGCTCGCAGGCAGGGGACTCACCCCGCTGTTCCCCCTGTTCGGGGCCGACACCCGCGACCTGGCCCGGCAGATGGTGGACGCGGGGCTGCAGGCGCGCCTGACGTGCGTCGATCCGCGCGTGCTCGACCGGCGGTTCGTGTCGCGCGAGTTCGACGCGGCGCTGCTCGACGAGTTGCCGGACAGCGTCGACCCGTGTGGAGAACGCGGCGAGTTCCACTCGTTCGCCTACAACGGGCCGATGTTCAGCCGCGCCATCCCGATCGTGGACGGCGACATCGTCGAACGCGGGGGTTTCGTGTTCGCCGACCTGCTGCCCGGTACGCCATGAGCCGCTATCCCGAACGTATCGTCTGCCTGACCGAGGAGACGACCGAAACGCTTTACCTGCTCGGCCAGGGCGATCGGGTGGTTGGCGTGTCGGGATACACCGTGCGGCCGCCCGAGGCGCGCCGCAAGCCGCGCGTGTCGGCGTTCATCAGCGCGAAGTTCGACAAGATCCAGGCCCTGGAGCCGGACCTGGTGCTGGCGTTCTCGGACCTGCAGGCCGACCTCGCCGCTGAACTGACACGGCGCGGCGTGGCCGTGGTGACCTTCAACCAGCGCAGCATCGCCGAAATCCTGCAGATGGTGCGCATGCTGGGCGG
>JBKJMH010000134.1:0-5278 GCA_046596625.1 Vicinamibacterales bacterium | reverse complement strand
GGCGCTGCGGGCCAGGTCGGCGGCGCGGTTGGCCGTGTCGGCCCCGTCCGCGATGCGGGTGAGGATTGCCGTCCCCTCGGCGCGGCCGAGCATGTGCAGCAGAAGTCCCAGCTCGAGTGCGGCATCACTGACCGGCTGCCGCTGGGCAACCGGCCGCAGGAGCTCTTCGGCGTCCGTGTACTTCCCGCGTTCGACAAGCGCCTTCGCACGGATGGCCATCATCGTGGCGTCGACGAGGTCCTTCGCGGTGAGGGTGGCCACGTCGTCGTAGCGGCCCTCGACGAGAGCGCGCATGGCGAGTTGCGCCGCCGTTTGCGGAACGACGGCCGGTACCGGAGGCCGGCGCACCTGCGCAACCGCTACTGTGAACGTGACGCCGAGCACGAGCGCCGCAGCCAGACCGAACGCCTTACGCGTCATTTGCACATTATATAGACGCTGGGAAGGGCAAATGGGCTTCTAAGGCCATGGGCGATGCCGGGTTGTCACTTTGCCGAGCTGGGCGTGTCGCGGCCAGCCCACGTCAGCGCTGATCGTTCAGAACACCTTCCGCGCTTCGAGGTGGGCCTCGACGTCCTTCCGATCGCGCCAGACCGGCCGCATCTCTTTTCGGGAGAGCAGGCGCATCTGATCTTCGACATGTGGTGACCCGACCTTCGACCAGTTGCCGTAGCTGAGAAGTGCTTCGGCGTGGACCGGTGTCGAGAACTCGATGACCGCGAAATACGTATCGCCGGCGATCCCCTCCGCCTTTCCCCGCACGAACGGGCCGGCGTTCACGGTCCGGATGGCGCCAAGCGCCGACGGGGCTCCGTTCCCAGGCACGTCGAGGTTGCCGCGACGGAAGCGCAGCACGTCGCCCCACGGCACGTCCAGCTTCCCGTACTCGGTCTCGACCTGTCCGGCGACCCTGTCGAGTGCCGCCATCGCCTTCGCCGGATCCGCGAACCCGCGCGGCGTGATGAGCGGCTGGCGATCGTCGGTCGGCACCGCGAAGCCGCCAATCCTGCCGAAGTCCGAACCGGCATCGAGCATGAATTTGTAGAACAGCAGCGTGCCGTCGCTCGTCCGCTCCGCCTGTCGATCCCACCTGGCGAGCACATCGGCGGCGCGCTTCGCTCGGTCGGTTCCCTGCCTGCGCGCGGTGGCGACGAGATCGTCCACGAACTGATCGGCGGTCTCGAGCCGGGTGGAGAGCTTGCCCGCCTTCACGTCCGCGAACGTCATCTTCCTGCCCGTGAAGCCGTTCAGAATCCGAATGCCGCGCTGCGCACGCTGCGTGATGCCCTGAGGAGCGGCAAAGCCTGGCGCGAACGTCTTCGAGTCGAGCATCATCGGATAGACCGACGTCCACGGCATGTCGTTCGAGTTCTGCACCCATCCAGTCGGAGGGTCGATCACCTTCGGAATCCGATCGTAGGGAATGATTGTCGACGAGATGAGGTCGGACCGGTCCCCCGGCACGACCCCCTGCCAGAACCGGTAGTCGCCGGTGGCGTGCACGGGCAGCGTCGCGTTGTAGACATAGGCGATGTGACCATCGCGGTCCGCATACGCCGTGTTGAACAGCGGCAGCTGCTGCATCCGCATCGCGGCCTGCCATTCATCCAGGTTGTGCGCAAGACCCATGCGCCAGAACTGCTCGAAGAGGCGCGGACGATCGATGGCGGCGACCCGCATGGCGATGAGCGTGCCGTTCCGTTCGGCAACGACCGGCCCGTGAACGGTGCGGCGAATCGTCAGCGGCTCGTCGCGAATCGAGCCGTCCCTGCCCTTGACCCTGATGGTCTCGCCGGACACCTGGAACCGGCGCACCTTCCCATCGAGCACGTAACCGCCGTCCTGAAGTGTCAGGCGGTACAGATCCGACTCCGCCGGGTTGTTCGTCGTCTGGGTCCAGCCCAGGAAATCGTTGAAGCACTGGCGCAGCACTGGAAAACCGACCCACACTGCGCCGTACGAGGTGACTCCGGGCGCGGTCAGCTGCACCTCGAAGTAGGTGTGCATGTCGCCCCACTGGAGGTGCGAGTTGCTGAGCAGCAGCGCCTTGCCCGACGCAGAGTACGACGGGGCGATGGCCCATTCATTCGACCCGTGTACGTCGGCTGCAGCGCGGTTCAGGCGCGACTCGAGCTTCGCCGGGTTGATGATCCAGTCGTAGTGGATCACCCGCAGGCAGTGCGCGTAGACGTCGCTCACCGTGACCGGCACGACGCTCTTCGCCGCGGGGCTCAGGTCTCCTGCGTGCTCGGCGGCCCACGCGTTCAGTCCCTGAACGAACGCCTCGATGAGCGGACCGAATTCCGGCGTCTGGCCCTTTTCCCACTCCTTCGCCCGCGCCGGAATGCCGTTGGTACGCACCCAGCGGTCCGCGTCGAGGTACTGCTCGCCGTAGAACTCGGAGCCGCGGCCGCGCCCTTGTGCGTAGAGCCGCAGCAACAGCTCGGAATGCGCTTCCATCTGCGCGTAGCCGTACGCGTAGAAGAGGCTCGGGTGATCAGCCGCGGTGATGTGCGGAATACCCCACGTGTCCCACAGAATCTCGGTGCCCTTCGCAGGGCTGGCCGCTGCCGGCCGTGGAGCGGCGACGGCGAGCAGGGTGAGGACGAGGCCGGCGACGAGACAACGTGAGCGGGACAGGCGGAACCAGGCTGTGGTCATTGGGGCACTCCGGGTGGGCGCCAGCGTAGCAGCGGGATCTCGCCGGGGACAAGAGACGAGGGTCACGCGCTCTGGCCTGGACAGACCTCTACTGCAGAATGCCCCGCGCGAGGAACGCTGCTCTGACTTTCGTCGCCACTCCATTCCCATACAGCTGCTTCGCGACCGCAACGGTCCTCGCCGCCAGTTGGGGCATCGTCGGATCCGGCATGTCGAACTGCGCCTCGATGATGGCCGTGTCCGCTGCCATGTGGCCAATGGCGTTGCGGATGTCCCACAGGGCACGCGACCAGATCTGGCCGTCGTGGTGGACCCGCCCGTTCAGATCCTCGGGGTAGTGGAGGTTGGTATCCACCCGGCGCAGACAGTGCGGAACCGTCGACGTGTACGACACAGAATCCCAGTCAGCCACACATGCCGGGTCGGTAGTCGGCGCAATGAGCGTCGACACGGTCACCGCCCAGTAATCAGAGAAGCCTTCCCCGATTGCGCCAGCCTCCGCCGAGAAGCCGAACCCGAACGGCGTTTGCTGTGAGTGCTGTATGGCATGTCCGTACTCATGCAGAATCACTTCGGCATCTTCTGCATCGTCCACGCCTCCCTTGCCGAAGCGGAGTTCGTCCTTCTTGTCGGTGAAGAACGAATTGTCGGCTCCCCATTGATTGATGCGCACACGCTGCGATTCCTGGTTGACCGGCCGAAACGTGCCGCTGCCGAAGCCCAGGCGCTGCAGGTAGTTCTGCGCTTCGGTGATCCAGTAGTACGCCATCACCTGCTCGAACTCGTCCTGATGCCGGTTGTAGTTGAACGTGTTGTTCGGCGAGAATGCGGGGCTGCCGGTCTCGCTGACGATGGTGGCCCAATCACCGCGGAGGTATCCGCTGCCATCGAGATTGGTCAGCGTGACGCCGTGATAGGCAGGTTGCAGTGCCGCGTAGTCCGCATCTTTCTCGTCTTTCAGCGACTGATCCCGCAGGTCAGCGATGGGATTTGGCAGGAACACGGTGCCTCCCCCGAGGCTCGAGCCCGATCCTCCCGCGGCTGCAGCGGCCATCGCGAACACCACGCATCCGACCAACGACAACACCATCCTGCTTCGCACCACAGCCTCCGTTCCTGAGGGCGCACCTCGACGCGACCGCAGGCGTCATCATAGACCGCTCTTCTGCCCGTGCGGGTGCTGCGGTATAAGTCACGATGGATCGCGGACATGAACGAGGGCACAATCTGATGGCCCTTCACATGAGGTGGCGGGGACCGGGCACAGGCTTCTGCCCTGGAAGGGGTGGCGGCGTCTGAGAATCGCACGGCCATACAGCCGTCGAAGGAGGGTGTGATGCGTCTCTGGTTCAGCTGTCTCTCGGCGCTCGCGTTGTCGGTCGCATTCTCCGCGGCCCAGTCCGGGGCTGCCCGTGCGCTCGACATCTACGTCATCGACGTCGAGGGCGGAAACGCAACGCTCTTCGTCGCGCCGAACCGCGAATCGGTGCTCATCGATTCGGGCAACGGCGGCGCGGCGGCAACGCGGGATGCCGACCGGATCATGGCGGCCGCGCATGCCGCGGGGCTGACGCAGATCGATCACCTGATCACCACGCACTGGCACGGCGATCACTTCGGCGGGATGCCGGAACTGGCCTCGCGCATTCCGATTCGCGAGTTCATCGACCACGGCCCGAACGTCCAGCCTGCCGCGGCCGCCGACGACTTCCTGCAGAAGGTCTATCCGACCCTCTACGCCAGGGGCAAACACACCGTCGCCGCTCCGGGCGACAGGGTCGCAGTCACCGGGCTCGACTGGCGGATCGTGACGTCAGCCGGACGCACGATCAAGACACCGTTGCCTGGCGGAGGACAACCCAATCCTTACTGCGCCGCGTTCAAGCCGCAGGAGCCAGACGCCACGGAGAACGCGCAGTCGGTCGGCAGCGTGGTGGCATTCGGCCGGTTCCGTGTCGTGCACCTGGGCGATGCGACGTGGAACAAGGAAGCCGAACTGATGTGTCCGAACAACCCGATCGGCACGGTCGATCTGTGGGTCGTCTCGCACCACGGCCAGGCGATTTCCAACTCGGACGTGCTGGCCCACGCGATTCGCCCGCGGGCCGCCATCCTGAACAACGGCACGCGAAAAGGCGGGCAACCCGACGCGATGCGCGTGATCTTCTCCATGCCCGGCCTCGAGGATCTCTGGCAGATGCACTTCTCGCAGTTGAGCGGCCAGGAGTACACCGTGCCGGGCGCATTCATTGCCAACCTGCTCGACGAGCCCTCCGCATCGATGCCGGTTGCTCCGATCGCGGCGCCGGCCCCTGGCCCCGGGGCGCCCCCCGCGCCCGTTCACAATGGTGCGGCCTACTGGTTCAAGGTGTCGGCACGCGAAGACGGATCGTTCTCGATTACGAACGGACGCAACGGCTTCAGCAAGACTTACGCGGCTGTTGCCCGTGTGAGGCCATGAACGAAGAAACGCAGGCCGACGCCCTGCTGGAGTGGGTCGTCTGATGAAATCGCTGATGGTCGCCGTGCTTGGCATGCTGTGGGCGGCAACCGCCACGGCGCAACTCGCCGAACCCAATCAGGTCGGCGTCCGCATGGGACATGTCCACCTCGCGGT
>JBKJMH010000122.1:0-2678 GCA_046596625.1 Vicinamibacterales bacterium | reverse complement strand
GTCGACCTCGCCCACCTGCCCGAGAACGACCCGGCCGTCTACCGCATGCTGCAGGAGGCCGACACGATCGGGGTGTTCCAGGTGGAGTCGCGCGCGCAGATGGCGACGCTGCCGCGGCTGAAGCCGGCGACGTTCTACGACCTCGTCGTGCAGGTGGCCATCATCCGTCCCGGCCCCATCGTCGGGCAGATGGTGCATCCGTACCTGAATCGCCGCGCCGGGCGGGAAGCCGTGGTCTATGCGCACCCCTCGCTCGAACCGGTGCTGAAGCGTACGCTCGGCGTGCCGCTCTTCCAGGAGCAGTTGCTGCGCATGGCGATGGTCGTCGCCGGCTTTACGGGCGGACAGGCCGAGGAACTGCGCCGGGCCATGGGCTTCAAGCGCTCGGAGAAGCGGATGAAGGAAATCGAGGTGCAGCTGCGCGCGGGGATGGCAAAGACCGGCATTGCGCCAGACGCGATGGAACAGATCATCCTGTCGATCACCTCCTTCGCACTCTACGGATTCCCCGAATCGCATGCGGCCAGCTTCGCGCTGCTGGCGTATGCGAGCGCGTACCTGAAGGCGCATTACCCCTCGGCGTTCTACACGGCGCTGCTCAACAACCAGCCGATGGGGTTCTACCACCCGTCCACGCTGGTGAAGGATGCGCAGCGGCGTGGAGTCCGCTTCCAGCCGATCGATGTGCAGGTGTCAGATTGGGACTGCACGGTCGAACCGGACGGCGCGGTGCGGCTTGGCCTTCGCTACGTCGCCGGGCTTCGAGCGGAGGCGGGCCGGGCGATCGCCGCCTTCGCCAAGGCTTCGGCGGCCAAGGCCGGCTTCGCCAGGGCCGGGCACTCGGTCCGGCGTCAGCCGGACACCGACCTCGTCTGTCCGAAATGTGGATGCGACGACCCGTCGATGCTCGAGCGGGTAGAGGGGCGTGGTGCGCGCCCGGGCACCTGGTTCTGCAACAACTGCTCGCACGACTGGGTGCCTGGCACACGGCGTCCGCAACGCTTCGCGTCGCTCGACGAACTGGTGTCGCGCATCGGCCTGCGCCGGGACGAGGTGGTGACACTGGCCGACGTCGGGGCATTGAACGCGTTCGGGTACGACCGGCGGGCCGCACTGTGGCAGGCCGAACGGGTGGTTCGGCCATCGGGCGAACTGTTTGCCGAGCGCTCTGCCGAGGAGCCCGGGAGCGGCGATGCGAGTGCGTGGCTCGGCCCTTCATCCGATCGTGCCCTGGCGCAGGCGATCGAGGCGCTCGACGGCGTCCGCGTGGCGCCTGTCACCGGCGATGACGCCGAGTGTCCACTGAAGCCGATGACCGAAGCCGAGCGGCTCGTCGCCGACTATGCCGGCACGGGCCTGACCGTCGGCCGGCATCCGATGGCGCTCCGGCGTCACGAACTCGCCATGCGCGGGGTGATGCGGGCCATCGACATCCGCAGCGCCCGGCAGGGACGCCGCGTCCGCGTCGCCGGCATGGTCATTACGCGCCAGCGCCCGGGCACCGCCAAGGGGTTCGTCTTTCTCACGCTCGAGGACGAGACCGGCATCGCCAACATCATCGTGCGCCCCGACCTGTTCGCCCAGGACCGTGCGGTGATCATCGAGGAACCGTTCCTGCTGGTCGAAGGGGTGCTGCAGAACCAGGACGGAGTCATCTCCATCCGCGCCGAAGCCATGCAGGGGCTGGGCGGCGTCTCGGTCGACTTCGACGCGCACGATTTCTACTGATCAGCCTCACGCGCGGACCCCTTGCTATAATCCCCTCGAAGTCGCGTCCGGACGTCCTGACGTCCGGCGTCAACCGTCAACCCCATTCACCTTCTGTAACGGAGCATAGTGATGCTGATGGCACTACTTCTGACCCTGTCGATGGCCGCGGCCGGCCTCACGGGCGTCGTGAAGGACACGAGCGGAGGAGCCGTGCCCGGTGCGTCGGTCACCATCCAGACCCCGTCAGGCACCGAGCCACAGACGGTCATGTCCGGATCGGACGGCCGCTTCTCGTTCGACCGCGTGCCCGACGGCGCGGTCCTCGTGGTCCGGGCGGGCGGCTTTGCCGAGCAGCGCCAGACCGTCGGTGGCAGCGCAGACATCGAGGTCACACTGCAGCCGCCGACCATCCTCGAAACGGTGGTGGTCACCCCCGGCCGCACCGAGCAACGCCTCGGCGACACGCCGGCCAGCGTCAGCATCATCACTGCCGAGCAGATCCAGTCGTCGCCAGCCGTCGCCGTCGATGACGTGCTGCGCACCGTGCCGAGCTTCAGCCTGTTTCGCCGCGCCAGCAGCGTCGTGGCGCAGCCGACCACGCAGGGCGTGTCGCTGCGCGGCATCGGCCCGAGCGGCCAGAGCCGCACGCTGGTCCTGCTCGACGGCGTGCCGTTCAACGATCCGTTCGGCGGCTGGGTCTACTGGACCCGCGTGCCGATGGTAAGCGTCGACCGTATCGAGATTACGGAAGACACGGCGTCTGGCCTCTACGGCAACTACGCCATGGGCGGCGTCATCAACATCGTCACGAGCCGGCCGACCAGCGGCACGCTCGAGCTGAAGCCGCAGTTCGGCATGTTCTCGGGCGCGAACGGCGGGTCGTCCGAGGGCAGCACGCCCAAGTTCGACATGTTCGCCAGCCACGTCTGGAAGAAGCTTGGCTTCGCGGTGGAAGGCAGCGCGTTCAA
>JBKJMH010000422.1:0-11368 GCA_046596625.1 Vicinamibacterales bacterium | reverse complement strand
GAAGTTCTCGCGCGAACACCACAAGAACATCAAGCGGATCGCGACGCCGGCCATCGACATGCTCATGAGCTATCACTGGCCCGGCAACGTACGCGAACTCGAGAACACGCTCGAACGTTCGGTGCTGATGTGCGATGGCCAGGTCATCCACGGCCATCATCTGCCGCCGTCGTTGCAGACGGCTGAAGCGTCGGGCACGGTGACGCGCGTGTCGCTCGCCGACGCGGTCGCTGGTTTCGAGAAGGACCTCATCCAGGATGCGCTGAAGACGACGCGCGGCAACCGCGCCAAGGCGGCCCGCCTGCTCGACACCACCGAGCGCGTGCTGAACTACAAGGTGAAGAAGTACGGCGTCGACGTCCGCCGCTTTACGTCCTAGACCGGTGTTCGTCGACGCGGCGTCGTGAGGCGAAGCGGTGGCCGACATACGCCGCCAGCACCATCGGTATGCTGAGCGCCACGAAATACAGTAACGGGCCGAACCACGACGCGGCCATGCTGGCACCGCGATAGAGCGCCGCCGCGAATTGCGCCGGGCCGATGATCGCAGGCGTCATCCAGCCGCGGCCGGTCGAGAAGTAGCCAATCGCTGCGGCCAGCAGGACGGCGACCGGCAAACCTGTACGGGAACCCAGCGTGCCAACTTCGAGGGCGACGCCGAGGGCCAGCGAGACCAGGAGCGCTGTACGCGCCGGAATCATTCCGCTACCCGAGAAGGAAGAGGACCACGACGGCGGCGAGACTGACGCCGATAGTCTGGATCCAGAGTTCGGCGCGATCGCGCAGGAATATCATGCCGAGGAACGGGAAGATGGCCGCCAGCACGAGGAATCGCCAGTAGAGTTCCTCGGACTGCTCGACGGCGCCGAGTGACGGCGCCATGCGCTTCGCCGTATCGATGATTTGGTTGGCGATACGCCGATCGCCATCGCGGTCGAGCTCGAAGTACTGGCCGCCGCCGGCCGATGCCAGCTTCTGCAGCGTCGCGCGGTCAAGGCGCGAGATCGTCGGCACCTCGGCGTCGTAGACGACCTTGCCGTCCTTGTCCAGAAAGTCGGGCATCTTGCCGCCGCCGAGCGTGCCGACGCCGACGACGAAGATCGGGATGCCGGCCTCCTGTGCCTTCTTCAGCGACTTCTCGACCTCGCCGCTCCACGTTTCACCGTCGGTCACCATGACGAACGCCCTGGCGTTGGGCGACTTGCCGTGCAGTTCGGCGTCGCGTTCGATGAGCCGCACCCCCCAGTAGATCCCCTGTTCGCTGTTGGTGTCCCAGGTGGTCTCGTCCTCGAGGCGGAACGGCGACATCAGGTCGAGGTGATCGATGAAGAAGAAGAAGGTGTTCGGATCCTTGGTGAGACGGATCTGCGGCGTGGCGATGTGCGCGAACAGCGCGAGGGCAATCCGGTCGCTGTTCCAACTGAGCGAGTCGCCGATGATGCGCAGGAACTCGATGGAGCGCTGCCAGCGGTTGCCGGCCACGTCCTTGACGTGCATCGATGCGGAGCCGTCCTGGAGGATGACCAGGTCGATCCCGCCTGAGCGCACGGCGGTGGCTGGGCCGTGTGGGCGAGCAAGCGCCAGGATGAGCGCGGCGGATGACAGAATCAGGCAGAGCCAGAACGGCAGGTCGCCCAGTGGCGCGAAGCGCTCGCGCACGGGGACCATGCGCGTGCGCTGCAACTGCCGGCCGGTGATGCGGCGGCGTAGAAGCTGCCACAGCCACAGCACCAACAGGAGCGCTGGCACGGCGAGCAGCCAGAGAATCTCTGGCTGCCCGAACGTCATCTGCCTGAGGTCGATCCGGACGAGCACCCGTTAGCCCTTACGCTGCAGTTTCTGGCCGCGACCCGGATCCATCTGTTCCTCGCGCTCGTCGTAGCGCATCGGTGTGACCGTCTTGAAGTCGCCCATCGGCGTTTCCTCGGGCGGACCACCGGGGTTGCCATGGATAGTGGGACCGACCGGCAGGTCGACGCTCTCCTCGAGCGGCTTGCCCTTCGGCGGCGGGCCGCGACGCGCTGGCGCCTTCGCCACACGGTCGCGCAGCTTCACGACGTACTCGTAGTTGAACGCCGCGTCGGTGTTGGTCGGGGCCTTGCGCAGCACGTCGGCGTAGGCCTGCACGACGGCGTCGAGGCGCTGGACCGCCGCCTTCTTGTCCTCCGATTGCGGCGCGCTGGTGCGGAACGCCGCGTTCGCCGCAAGGAAGAGCAGCGCCGGGTCTTCGGGCGCCGGACCGTTCGTGTTGCCGGTCAGGTCGGTGAGCGCCGTGTAGCGCGCCAGCCAGTACGAGACCGTGGCGGCGTGCCGCGCCTCGGTGCCGGCGCCGAGGCCGAGTGGAGCCGGCAATCGGCTGAGCGGCGTCGCATCGCTCGCGAGGTCGCCTTCATCCGTGTACTGCAGCGTGGCCAGGCGCAGCTGTGCGTCGGCCATCCGCGCGGCATGTCTCGATTCCCGCAGCGCGACGGTGCCGGCCGCAAACAGCAGCACGGCGAGTATCAATCCACTGGCGATGCTCTTCATCGTTCTCTCCTAGGGCAGCTTCTGGAACTGGGGCAGCGCCAGTTTCAGCGCCGCGGCTGTGAGCCAGCAGGCCGCCGCCGCGAACGCGAAGAACGCGAACCGGGGACGCTGGCTGGTGTACTGGCGCGTGGCAATCGTGCCCGCCGCAACCTTGTCGAGATCCGCGATGGCCGAGAGGAGCGCCTCTTCGTTGCTCGCGGCGTAGAACTTGCCGCCGGTCTTCTCGATTGCCGGGATCCAGATCTCGTCGGGAATGACCTTGCCCTTTTCCCGTTCGTAGTTCGTCCGCACCATGTAGACCGGAATCTTGTTGTCGATCGAGTTCTGCAGAATCTCGTCGAGCGTCTTGTCGCCTACCTGCACGCGGGTGTCTTCGCCGTCGGAAAAGAGCACCATGATGTTGCCGGCGGCTTCGAGGAAATTGAACGCCTTGAACAGGCCGACTCCCTGGTCGATGGCCGCCGCGATGACCGTGCCCTGGTCGGGAAACAGCGAGTATTCGACCGGGTCGCCGATGAGCGAGATGCTCAGCAGGATGTTGTCGTAGTCGTTCGTGAACGGCGTCACGACGTAGGCCTCGTTGCCGAATTCCACGAGCGCCATCAGGTCCTTGTAGTTCTGGCTCATGCGCAACCGCACAAACCGCTCCGCCGCCGCCACCGTGGTGAAGAACGTGGCGTCGGTCTCGGCGCGCGTGTTCAGATGCTGCGCCTTGAACGGCGTCCGCATGCTGGTCGACGCGTCGATCATCACCGCGATGCGCCGGCCCGGATACGACACCTCGCTGCTGACCAGCGACGTGAACGGGTCGGACAGGGCCACCAGGAAGAACGGCAGGCCGGCCAGTGCCAACGCGAGTGGCAGGTGCCGGATGAAGCCGAGATACGACGGCCGCAACGTCGAGAGCAGCGCCGGTACGAGCAGCCGATGCCGCCCGGGTTGACGGGTGACGAACGAGCGCGCGATCAACACGAATACCGAGAGCACCGCCAGCCCGAGGACGAGCAGTTGCGCATCGCCGCGGTGCCAATACTGCAAATCGGCCAGGCGGACACTCCGCCAGTCGGCGATGGTGTTGGCGAGGTAGAGCCGCGCCTCGCTGACGTCCATCTATGCCTGGCTCTCCAGCGGCGTGCCGCCCACGCCCCACTTCCTGAGCAGCGAGCGGGGGAACCGGTGCTGGGCGCGGACGCCCGACGCGGCGCGAGCCGCGCCCGCCAGTGCCTCATCGAGTGCCGACTCCTGGCGCGTCGTCGCGCGGCCATACTGCGCCGCGGTGAGGGTCGACAGCGCGTCGCGCAGCAGTTCGAGGTTCGTGCGGCGCGCATCATCGGGCTTGAGCCGCGCCACCAGGCGCGCCAGATCGTGCGGTGTCGCCGAGGCCGAGACGATGCGCTTCGTGCCGCGGCGCGGGCCGCGCGCCAGCAGCCGGCCTTCGCCGACCGACGTCTCGGCATCGGTCACGCGCTGGCTGATCGGCCTGCCCATCGCGCCGGCGCCGGCGACGCGAGCCGCCGCCAGGGCGCGGTCGAGCAGGTCGTCGCTCCAGTCGGTCGTGCCGCGCTCGCGCCTGACAGCCGCCAGTTCGCGTGTCGCCACGCCGAGCAGGGCGCTCGTCGTGAGTTCGCGCTGGTCGGCGGGGGTGCGGGTCTTCGAGCCGCGGGCGAGCCGGATGAGAACCAGCAGCACCATCAGCGCCCCGAAAGCCATGAGTGCCAGCCCGACGATGTTGAAGAGACCGGAGCGGAAGGTGAGCCCGTCGATCGAGCCGAACGTGGCGCCCGTGGCATCGCGGATGTCGGTCACGCCGTCCGGCACCAGCGATTCGATGCGCATAACGGCGGGCGGCAGGAAGTAGAGAAGGTCGCGCCCCTGCACCGACGCATTCCCGTCCACTTTGCTGTTCACACGGTAGTGGAGCGAGATATCCGGCACCCGCACGTCCTGTCCGACCACATCCGGGTTGATGAGACGCAGCCGGTATTCGTACTGGAAGAAGCGCCTGATGCCGGCGTGGAGGTCGGCCGGGTGCGACCCGGTCACCACCTCGAACGGCGCCATCTGCACCACGGCATTGCCCAGGCGCGATTCGTCGACGACCACCGAGACCGCCTCGGATTCGAGGACGGCACAGGTGAGCGTCAGGTCGAACTGTTCGCCGACATGCACCGCGCCGGTGCTGGTGCGCCACCAGCACCGGATCGGGTCCACGGCCACGTTGCGCGTGCCCGTTTCACGGGTTGGTGCCGGCTGGGCGACCGCCAGCCCTGGCAGGGCAAGGAAGAGGACGCCGGTCAGTAGCAGCCGTTTACTCATGGGTTTTCCGCAAGCGTCGTTCGACGACGAATTCACTGAGGGCAATGTCGGTCTTCGCCTGATCGAGTCCGAGGACCACGACGTCGAGATCCTTGTCCTTGGCCAGGCGCTGTACGTGCACCTGCCAGTCGCGCGCCCGCTCGGCCAGCTTCAGGTACTGGCGCCTGGACACCGTTCGCGTGCGGCCGGACTCGACATCCGAGATCTCAATCCAGCCGGCCGAGACATTGGGCAGGTCGAACGCGAAGGCACTGTCGACGAGCAGCAGAAACACATCGTGTGTCAGTGCCAGCAGCGCCAGTTCCTTGATTACGTCCTCGACATCGTCGAAGAGGAAGTCGGAGATGATCGGCAGCATGGCGCTGCGACGGACGAAGCCGCCGAGCGAGGTGCTGATGGAGCCGCTGCGCTTCAGATGCTGCAGGCCGCGTTCGAACTGGTAGGCGTCGACACAGTGCACGACGTGGCTCTTGCCGAGGCGCGGCCGCAGCGCGGCCACATGCTCGAAGCCGCGGTCGAAAGTGACGAGGCCGAACGGATCCTGGAAGAAGTTCGCCGACATCCCAAGCGTCGCAATGGCGCGGGTGATGGCGGCGGCAATCGGCACGCCGCCCATCCCGCAGCGGGTGGACGGGGAGAAGTCGGCAATCGGCATCACCGTCGCCGTGCTCTGCTGCTCGAACTCGCGCAGGACCAGCGGCGAGAAGTTGTTCAGCGACGACTGCGCCCAGTCGATGGACGAGAACTTGTCGCCCGTCTGCCATTCGCGCAGGCCCTGGAAGTCGAACCCCGATCCCTGCGAGCGGCTGCGATGGTCGCCGAGCGTCAGCTCGCGCATCCGCTTGACGATGACCAGTTCGATTTCCGTGATGTCCGCGAGGTTGACGAGCGCCGCCAGTTCCTCGTGGTCGCGCGTTCTCATGGGACAGGAACCCGCGCGATGACGTCGTTGATCACGGCGTCGGTGGTCAGGCCGTGACTGGCGGCGTGCGGACCGAGCCAGATGCGGTGACCGAGAACGTAGGGCGCCAGGTCCTGGATGTCTTCCGGCAGCACTTCATCGCGCTCGCGGATGAGGACCGCCCACACCTTGGCGAGACGGCCCCAGGCGATGATGGCGCGCGGCGACGCGCCGAGGTCGACCCCGCGCTCGACCAGTTCGGACGGCGAGCGGAGGTGCCAGTCGGTGTCGGGATTGTAGGGGCGGGTGGCCGACACGAGGCGCTGGATGTACTTGCCGAGCTTCTCGTGCAGGAACACCTCCTCGCTGATGCGCGAGCGCAGCTCGATGATCCGTTCCTTCGCCATGAGGCTGGCGAGCTTCACGCGCTTGAAGTCGAAATTCACCAGCTTTTCTTCCTCGGCGGGAGGCAGGTAGCCGATGTTGATCATGATGGCGAAACGGTCGGTGGCGGCTTCCGACAGCGGGAAGGTGCCCTGGCCGAGTTCCACCGGGTTCATCGTCGCGATGGCGAAGCTGAACGTCGGCAGCTCGTAGGTCTCCTTGCCGACCGTAATCGTGCGGTCCTGCAGGCTCTCGAGGAACGCGCTTTGCGACTTCAGGGGGATCCGGTTGATTTCGTCGAGCAGGATGACCTCGGCTGACGCCATCGGGCCGAACTCGGTGACCATCTCGCCGGTCGCGGGGTTGATCATCTGGAAACCGACGACTTCGGTCGGCTGCAGGTCGGCACGACCCTGGATGCGCGCGAATTTCGCGTTGCTGATGGCGGCCAGAATGACGCCGAAGAACGTCTTGCCAACGCCCGGCACCCCGCGCAACAGCAGGTTGCCCGAGTTCACCTGGCGCTGTTCACGCTTGTCGTAGGTGGTCGGAATCTCCGACATGAGCACGACGTTGGCGAGGGCCTTCGCGGTGTCGTAACCCACGAGGGCCTTGCCACCCTCCTCGATGATGGCTTTGTGGAATGCGATCGCTTCTTGGAGGTCGGGATGCACGGCGGGCTAATCCTATCTCAAGGACATGCGGCTAAGTGGAAACGGCCTAGTCTACCGCACGAACGTCATTCCGTCTTGCCTGTGAGCGCCGTCCCGGATATGTTCGCGCGGCATGAACGGACTGATGATGGACTTTCCGCTTGTCGTCCCGGCGCTCGTGCGCCGGGCGAGGACGCTGTTCGGGCACCGGCCGGTTTCCGGCCGTCGTCCGGATCGGAGCATCGTACGCACCACCTACGCGACGGTGCTCGAGCGAACGCGGCGTCTGTCCGCGGCGCTGGCCCGCCTCGGGGTGATGCCGGGCGACCGCGTCGCGACGCTCGCATGGGCGAGCCAGGAGCATCTCGAGGCCTATCTGGCGATTCCGTCGATTGGCGCCGTGCTGCACACGCTGAACCTGCGCCTGCATCCGGATGACCTCGCCTACATCGTCAACGACGCGCGCGACCGCGTGCTCATCGTCGACGAGAGCCTGCTGCCGCTGTTCGAGAAGTTCCGCGCGCAGACCCCGACCATCGAGCACGTCATCGTCATTGCCAGCGCGGCGGCGGGCGGAGAAGCAGGATGCCTCGACTACGAGGAACTGCTGGCCTCGGCCGACCTGTCGGCGCTCATCGAACCGGTTATCCGCGAAGACGATGCGGCGGCCCTGTGCTACACGTCAGGTACGACCGGCCGCCCGAAAGGCGTGCTCTATTCGCACCGGGCCATCGTGCTGCACTCGTTCTCGCAGGGCCTTTCCGACAGTCTGAGCATCGGCGAACGCGATGTGCTGCTGCCGATTGTCCCGATGTTCCACGTCAACGCCTGGGGGCTGCCGTACACCGGCATTTTGTTCGGGGCGGGTCAGGTCTTTCCCGGCCCGTATCTGGACGGCGCCAGCGTCCTCGATCTGATCGTCCGCGAGCGCGTGACACTGACGGCGGGCGTGCCGACAGTGTGGCTGGCCATGCTGCAGGAGTTGGACCGGAACCCCGGCGGACACGACCTGCGTGCGCTCCGCGCCATTGCCATCGGCGGCAGCGCGGCGCCGGCGTCGATGATTCGCGCCTATCAGGAGCGGCATCACCTGCGCATCATTCACGCCTGGGGCATGACCGAACTCACGCCACTCGGAACGGTGTGCCTTCTGCCGGCCGAACTGGAGACGGCGGCGCTCGATGAACAGGTCCGCTATCGCGCCAGGCAGGGCAAGCCGTTGCCGTTCGTCGAGGTGCGTGGCATGGCCGACGGCGTCGAGGTGTCGTGGGACGGACAGACGATGGGGGAACTCGAGGTGCGGGGGCCGTGGGTGGCCCGGCAGTACTACAACGTTGATGGCCCCGATGGCCGCTTCTCGGACGACGGCTGGTTCCGCACGGGTGATGTCGTGATCATTCACCCCGACGGCTGCGTCGAATTGACCGATCGGGCGAAGGATCTTGTGAAGTCGGGCGGCGAATGGATCAGTTCAGTGGCGCTCGAGAACGCGCTGATGGCGCACCCGGCCGTGGCCGAGGCCGCCGTGGTCGCCGTCCCGCATCCGAAGTGGGACGAGCGGCCGCTGGCGGTCGGCGTGGTTCGGGCCGGCGCGCAGGTGACGGCCGAGGAACTGCGCCAGTTCCTGGCGCCCTCCTTCGCGACGTGGTGGTTGCCGGACCGCATCGAGTTCGCGAGTGAGATCCCGCGTACGTCGGTGGGGAAGTTCAAGAAGTCGGCGCTGCGCGAGCAGTACAAGGGCCTGTATGCGGATTCCTAGCTAGGCGGCGGCTTCGCAGGCTAATCCTGCGGCCGGTGGTCGGCGTCCTTGGCAGCGCTGGACGGGGAGTGCGGTCTACTCAAATGCCAGTTAGACCTCATCGACTCACGTGGTTCCAGATCGAGAAACCCGCTAAAGTGTTGCCATGACGGAAGGGGCGTTGACCCGGCAGCAGACCGTCGCGGTGCTGATGGTAAGCGAGCCAGAGATTCGCGCTCTTGGCGTGGCGCGCCTGGCCCTCTTCGGATCGGTCCTGCGGAACGAAGCCCGCCCGGACAGCGATGTGGACTTGCTCGTCCAATTCACGCCTGGCGCCAAGACCTACGACCACTTTCTGGCCTTGTCCGAGTTGCTCGAACGCCGGCTCGGTCGGTCGGTCGAACTGGTGACCACCGAGGCGCTGTCGCCCTTCATCGGCCCGCGCATTCTAGCGGAAGCGCAGGATGTCCTTCGAGCCGCGTGACTATCTCCGGCACATCGTGGCCGAAGCGGACTATCTGATCGAGCGCAGCGCGTCATTGACCGTCGCCGCGTTCGCGCAGGACCAGACGGTCCGCCGTGCGTTCGTCCGCAGCCTGGAGGTCATCGGCGAGGCATCGAAGAAGGTCCCGGAGGAATTCCGGGCACGCCATCCGCACGTGGAGTGGCGGGCCATGGCGGGCATGCGCGATCGTCTCATTCACGATTACTTCGGCGTCGACTACTCAGGTCGTGTCGATACTTAAGGCCTGACCTGCGGCGGCAGTCGACGAGCGCCGGAGGGACGAAGTAAGGACCATGTCACTCCCACATTCGTCGCGAAGCCTGGGCTGAACACGCTGCTCGCTGCGCTTCTCGCAATCGGGATGGGTGTGGCCCTCATGGCAGCGGGCCCTCTGCTTGGGGGACTCGATGACCAGTCGGTGCTTACGAGTGGACTCGGTCTAGTCATTTTGGTGTTGGGCTGCTACCTGCTCGTCAACTACCGGTGGACACGGCTGATCTGGCGCCGGAGACAGGACTCCGGCGAGTTCGTTCTGTCCGAGCGGCCAGTCGAAGCGCCCTACGTGAAGGACTACGACGGGATCCCAGGCGAAGGTCCGTCGCAATGGGCCGGTCGATTCGACATTTCACGATGGGGGTTCATCCGCGCCGAGTCGGGCGGCCGAATCATTGGCGGTGCCGTTCTGGCCTTCGATACCGGCGATGTTGCGATGCTCGAGGGTCGTTCCGACCTAGCCGTGTTGTGGGATATCCGAGTCTCGCCGCACGTCCGAGGAAAGGGCATCGGATCCGGACTCGTGCGATCGTCTGAGGCTTGGGCCACCTCGCGAGGTTGTCGTCAGCTCAAGGTCGAAACGCAGAATATCAATTTGCCTGCCTGCAGGTTCTACCGGCGTCAGGGTTTCATCCTCACACCGATCGGCTTGCTTATCCCGAGCTCCCAGGCGAGATTCAACTGCTCTGGTACAAGGATCTGCCCGAACGGCGGGTTTAAAATGCTGGATCGGTCGGGCATCTCCCAGGCGACGATCTCCGCCATCGAGAACGACGGGGTCACACACCTGCTGTAGCTAGATGCCGCCGAGGCACAGGTACTTCACCACCAGATAGTCCTCGATGCCGTACTTCGAGCCTTCGCGGCCGATACCCGACTGCTTCACGCCGCCGAACGGCGCCACTTCTGTGGAAATCAAACCGGTGTTGACGCCGACGATGCCGTACTCCAGCGCTTCAGCGACGCGGAAGATGCGGCCGATGTCGCGGCCGTAGAAGTAGGCAGCCAGACCGAACTCGGTGGCGTTGGCCATGCGGATGGCGTCGGCCTCGCTCTCGAAGCGGAAGAGCGGCGCCACGGGGCCAAACGTCTCCTCGCGTGCGACGGCCATGGCCTCGGTGGCATTGGTCAGCACCGTTGGCTCGAAGAAGCGTCCGCCCGGCGCGGTGCGGTGCCCGCCACGGAGCAGTGTGGCGCCCTTGGCGAGGGCGTCGGCGATGTGCGCTTCGACCTTGGTCACCGCCGCCTCATCGATGAGCGGCCCCTGCGTCACGCCGGGCTCGAGCCCTGACCCGACCTTCAGCCTGGAAACCGCATCCGACAAACGCGCCGCGAACGAGTCGTAGATCGAGGCATGCACCAGCAGTCGGTTCGCGCAGACGCAGGTCTGCCCGCTGTTGCGGTACTTCGATACGATGGCCCCCTCGACCGCCGCATCGAGATCGGCATCGTCGAAGACGATGAACGGTGCGTTGCCGCCGAGTTCGAGCGACAGCTTCTTCACCGTCGTCGAAGCCTGCGCCATCAGCTGCTTGCCGACTTCGGTCGAGCCGGTGAAGGAGATTTTGCGGACGAGCGGGTTGGACGTGAGTTCGCCGCCGATGTCGCGAGCGGAGCCGGTCACCACGTTCAACACACCGGGCGGAATCCCTGCCTGCTCGGCGAGGGCGGCCAGCGCCAGCGCCGAGAACGGCGTCTGAGACGCCGGCTTCACCACGGTCGTGCACCCCGCGGCGAGGGCCGGACCAACCTTGCGCGTGATCATCGCGATGGGGAAGTTCCAGGGGGTGATGCAGCCGACGACGCCGATCGGTTCCTTGGTGACCAGGATGCGCTTGTCGCGGGCGTGAGCGGGGATGATATCGCCGTAGGCGCGCTTCGCTTCTTCGGCAAACCACTCGATGAACGCCGCCCCGTAGGCCACCTCGGCGCGCGACTCCGCGAGCGGCTTCCCCTGTTCGAGGGTCATCAGCGTCGCCAGATCTTCCTGGTTCCGCATGATGAGGTCGAACCAGGCGCGCAGCAGTGCCGCCCGCTCCTTGCCCGTGTGGGCTCGCCAGGCGGGGAACGCG
>JBKJMH010000416.1:0-2506 GCA_046596625.1 Vicinamibacterales bacterium | reverse complement strand
ATGCACTCTAGTCGCCCCGAACTCGTCGCGACTGGCTTGATCGCAATCCTTCAACACGCCCACTGCCTCGTCGGCGCCAGAGCCGTCGCTCGCGACGCCGATAATCGCGAAGAAGTGCTGGCAACCTGGGGCGCCCTGACCTCGCCAGCGGATCTCCGCACCTTTGCCGTCGGCACTGCGCGAGAGCGCAACATCGAACTCCAGTTGCAGCCGCTGCCCGACATCGAATCGCACGCCACGGTGAACAGCGTCGGGTTCGTCATCGCCGCCGGGCAGGAACTGGAACGCGGCCGCCTCGAACGGGAGGAGCGCCTCACCCTCTGGCCAATCGACGAACTTCCCGCCGAAGACGATGACTCGGTGGTCGCGGGCAAGATGCGCGAGGTGATGCTCTACGCGCGAAAGGTGGCTCCGACCAACGTCACCGTGCTCATCACCGGCGAGAGCGGTACCGGTAAAGAGGTCGTCGCGCGGGCGGTACATCGCTATTCCCAGCGGTCGAAGAAGCCGTTCGTCCCGTTCAACTGCACGGCAGTGCCGCGCGAACTGCTCGAGAGCCATCTATTTGGCTTCAAGCGTGGCGCATTCACCGGCGCCGACCGGGACAACCCCGGCCTCATCAGGGCCGCAAAGGACGGCACGCTCTTCCTCGATGAAGTGGGCGAGCTCGGGCTCGACCTGCAGCCGAAGCTGCTCCGCTTCCTCGAATCCGGCGAGATCAATCCGCTCGGCGAAACCGCACCCTTCAACGTCAACGTTCGCATCGTCGCCGCAACCAACGCCAACCTGAAGAAGCTGGTCCAGGAAGGACGGTTCCGCGAGGACCTCTACTACCGCCTCAATGTCATCCCGCTCGAACTGCCGCCACTCCGCGAACGACGCGAGGAAATTCCACCGCTCGCCCAGCACTTCGCCCTGAAGTGGTCGCAGGAACTGGCCAAGGGACGGATTCGTGTCGCCGACGACCTGATGGAACACCTCGTCGTCTACCCGTGGCCGGGAAACATCAGGCAACTGAGCAACGAGATCCACCGCATGGTCGCCACGGCCGAAACGGATGCCACCCTCACGCTGGACCACCTTCCGAAAGCGATGCGCGAGGAAACGGAGCAGTTGAGACGCCGCGACCTCGGACTCGAGCTGAGCGTGCGGCTCACCGACAGCCTTGACCACGCGGTCGCCACCCTTGAACGAGAGATGATCAAGCTCGCCCTGACCCAAAACGACGGGAAGGTCGAGGCCGCCGCCAAGTCGCTCGGCATCTCGCGTAAGGGCCTGTACTTGAAACGCCAGCGGCTCGGCCTATAGTCGCGACTCCAGCACCGCTCCCTCTAGGCTCGGTAGCCGCCGCTGCTGCTGCAGCAGTTGCTCAATCGACCCCAGCAGCACGCGCTGCGATCCCCCTAACGTCCGCAACGTCTCCAGGCGCCCCTGACGGATACGGTAGTAAACCGTCCGCCTCGACACCCCCAGCAACACCGCGGCATCTTCAATCAGCAGGCTGCGCCTGCCCTGATTCTCCAGTCCAAGCATGCCCGCGGCAGAGGCAGGGCCGGTGCCATGGCGACTCGCCCGGTTTCTGGTGCGAAAACCCCTGGATAGCCGCAGGTCGTGGAGAAAGGCGCGAAACCCAGCTACCCGACGGGTCGCTGCTACCCGAAGAAATCCGATAGAACCCTTTGACTTTCGGCATGGCCCAATCTACATTTTGAGTGTTCAAAATGCTACATAAGCCCACGAGCGCGCCGTCCGAGCCGTCGGGGTGGCGCACCACGCCGCCGATGAAGAGCCTGCCCGAAGTCCACGGGTCGGTGCCCATTCCGCACGGCGCCGGCTTCTGGCGCAAGCTCATCGCCTTCGCCGGGCCGGGCTACCTCGTCGCGGTCGGCTACATGGACCCCGGCAACTGGGCCACCGACATCGCCGGCGGCGCACGCTTCGGCTACACGCTCCTCAGCGTGATCATGATTTCCAACCTGATGGCGATCCTGCTGCAGGCGCTGTCCGCCCGGCTTGGCATCGCCAGCGGTCGCGACCTGGCCCAGGCCTGCCGCGACAGCTACTCCCGCCCCACCACCATCGCCCTGTGGATCCTGTGCGAAATCGCCATCGCCGCCTGCGACCTCGCCGAGGTGGTGGGCGCCGCCATCGCCCTCAACCTGCTGTTCGGGTTGCCGCTGGTATGGGGCGTCTGCCTCACCGCCCTCGACGTGCTCGTGGTGCTCTACCTGCAGCACCACGGCTTCCGCTACGTCGAAGCGCTGGTCATCGGCCTCATCCTCGCCATTGCCGGGTCGTTCGCGTTGGAACTGTGGTTCGCCCAGCCGGAGTGGGGGGCGGTCGCGAACGGCTTCATCCCGCGGGCGGAGGTGCTCACCAACCCCCAGATGCTCTATATCGCCATCGGCATCCTGGGCGCGACGGTGATGCCGCACAACCTCTACCTGCACTCGTCGATTGTGCAGACGCGCAAGTATCTCGACACCCACGAGGGCAAGGCCGAAGC
>JBKJMH010000308.1:0-5430 GCA_046596625.1 Vicinamibacterales bacterium | reverse complement strand
GGCGCACGCGCCGTCGGTGCTGGTCGGCGGACTCGGCATGGGGTTCACGCTGACGGCGACGCTCGCGCTGATGCCAGCCGAGGCGTCGGTCGTGGTCGCCGAACTGGTGGCGGGCGTGGTCGAGTGGAACCGGGGGCCGCTCGGGGACGAGGCCGGGCGCCCGCTGAAGGACCTGCGTGTCGAGGTCGCCATCGGCGACGTGCTCGACACGCTGCGGGCCCGCCCGGACACCTTCGACGCGGTGCTGCTCGACGTCGACAACGGGCCGGACGCGTTCACCAGCTTGCGCAACGCGGCCCTCTATGCCGACCGTGGGCTGGGCATCATCCGCGGCTCACTGCGGCCGGGCGGCGTCGTGGCGGTCTGGTCGGCGTGGGAAGACCGCAAGTTCGAGCAGCGCCTGAACGCCAATGGCTTCGATGTAGACGTGCAGCGCGTGCGTGCGAGGCTGAAGCAGGGTGGTCCCCGCCACACAATCTTCCTCGCACGCCCGAACGCCCATCGCCCGATCCGCACCCGCGCCCGCACGGCGTAGCCGCGCACCTTCAGGTCGCTGCTCAGGGCCGACCTGAAGGTCGGCAGCTACGTCAAAGAGCGGTCGTAGCCGCGCACCTTCAGGTGCGCCGTGCAGACTCCTAGAGCAGGCGCGCGAACATCGCGGTGCCGACGGCCACTGACGTCCACCACGCCGCTCGGCGGTGCGTGTGCTTCAGCCAGTTCCAGCCGTACGCGGCCAGGGTCATCGACAGAATCAGCAGCCCCACAATCGGCAGCAGCTCCAGTGGGGTTCGCGTGGCGCCGAACGTAGTGAGCAGGCCCGGTGCCCAGACCGACCCGTAGACGATGCCGAGGTGCAGCACGTAGATGAGCAGCGACTCCTGCGCCACCGCCCCGAAGACGTGCGGAAGCTGCCCGATGCCGCGGCTCGCATGCGCGATGAGCCCGACGATGACGAGGCATACCCCGGCGCGGAGCAGGATGTTACCGGGGACGTAGCTGTGCGGCGTGTTCCCGAAGAACGCCACCTGCCGGCTGGTCAGCCATAACGCCAGAATGACGAGCGTCACGCCCGGAATCAGCAGCACGCGGTTGGCGTAGCGGACGTGATGGGTGGCGCCCCAGCGGGCGTAGAACTGCCCGAGTGCTGCTCCGGCCAGCACGAACGCCGACCACGGTACCAGTGGGAAGAGCGAGCCCTGGTTCGGCGTGACGTAGCTCGCGAGCCACTCCGGCACGCGTGACCAGTCGTGCGACCACGCCCACGGTGCGCTCATGGTCAGGGCGAGAGCCGCGAGGATGGCCAGCGCGCTGAATACACGTCGCGAGCGGCTGACCATCACGAGCAGTTGCACGCCGAGAAACGTGACGCCGATGAGTTGCAGGACGTCCACGCCAATCAGCTGCTTCCACTCGGCGTCGGTGGCGTGGGCAATGCCGAACAGCGACGGAACCGGGAAGCGGATGGCGTAGCCGAGAAAGATGAAGAGCGCGAAACGGCGGATGCGCTTGAGCAGGGCCGGCGACGCCGCCAGGTGGGACGCCCAATGACGCGTGGTGGCGATGCTGAACGCGAACCCCGAGAGCAGCAGGAAGAGGCAGGACGTGAGTCCGCGCTGGAACTGCCAGACGTCGAAGACGCGTCCCGAGCGGTAGGCTGGCGCAAGCAGCGCGTCCACAGTGTGGCCGTAGAGCATGAACACCACGGCCAGCGCGCGCGCCAGGTCGATGAAGATCACACGCGTAGCGCCCGAGGGGCGCCGTGCGGCAGTCGTGTCGATCCCGGTGGCGGTCATGACGCGATCAGCGTTGCGGTCCGCGATGAATCAACCTTACCGCATCCACCCGTAGCCGCGCTTCGTCAAGATAGCCGTCCAGCGCCCGCCGCTGTGTGCGCAGCGCCTCGATCTCATCGTCGCGCACGGTACGATTCACCTGCTGCAACGCGCGCAGCCGCTCGATCTCGTGGTCGAGCTGACGGTGCATCTCGGTCCGCGCCGCCGCCAGCAGCAGCGGGATCTGCTCGTCGGCGCGTTGCCGCGTCCGATCGAGCAGGCGCGGCAGCACGGTCTCGCGGATGTCCGCACGCGAGAGCAGCGCCTGCCCGCCGGTGGCCTTGGTCTGCGTGGCCAGCGCTGTGGCCGAGGCCACCAGTTCGGTGGCGTCGCGGCCAGCGTGGTCGACAACGACGCGCACCGGGGTGGGCGGCAGGAACCGGTCCAGGTGCATCGGCGGCGGTGCAAGGCACTCGAGGACGTAGACGACGTCGAGATAGAGCGTTGACACCACTGGGTCAGCCCAGCGCGCGAAGCTGCAGTTGCCCTTTTCGGAGCCAAGCAGCAGATCGAGTGCGCCGGTCGCCAGCGGATGGTCCCACGTCAGGAACTGCAGGTCCTCGCGGCGCAGGGCGTGCGCCCGATCGCGCGTCAGCGTGAGGCCGTCGGCCTTCAGCCCAGGGAATTCGTCGACGAGCACGCCGGCCGAGCCGAGCCGGTAGGTGCGCGGCGACAACTCCTCGACCTCGATGAAGTACAGGTCGAACACCGCGAGCATGAAGTTGTCGAGCGTCCGGTCGTCGTCCTGTTTGACGATGTCGTCGATGATGCGCGCTGCCTGCGCGGGACGCAGCGAGTTCCACTCGAGCAGGCGGTCGCGCCCCTCCTCGAGTCGGGCCGCCACGTCCTGGCGCGCGGCGCGCACGTCGGCGATGAACCGCGCCATCTCTGGCGCCAGCGTCTTGCGGTCGCGGTGCGCGCGGTGCGTCAGGTCGCGCAGGCGCGGCTCGAAGCGTTCGAGCAGTTCGCGCGCGCCGGGCAGGTGCACCTCGAACGCGTTCAACCCGAGGTGATACCAGCGGGTGAGGATCTCGAGGTGCGAGCCTTCGACGAACGGCACGTGCACCCGGATCTCTTCACGCTGGCCGATGCGATCGAGCCGACCCAGGCGCTGCTCGAGCAGCGCCGGATCGAGCGGCAGATCGAACAGCACGAGGTGGTGCGCGAACTGGAAGTTGCGACCTTCGCTGCCAATCTCCGAGCAGACCAGCAGGCGTGCGCCGTCGGGGTCGGCGAACCAGGCGGCGCCGCGGTCGCGCTGAATCAGCGTCAGCCCCTCGTGGAACGCCGCCATCGGCACGGTCGTGCGGTAGCGCAGCGCCGCCTCGACGGCGAGCGCCTTGCGCTGCGTGCGGCAGATGAGCAGCACCTTTGCGGGCGCCAGATCCTGCAGCAGCCCGACCAGCCACTCGATGCGCGGGTCGTGCTCCAGCGACATGCGGGCGTGCGCGTCGGGGCCAGCCTCGAGGTCGGCCGCCCACTCGTCGGCCAGCGCCTTGTGCCGGTTCGAGCCGCTGACCGTCAGTGGATGCAGGTGGGCGACGCGCACCGGGAAGCCGGCGATCGTGGCGCGGGTGTTGCGGAACATCACACGGCCGGTGCCGTGTTGATCCAGCAGGCGTTCGATGCGCTCGCGTCGCGCGCCGCCGCCGCCGGCGTCGAGTGCGGCCGCCAGCGCAATCGGCTCCTCGCCGAGCACCACCGCGAGATCGCGACATTCGGTACTGGTCAGTGCCACACCGTCGCGCAGGCGCGTCGCCAGCCGCGCCACGTGCTGATAGTCCGCGCTCTCCCGGGTGAACTGCTCGAGGGCGTGGAAGCGATCGGGATCGAGGAGCCGCAGGCGCGCGAAGTGACTCGGCACGCCGAGTTGCTCGGGTGTGGCCGTGAGCAGCAGCAGTCCCTGCGAGGCCCGTCCCAGTTGTTCGACCGTGTTGTACTCCGCACTCGCGGCCTCGGGCGCCCAGCCGAGATGGTGTGCTTCGTCGACGACCACCATGTCCCAGCCGGCGGCAAGCGCCTGCTCGAGGCGCCCGTCGTTCTCGGTGAACAGGCTCAACTCGCAGATGAGCAACTGATCGTCGAGGAAGGGGTTTGCGGCCGGGCTGTTCTCTTCGATGGCGGCGCAGCGCGCCTCGTTGAAGATGTGGAACCACAGGTTGAAGCGGCGCAGCAGTTCGAGAAACCACTGATGAACCAGCGTTTCCGGCACCACGACGAGCACGCGTTGCGCGCGGCCGGTCAGCAGCAGCCGGTGCAGGATGAGGCAGGCCTCAATCGTCTTGCCAAGCCCGACCTCGTCGGCGAGCAGCACGCGCGGCAGCAGGCGTCCCGTCACCTCGGATGCGATGCCCAGCTGGTGGGGGAGCAGGTCGATGCGGCCGCCGGTGAAACCGCGCACGGCCGACTTGCGCTGTTCGTGCTGATGGGCGAGCGCGGCGACGCGCAGGGCGAAGACGTGCGAGCCGTCGAACTGGCCAGCGAACAGCCGCGTGGTGGGGCTGCTGAAACTGAGCGTGTCGCTCAGCGTCGTCTCGCTGATCTCGCGCGCGCCGACGCGGTAGACCAGCAGGCCGTCGCGCTCGATCACCGCGTCCACCACGGCGTCGCCGTGGGCCTTCGTGCGGATGGTGTCGCCGGCTCGGAAGGCAGCGCGCCGCAGCGGCGCGTCGGCGCTGGCGACGTACTGGCGCGACTCGCGGGTTGCCGGAAAGTGCAGCGTGACCGTGCGCGAACCAACGCTGCGGACCTCACCCAGTCCGAGTTCGGGTTCACTCACGCTGATCCAGCGTTGGCCGGGTTGAAACGAGGGGGTGGTCATCGGGTCCCGTGCGCGCTACTCCGAGCCGTCGGCGCGCGAGACGTCGAGGTAACGATCGTCGCCGCGTCCAATGAGACGGAGGCGCCACGGGTTGCAGCACACCTCGCAGTCCTGCACGAAGCTGCCCCGCATGCCGGGCTCCACGTACACGTCGATTGACTCACCGCAGTACGGACAGATGACCGTGAACTGATCGTCCACGTCAGGCTCGCGGTGCGTGGCCGAGATACGGGGCAATGAAGTCGAGCACGCGCGACTCGACCACCCCCACCGTGACGTCGATACCGGCGGTGCGCATGATCGCGATGCCGGCACCGTTGTTGCGCGTGTCGGGGTCGAGGGTGCCGACGAACACGGTGCGAATGCCGGAATGCACGAGCGCCCAGGCGCACGACGGCGTTCGCCCGACAAACGCGCATGGCTCGAGCGTGACGAACATCGCAAGTGCCTCGGGCTGCGCGTCGGTGCCCAGCGCGCGCAGCGCAGCGGCCTCGGCGTGCGGCTCACCCGGGGCGCCGGTGAATCCGCGGGCGACGACGATTGCGCCGCGCACAATAACGCAGCCAACCGGCGGGTTGGGCTGGCACCCGGGCAGCGCCTGCCGGCTCTCGGCAAGCGCTTCCTCCATAAAATGGCGTTTTGCTTCGTCGGTGAAGACGGGCGCCGCTGACGTGTCGCGAACGGTCATTGCCTGACGCGGATTCTACCGCGATGTGCGGCGGACAGGTCAGCGCTGCACGTCGGCCTTACCCGAATCCTCGGCGAGTTCGGCCGTGA
>JBKJMH010000288.1:0-7047 GCA_046596625.1 Vicinamibacterales bacterium | reverse complement strand
GACATCAGCCGTGAGGGCGTGCAGCGCGATATCCTGCCGATTGTCGAAGGCACGACGGTGAACACCAAGCACGGCATGGTGCGCACCGATCACATCCTCTTCATTGCCGCTGGCGCCTTCCACGTCTCGAAGCCGTCCGACCTCATCCCGGAACTTCAGGGACGCTTCCCGATTCGGGTGGAACTCGAGGCGCTCGGCACGGAGGAGTTCATACGCATCCTGACCGAGCCGCGCAACGCCCTGGTGAAGCAGTACACCGCGCTGCTGGGCACGGAAGGGATCACGCTGTCCTTCACCGACGACGCGATCCGCCGGATTGCCGACTTCGCGAGCCTGGTGAACGAACGCACCGAGAACATCGGCGCTCGCCGGCTGCACACGGTGATGGAGCGGCTGCTGGACGAGATCTCGTTCGAGGGGTCCGATCTTCCCGAGAAGCAGGTGGTCATCGACGATGCCTACGTGTCGCGCATGCTCGCCGACATCGTCAAGAACGAAGACCTCTCCCGGTACATCCTGTGAGCCGTCCTCGTCTGCCTTCGGCGCTGCTGGCGCTCGCGGCCGCGGCCATCGCCTCGGCCTGCGGCAAGAAGGGGCCGCCCCAGCCCCCTCTTGTCCTGCTGCCGAATCCGCCGGGTGAGATCGCGGCGGTGCGGCGCGGCGAGCGGGTCGACCTGTCGTTCACTGTGCCCAACGCCAACACCGATCGCAGCACGCCGGCCGATCTCGAGCGCGTCGACGTCTACGCGTGGACCGTTCCCGGCGCCGTGAGTGGTGACGACATCGTGCGCCGCGGCACGCGCATCGCCAGCGTCGCCGTGAACGCGCCGGCGGATCCGGACGAGCCGGAACCACAGACGCCGGCGCCGAAAGGCCCTGGCGTCGAGCAAAATGCCGCGGTCACCGTCGGCGACACCGTGCCTCCCGGCTCCGACCCCTCCGTCTACCGCACCTACGTCGCCGTCGGCATCAGTGCGCGCGGGCGTCGCGGGGCCCTGTCGCGCAACGTGCCAGTGCCGCTCGTGCCGCCACCGTCGGCCCCGGCGCAGCCCGCCGTGAGCTACGACGAGAAAGCGATCGCCGTGACGTGGGCTGCCGTGCCGGCCGCCGACACGCCGATCGCCTACAGCGTCTATCGGGTCGGCACGGCAGCCGTGGCGCTCACCCCGACGCCAGTGGCCGACACCAGGTTCGCCGATACCGCGATCGAGTGGGAACAGGAGCGGTGCTACGTGGTGCGTGCGGTCGCAACGATCGAGAGTGTGCGCATCGAGAGTGCGGCCTCGCCGCAGCGCTGCGTGACGCTGCACGACACGTTCGCGCCCGCTCGGCCAGAGGGGTTGGTCGGCGTCGGCTCCCAGGCGGCGGTGAGCCTGATCTGGACGGCCAATGCCGACGCGGATCTGGCGGGATACCTGGTGCTGCGCGCCGTCGCTCCGGCGACGCAACTCGAGCCGATTACCGCCACGCCGATCACCGACACCAATTTTCGGGACACCGTGGCGGGCGGGTCGCGCGTGACCTACGCGGTGCAGGCGGTCGACAAGGCTGGCAACCGCAGCGCGGCGTCAGCGCCGATTTCGGAAACCGCACGGTAATGGCAGGAGTCGCGGGAGCTCCCATGCAACGACTGTATCGAGTGTCACGAGCCGGCGAGCTGTTCTTCGCCGTGGAGCAGGACGGTGTGCTGCGGCGGGCGCTGCCGACCGGCGCCAGCATCTACGAAGGATTCGAGCCGGGACCAGCCGTCGACGGCGGCCTGAGCGCGGTGACGATCCATGCGCCGACCCGGCCGTCGAAAATTGTCTGCGTCGGTTTGAATTACAAAGACCACGCGGCCGAGATGAAGAAGGTGATTCCGCCCGAGCCGATGCTGTTCCTCAAGCCGCCGAGCACGGTGCTCGACCCTGGCGAGGCCATCCTCATCCCGCCGGGCGTCGGCACGGTGCACTACGAATCGGAGCTGGCCCTGGTCATCGGCACTCGCGCGCACCGCGTCAGCGCGGCGAACGCCTGGGACCACATCCTCGGCGTCACCTGCCTGAACGATGTGACGGCGCGCGACATCCAGAACAAAGACACCCAATACACACGGGCCAAGGGCTTCGACACGTTCGCGCCGTTCGGCCCCTGCATCGAGCTCGGCGGAACCCGCGGCCCGCGGGTGGTCGAGGGGTTCGTGAACGGCGAACGCCGCCAGCACTCGAGCACGAGCAACCTGATCTTCCCGATTGAGTTCCTGGTCGAGTACATCACCTTCGTGATGACGCTCGAGCCGGGCGACATCATCTCGACCGGCACGCCGTCTGGCGTCGGCCCGATCGTTGCGGGCGACACTGTGACTGTCCGCGTGGAGGGGGTCGGCGAACTGCGCAACCCGGTCCGGGCTGAACACCCACGCTGAGCGCCAATCTGAAATCTGCATTCTGCAATCTGCATTTCCGTTGAGGTCTGTATGAAGCTGTTCATCGACTCGGGCAACCTGAAGGACATCGAAGCGCTCTGTGCCATTGGCATCATCGACGGCGTCACCACGAATCCGACGTTGCTCGCCAAGGAACCCGGCGACTACAAGGAGAACCTCAAGAAGATCTGCGCCATCGTGCAGGGGCCGGTCAGCGGCGAGGTCATCGCCACGGAGTTCGACGGGATGATGCGCGAAGGGCACGAGATCGCCGCGCTCGACGAGCACATGGTGGTGAAGCTGCCGCTGACGCGCAACGGTATCAAGGCGTGCAAGGCGCTGTCGGACGAGGGCATCCGGGTGAATGTCACCCTGGTATTTTCCGCCGCGCAGGCGCTGCTGGCCGCCAAGGCCGGCGCGACGTTCGTCAGCCCGTTCGTGGGACGTCTCGACGATATCGGCCAGGACGGCATGGAGCTGATCCGCGAGATCGTGCAGATGTACGATAACTACGCGTTCACCACCGAAGTGCTGGTTGCCAGCTGCCGCAACCCAATCCACGTCATCGATGCCGCGAAGATGGGCGCCGACATCTGCACGTGCCCCCCGTCGCTGATCGACCAGCTCTTCAACCATCCGCTCACCACCAGCGGACTCGAGCGGTTCCTGAAAGACTGGGACAAGGCCTACCCGTCAGGCAAGTAAACCATCCCACCGAGAGCGAGCCGCCGACCATGGACCCCACACGCATCCTCGCCGATCTCGAACGCCGCGCCGAACTGGGCGGCGGCGAGGAACGCATGCGCCGCCAGCACGAGGCGGGCAAGCTCACCGCACGTGAACGGATCGACTGCCTGTTCGATCCGGGGAGCTTCGAGGAAGTCGACAAGCTGGTCACCCACCGCTGCCTGGATTTCGGCATGGCCGATCAGCTCATTCCCGGCGACGGCGTGGTGGCGGGGCACGGTCTCGTCGATGGGCGGCAGGTATTTGCCTTCGCGCAGGACTTCACGGTGTTCGGCGGGTCGCTGTCGGAGACGAATGCCGCGAAGATCTGCAAGGTGATGGATCTGGCGATGAAGCTCGGCTCGCCGGTGGTCGGCCTGAACGACTCCGGCGGCGCGCGCATCCAGGAAGGGGTGGTGTCGCTCGGCGGCTACGCCGACATCTTCCTGCGCAACACGCTGGCCTCTGGCGTCGTGCCGCAAATCTCCGCGATCATGGGCCCGTGCGCGGGCGGCGCGGTGTACTCGCCCGCCATCACCGACTTCACCGTGATGGTAAAGAACACCAGCTACATGTTCGTCACCGGTCCCGACGTCCTCCGGACAGTGACGCACGAAGAGGTGTCGAAGGAGGAGCTCGGCGGGGCGATGACGCATAACGCCAGGAGCGGCGTGGCGCACTTCGCCGTGGACGACGACCGCGAGTGCATCGCGCTCATCCGCGATCTGCTGTCGTTCCTGCCGTCCAACAACGTCGACGACCCGCCACGACACGCGCCGGCCGCCGACCCGGATCGCGAGGTCGAGGCGCTCGATTCGATCGTGCCCGCGTCGCCGAATCAGCCGTACGACATGCTGGACCTGATTCACGCGGTCACTGACGATGGCTACTTCCTCGAGGTGCACCAGCACTTCGCGCGGAACATCGTGGTCGGCTTCGCGCGCATCGACGGCCGCCCGGTGGGGATCGTGGCGAACCAGCCGGCCGTGCTCGCCGGCACGCTCGACATCGACGCGTCGGTGAAGGCGGCGCGCTTCGTCCGCTTCTGCGACGCCTTCAACATCCCGCTCGTCACCTTCGAGGACGTCCCCGGCTTCCTGCCCGGCACCGTCCAGGAGTTCGGCGGCATCATTCGGCACGGCGCCAAGCTGCTCTACGCCTACGCCGAGGCGACGGTGCCGAAAGTGACGGTCATCACCCGGAAGGCCTACGGCGGCGCCTATTGCGTGATGGCCAGTAAGCACATCCGCACCGACTTCAACTACCCCTGGCCAACGGCCGACCTGGCGGTGATGGGGCCGGAGGGCGCGGCCAACATCCTCTACAAGCGGGAACTCGAGGCGGCGGCCCACGCGATCGCCGCGCGGGCCGAGAAGGTGTCCGAGTTCCGCGAGAAGTTTGCCAATCCGTACGTCGCCGCCTCGCGCGGTTTCGTCGACGAAGTGATTCGTCCTCGCGACACGCGGCGGAAGCTGATTGCCGCCCTCCGGAATCTCGAGAACAAGCGCGACCGGAATCCGCCGAAGAAGCACGGCAACATCCCGCTCTGACGCCGGCACCACCGGGTGGCCGGACCGGGCAGCCAGATGGCCCATTCGAGCGTAAGTCCCGGTGCTAGAATGTTTAGCTGGTCAGACGTTCATACGAACCCGTGCGAAAGATCCTCATTGCCAACCGCGGCGAAATTGCCGTCCGGCTCATCCGTGCCTGTCGCGAGATGCACATCTCGCCGGTCGCGATCTATTCCGAGTGCGACCGCCGCGCGCTGCACGTCCGCTACGCCGACGAGGCGTATCCGATCGGTCCGAGCCCGCCGCGTGCAAGCTACCTGCGCATCGACGCGATCATCGACGTGGCGCTGCGCTGCGGTGCCGACGCGGTGCATCCGGGCTACGGCTTCCTGGCCGAGAACGAAGCGTTCGCCGCGGCGGTCCACAGCGCGGGCCTGATCTACATCGGGCCGAGCGCCGAAGCCGTGGCGCTCATGGGCAGCAAGACCGCGGCGCGCGACGTGGCCGTGCGCGCTGGCGTGCCGGTGGTCCCGGGCACGGCGGAGCCGCTCGCCGCCGACACGCCGGACGCCGACCTGCTTCGCATCGCCGATGACATCGGCTATCCGCTGCTGGTGAAAGCCGAGGCGGGCGGCGGCGGCAAGGGCATGCGCACGGTGACGAGTCGCGCCGATCTGCTGACCTCGGTGAGCGCGGCCCGCTCTGAAGCCGGCAGCGCCTTCGGCAATCCGTCAGTGTTCCTCGAGCGCCGCATCACGCACGCGCGGCACATCGAAGTGCAGTTGCTGGCCGACCATCACGGCACGGTGCTGCCCTTCGTCGAACGCGAGTGCTCCATCCAGCGGCGCCATCAGAAGGTCGTGGAGGAATCGCCGTCGCTCGCCGTCACGCCTGAGATGCGGCATCGCATCACCGCAGCCGCGGCAGCAGTGGCGAAGGCGGCGGGCTACACCAATGCGGGCACCATCGAGTTCCTGCTCGATCAGGACGGTTGCTTCTATTTCCTCGAGATGAACACTCGCCTCCAGGTCGAGCATCCGGTCACCGAGATGGTGACGGGCATCGACCTGGTGCACTGGCAGATCCGCATCGCGCGCGGTGAAGCGCTGACGATCGACCCGGCGCGTGCGCTGGAGCCACGCGGGCACGCCATCGAGTGCCGCATCTACGCCGAAGATCCGGACAACAACTTCCTGCCGTCGCCGGGGCGCATCCAGCAGTTGCGCGTGCCGGCTGGCCCTGGCATCCGCGACGACAGCGGCGCGACCGCCGGTCTCGACGTGCCGATCTTCTACGACCCGATGATTTCGAAGCTCGTGGCCTGGGCGGACGATCGGCCGACTGCGGTGGCACGCATGTCGCGCGCCCTCGGCGAGTACGTGGTGACCGGCATCAGGACCACGCTGCCGTTCTTCACCTGGCTGTTCCAGCAGCCCGAGTTCCACGCCAGTGCCTTCCACACCACCTATCTCGACGAACTTCTGGCCGAGCGCAACGGCCGTCCCTTCGTCGAAGCCACTGCGGCAGACGAGGAACTCGTTGCCGTCGCCGCGGCGCTGCAGGTGGCGCTGTCGCCGCGCGTCGTAGTGGCTGGACGCCCGAGTGCCACAGCCTCCGAATCGGCATCAGCGCCAGGCGGCCGCTGGAAGACGCGCGCGCGCGACGAAGGGCTGCGGTAAGCGGTGCAGTACGACGTCGCGGTGAACGGTACCCTGAAGCAGGTGACGGTCGTCAGGCACGACGGCCACCTGGTCGTGACGCTCGGTGCGCGCCAGTGGGTTGTCGATGCCGCCCAGGTGGAAGGGCACACCCTGTCGCTTCTGCTCGAGGACGTCACCGGCGGCGCGGCCCGGCGCGGCACGCCCGTATCCAGCCGCGAAATCACCATCGCCACCGACCCGCTGAACGGGCAGTTCATCTTCGGGATCGGTCCGGTGCGGCTCCCGGTGAACCTCGATGCCAGGCGCACGTGGGCGCGCCGCAACGATGGGGTCGCCACCGCGTCGGGTCCGCAGCGCCTCGTTGCGCCGATGCCCGGCAAGGTGCTGCGGGTGCTCGGCGCGCCGGGAGACACGGTCGTCCAGCGTCAGCCCATCCTCGTCATCGAGGCGATGAAGATGGAAAACGAACTGCGCGCCTCGTGCGACGGTACGCTGACCGAGGTGCTCGTGAACGAAGGGCAGTCGGTCGAGGCCGGCACGCTGCTCGCGATGATCGTGCCCGCGTAAACCCGTGGCCCTGCTGACACGCGCCCGCATCCTCACGCTGCTCCGCTACGCCGGCATTGCCGTGGTCAGCACCGTGGTGCTCCTGGCGATCGCAATCTTCGCCTCGCTTCGCATCGACCTCGGTCCGTCCATCCGTGCGCTGGCGGAACGCGAAGGCTCGAAGCAGATCCAGCGGCCG
>JBKJMH010000114.1:0-5426 GCA_046596625.1 Vicinamibacterales bacterium | reverse complement strand
ATTGATGAGCGAGCTGCGCGTGTGGTGTCCGCCATGGTCCGTCAGCCTGCCCGGACAGATTGCGGCGTGCGAGGCGCTGCGGGCGACCGATTACTACAGGGAGCGGTGGCGTGAGACGTCAGCACTGCGCAACGACCTGGCGACCGCCCTTACCGCGCTGGGCTGGGACGTCGTGCCGGGATGCGCGAACTTTCTTCTCTGCCACCTCCCCGCCGATGGCCCAGACGCCGCCGCCGTGACGGCACAGGCCGTCGCACACGGCCTGTTCGTTAGGGAAGTCGGCAATATGGGAAGAAGTCTGGGCAGACACGCCCTGCGCGTGGCTGTGAAGGACCGCGCCACCAACGGACGTACCGTAGCCCTGCTAGAGGCGGTGCACGCGGAACTTGCGCCCAAGCTGACTCAGCGGCAGTTGGCGCACACCACCCGATCGACGCACCCGACCACTACAAAGTCGGCGATGCGGCGACGCAGCGCGCGATAGCGACCGCTACCCGATCCCGGAGTTCGGCGGCCGACTGAGCGGAGCGAGACTCGATCGGTGGCAGCACTGTCACGCAGATTGGCGAGGGATGTAGCAGGCGAAGGCGCTTCGGCAGAACCTGTCGCGTTCCCGTGATCGCAATCGGCACGATCGGGCACCCCGCGGCTGCCGCAACACGAAAGGGACCCAGCTGAAACGGCAGAAGCCCGCTCGCCGCGCGCGTTCCCTCCGGAAAGATCATGAGCGAGGTCCCGCGTCGAAGGGCGTTGATCATGGCTCTCCCGCAGGCGGCTCTGGACGCGACAGAACCGCGATCCACGAGCAGATGCCCGGCCTTCCTCACGGCGAGTCCGATGAACGGCCTGGCCGCCACGCGGTGATTGGCAACGAATCGGAAGTCGGCCCGCAGCGATGCCATCAGGACGATGGAGTCGATGGCGCTGGAGTGGTTCGCGATCAGCAGCGCACAGGGTACCGAGTGCAGATGTTCGGCCCCGCTGACCGTGACGCGGCAGCCGCTCCAGCGAAGCGCGCGCCTGGCCCATCGGCGCACGAGCCTGTCTGTCGATCCGCCGGGAGTGGAAAACGCCACACATACCCAGAATGGGGGCAGGAGCAGAATCAGCACCATGAGCACCCGCACCGAGAAGAGGGCGGAGCCTGCTCGGGAATCCTGACCACTATCGAGCATAGAAGATCGCTCGCACGAGGTCACACGCCCACAAGCTCGTCGCCCACATCGTAGAGCGTCCAGATGCGCGCGTGTGTTAATCGCGCGATCGCGAGGGCTTCGCGATAGAAGCGGCCGCGGAACCGGGCGTCGCCGGCAACGATGGGCGGGAGCATCTCGACAGCCACGGTGCGACCAAGACGGCTGTCGCGCGCCCAGTACACATCCGTCAGACCGCCTGCGCCGAGAGCCGAGAGGATTTCGTAGGGACGGAGCCGAGTGCCTGGAGTGAACAGTGTGAGCGTCAAGGCTGGCGGGATCTTATACGACGTTCCTCCCGGAGAGTCGTCTGTGTCCATCCGCAGAATGTCGGCTGCGTCCGGGTGACTACCGCGCGACTTTCGCAGCAGCACCTGGCCGCCTTCGAGGCGCTGTTCCTGCAAGTGGTGCAACTGGCCCGCGAAGCGGGGGTGGTTCAGCTCGGGACGGTGGCGGCGGATGGGTCGACGGTCAAGGCCAATGCGCGGCAGCACAAGGCAATGAGCCGAGGATGCCGCGCACGGCCCAGACGTCCGGGGCGACGTCAGCCACTCTGCATGGCCGTGTCCCAATCGCATAGAAGTGACAGCGCGGTGTGCGCATCGCGTGTGCACAACGGTACACGCGTCGCGGCGACGAAGGCCATAGGATGCCAGGCATGCTCAGAGCAGTCGCCATCGTCCTCCTCATGCTCGCGCCCACTGCGCTCCTCGCCCAGAACAAGGAACAGGGCCGCCTGGACCAGGTCGGCATCGTCATGCAGGAAGTGCTCGACGTTCCAGACAACATCCCGCAGGAGCTGCTCGAAAAGGCCGAGTGCGTGATCGTCATCCCGTCGATGACCAAGATCGCCATCGGCATCGGTGGTGGTTACGGCCGCGGCGCGATGTCGTGCCGCCGCGGTGCCAATTTCAACGGATCGTGGGGTGCGCCGGCGATGTACGCGCTCGACGGCGGCAGCTTCGGCCTGCAGCTCGGGGCCGAGTCGACCGACGTCGTCCTGCTGGTGATGAACCGGCGCGGCGTGGACGCCTTGCTGAACAGCAAGGTGAAACTGGGCGGCAATGCCTCGGTGGCGGCCGGCCCGAAAGGGCGCACGCTCGAAGCGTCCACCGACCTGACGATGCGTGCGGAGGTGCTCAGCTACTCGCGGGCCCGCGGCCTCTTTGCCGGCATCTCGCTCGAGGGCTCGTCGCTGCGCCCCGACAACGACGCCACGCAGGCCGTGTATGGCCGCAAGCTGACGGCCCGCGCGATCGTCACCGGCCCGCGGCCCGTCGCAGTTCCCGAGTCAGGCCGTCACTTTGTCGAGGTGCTCCAGAAGGCTGCACCCAGCAACGAATCGACGCGCGCGATCCGCTGAAAGCACCCGCAGACGCCGACGCGGCGTCAATCGTGAAGGACGACCGTGAGTAGGGAGCTGTTGATCTGGACGCCCGCGTCGAGATCGCTCGAGTAGTCGATGAACCCGAGACGCTTGAACTTCTTCATGAAGAAGTTCACGCGTGACCGGGTGGTGCCCACGATCTCTGACAACGTTTCCTGCGAGATCTTCGCCACCACCTGGCGCGGCGTCACCGGCTTGCCGTAGCGGGAGAGCAGGAGGAGCGCTCGCGCCAGCCGTTTTTCGCTCGAGTTGAACAACTGGTCGATCAGGTCCTGTTCGATGCGCACGTTACGCGACAGCATGTGCGCGATGAACCGATCGGACATCGCGAGTTGCCGGTGCAGCAGGTCCACCATCCGCTGCTTCTGGATCTTGAGAATCCGGCTCGGCAAGATGGCAGTCGCACTCCCAATCCGCAGCGGCTGGCCGGTCAGGCATCCTTCGCCGAAGAAATCACCCGGGCCGAGCATGCCCACAACGGCCTCGCGGCCGGTCTTCGAGATCACGGACAGCTTGACTCCGCCCTCCTGGATATAGAGCACGTGGCTGGAGCGGTCGCCTTGCGCGAAGATGCGCTCGTTGTGACGATAGGTCGCGACCGTTTTTGCGAGCCCCGCCGACTCGAGAAATGCCTGCGCGTCGAAACGGTCGCTTGCACGCCTGCTCTTGCTCATAGGACAGGATAACCCCGCCGGCCATGGGCGAGCTGTTTTTGGCCTTAGTTGCGCCGGGCCTTGTGCGACGACTCCATCAGCACCAGGCCGGCTTCAACGCCAGGCGGGAGGTTGATCCGGTCGCCCACCGATCCAAGATTGAACCCCTCACGCACCTTCCCCTTGACGGTAACGCGAGCGCTCTTTCGCGGCACGCCCGTCGTGGACACCACCCACAACTGGCCCGTCCCGTCATCGATGCGATAGATGCCACGATCGGCGAACGATAAACTGTCGACCACCGCGCCTGATAGTCGCACGTCGCGGTTTCTATAGCGCGAGGGGTCGGCCATCACCTGGTTCACCGTCATCGACGCGCAGGCAATTGACGACAGTGCGCTGACGGCGAGGATCAGCGCCAATCCCGATCGGCGCCAACGTTGCCTCGTGGTCGCGCAAAGCCCTCCCGTCACGTTCAGCATGGTGGTCATTGATTCTCCTGTGTGATTGGCGAATGCGCCCGACTCACGATAGGCGGGCTGTCCGGACTCGTCTGTTCACTCCGGCACACCGGCGTTGGCGTCGGAGTCGCTACTCTGCTGTTGCCTGGCTCGATCGCCGGGGGCGTCGTTGGGTTGGGCACTCGACAGCAGCGAGCCGGCCGGTCTGGCCGATTCGGCGCGTCGAGCCGATATGTCGTCAAGCCGATATGTCATTGGCGGGCGGGGCGAACACCGTCGTGATCTCGACGACCACCTTGTTGCTGATCATCATCATCATCATTCTCGTGGCCCGCTAGAGCCATGACACCCACATAGGAGCGACCGTGAAGAAATTCTCGCAGTTCGTCGGTCTGGCCATGGTGCTGTGGACGGCGGCATGCAACCAGGCGCCTGATTTGGCCAAGGTCGAAGTCGGTCAGGATGTCGCCGTCACCAAGGCCGACGGCGGGGTGATCGAGGGCAAGGTCGCCAGCGTTGACGAGACGGCCGTCCACGTGACCGCCGGCAAGAGCACGAAGCTGGTCCCCAAAAGCCAGATCGTGGACGTCAGGGTCAGGGGCGAGGCCAAGCCGGCCAGCCTGCCGCCGGCTGCCAGGTTTCGCGAATACACCGTGCCGGAAGGGACGACGCTGTCGCTGCGGCTTGCGACGGCGATCAACTCGGGCACGGCCAGAGTTGAAGATGCCATAGAAGCCACTTTGGCAGAGGCGGTGTCGGTGGGCGGTGCCGAGGTGCTGCCAGCGGGCAGTGTCGTCAGAGGCAACGTTCGTGCGGTTGATGACTCGGGGAAGGTGAAGGGGCTGGCGAGCATCGCCGTGCACTTCACGAGCGTGGCACCGGCCGGCCGGAACGACCGCTACGATATCGACGCGACCTACGCCGAGACAGCCCGGGCCACGAAGGGCAAGGACGCGACGAAGATTGGCATCGGTGCCGGCGCGGGGGCGGCGCTTGGCGGTCTGCTTGGCGGTAAAGGCGGCGCGGCGAAGGGCGCGGTCATCGGCGGCGGTGCGGGCACCGCGGTCGTCCTGTCGACGACGGGCGAGGAAGTGGAACACTCCGTCGGCTCGCGCGTGAGCGTGCGGCTCGGGAAGGACGTCGACGTCAGAGTCCCAATCGGGTGAGTCACGCCAGGCTCGGTGAAGGTGGTGTATCGACTGCTCGAAACCGGAGAGCCTGGCGGCCCTCCGGGCACGCGTCAGGCGGGCCTGCTGGTGGTGCAGTTGCTCGATGGCCGGCGCATGCGCACAGCTAGACGACTTCGAGGAGATCTCGTCCGACGATGATCCGCCCGTTGAAGTGGCGACGGGCGGCACCGGACCACATATCGTCGGTGATGCCGGGGTCGCCACCTGGCACGAAGTGGGACAGCACCAGCGTCTTCACGCCGGCCGCCGCGGCAACGCGACCGCAGTCTTCGGCCAGCGTGTGACTGTCGAGGAGGTGCTTTCGCAGGGTGGTCGCGTTGGGCTCACGCGCGACGATCCGGTCGATGCCCGGCAACCACATCGCCTCGTGCACCAGGACGTCGGCGCCCCGCGCCAGCTCGATCAGGCGATCGCTCTTCGTCGTGTCCCCGGAAATCACGATGGAGCGGTCGGGTCCGTCGAAACGGTAGGCGAATGCCGGCGACACGAGCGGGTGTTCGACGAGCGCCGCGGTCACCTTCACACGCTCATCCTCCATCACC
>JBKJMH010000077.1:0-4059 GCA_046596625.1 Vicinamibacterales bacterium | reverse complement strand
CTCTACGGCCTCGGCACACTGAACGGCACCGTCGCAATTCTCGTCATCCTTCCTCGCCTGAAGCCTGAAGCCCAGAGCCCTGAGCCGCAACGGCGTCCGGCTTCACGCCCCGCCGTTGCCGGAAGAACTCCTGCATCAGCCCGCGGCATTCATCGCTGCGGACACCGCCGACGACGATGACGCGGTGATTGTGGCCGGGCAGTTCGGCGGCCCGCACCGTCGACTCGAGCGCGCCGGTGCGCGGTTCCAGGGCGCCGTACACCACCGTCCCGATCCGGGCATGAACGAAGGCGCCGGCGCACATCAGGCACGGCTCGATAGTCACGTAGAGCGTGGATCCGGTCAGGCGGTAGTTGCCCAGGCGCATCGCCGCGTCGCGAATGGCGATGAGTTCGGCGTGCGCCGTCGGGTCGACGCCGCTGATCGGACGGTTGTAACCACGGCCGACCACCTGGCCGCCCAGCACCAGCACGGCGCCAATCGGCACTTCACCCGCGGCGCCGGCCAGCCGGGCCTGGTCAAGGGCTTCGCCCATGAACGCGTCGTGCTCAGTCACCGGCTCATTCTCATTCATACCGTTCGAAACGTCGTCGTTACGGCCGCCTGACATCATGCCCCGAGGACCGGGAAGCGCTGCGGGCGGCCGCGCCCTCCCGTGGCCAGCATCGATGCATATGAGTTATGTGTTGGATACGATGATTGTATTTTACTTCTACGTCTGTACTGAGCGATAACACTACCTTTCCCATCGACGGATTCCCGGCGGCCGGACACGAACTGACATGATGCAGGCACAAGGTCTATACGATCCCCGACACGAGCATGACGCCTGCGGCGTGGGCTTCCTCGTGGATATGAAGGGTCGGAAGTCGCACACCATCGTGCAGCAGGGCCTCCAGGTCCTGATCAACCTTGCACACCGCGGCGCCTGCGGGTGCGAGGAGAACACCGGCGACGGCGCCGGCATCATGGTGCAGCTCCCGGACACATTCCTGCGCAAGGTGGCACCGGCACCGCTCCCGGCCGAAGGTGAGTACGGCGTCGGCGTAGTCTTCTTCCCGCACACCGCGGCAGCGAAGGCCGAGATCAAGGACGTCTTTGCCCGGGTCGTCGCGGAAGAAGGCCAGCGGCTGGTTGGCTGGCGCGACGTGCCGACCGACGACAGCCTGGTCGGTCCAAGCGCCGTGGCCGTCGAACCGGCCTTCGAACAGCTCTTCATCGCGTGCGGCGACGCCCTTGCCGGAGCGGGCGAAGACGCCCGCCAACGCTTCGAACGGAAGCTCTACGTCATCCGCAAGCGCGTCGAGAACACCATCGACGGCCTCGCGAGCATCAGCGCCGACGACAAGAAGCTGTTCTACGTCTGCAGCTTGTCGTCCAACACGATCGTCTACAAGGGGATGCTGAACGCCGACCAGCTCGGGCCGATGTTCGCCGACCTCGCCGATCCCGATTTCACGTCGGCGCTCGCGCTGGTGCACCAGCGCTTCAGCACCAACACCTTCCCGAACTGGCCGCTCGCGCACCCGTTTCGCTTCGTCGCGCACAACGGCGAAATCAACACGCTCACCGGCAACATCAACTGGATGCGTGCCCGCCAGGGGTTGCTCGAGTCGAGCGTCTTCGGCGACGACCTGCAGAAGCTGCTGCCGGTTATCCGCGAGGGCGGCAGCGACACGGCGACGTTCGACAACGTTCTCGAATTCCTGCACATGACGGGTCGGTCGCTGCCGCACGCGATCCTCATGATGATCCCCGAGCCGTGGCAGAACCACGAGTCGATGGACGACGACCTCAAGGCGTTCTACGAGTATCACTCGTCGCTGATGGAGCCGTGGGACGGCCCGGCGTCGATCGCGTTCACGGACGGCACGATGATCGGCGCGGTGCTCGACCGCAACGGCCTGCGGCCCTCGCGCTACTACGTCACCAAGGACGATCTCGTCGTGATGGCGTCGGAGGTCGGCGTACTCGACTTCCCACCCGAGGACATCGTCATCAAGGAACGGCTGCATCCGGGCCGCATCTTCCTCGTCGACACCAAGCGCGGACGCATCGTGTCGGACGAAGAAGTGAAGAAGGAACTGGCGGCCGCCCACCCCTACAAGGAGTGGCTGAACCACCTCATCGACATCGACGACCTCGATCCGGCGCCGTACCTGCCGCCGCCCTCGCACGAGACGGTGATGCAGCGTCAACAGCTCTTTGGCTACACGCACGAGGAACTGCGGATCCTCATGGCGCCGATGGCGACCAACGGCGAGGAAGCGCTCGGGTCGATGGGTACTGACACGGCGCTCGCCGCGCTGTCGGACAAGCCGCGCCTGCTCTACGACTACTTCGCGCAGATCTTCGCGCAGGTCACGAACCCGCCGCTCGATGCCATTCGCGAGGAACTCGTCACCTCGATGGAGTCGACCATCGGGCCCGAGGGGAACCTGCTCGATCCGCAGCCGGAGTCGTGCCGGCAGATCGGCATCAAGTACCCGGTGATCGACAACGCGCAACTGGCGAAGCTGCGGCATGTGTACGACCCGGGCTTCCGCGCCATCCGCCTGCCGATGCTGTTCGACACGTCGCAGGACGGTCCGGGCCTCGAGCGCGCGATGGAAGACCTGAAGCGCCGCGCCAACGACGCGGTGGAAGCCGGCTACACGATCCTGATCCTGTCGGACCGCGACGCCGACCGCGTGCGCGCACCGATTCCGAGCCTGCTGGCGACGGCCGGTGTGCACAACCACCTGGTGCGCCAGGGCAGCCGCACGCGCTGCGCGCTCATCATCGAGACCGGTGATGCGCGCGAAGTGCACCACTGCGCGCTGCTCCTCGGCTACGGCGCCGGCGCGGTGAACCCGTACCTGGCGTTCGAGACGCTCGACGACATGATCCGCCAGCGGATCCTCGTCGGCATCACGCACGAACAAGCGGTGAAGAACTACATCCGCGCGCTCAACAAGGGCATCCTCAAGGTGATGTCCAAGATGGGCGTCTCCACGCTGCAAAGCTACTGCGGCGCGCAGTTGTTCGAGGCCGTGGGCGTCGAGAAAGCGTTCGTCGACAAGTACTTCACCCGCACCGCCTCGCGCATCGGCGGCATCGGCATCTCGGTGGTTGCCGAGGAAGTGCGGCGACGGCATCTGCAGGCGTTCCCGGCGCGGCCGGTGGCCGAGGCCGATCTCGAATGGGGCGGCGAGTACCAGTGGCGGCGCGACGGCGAGTATCACCTGTTCAATCCGGACACGGTGTTCAAGCTGCAGCACGCCACGCGCAGCGGGCAGTACAGCATCTTCAAGGACTACACGAAGGCGGTGGACGACCAGAGCCAGCGCCTGGCCACACTGCGCGGCCTGCTCGAGTTCAAGACTGCGAACCAGCCGCTGCCGATCGACGACGTGGAGTCGGTCGAGTCACTGGTGAAGCGGTTCTCGACCGGAGCCATGTCGTTCGGGTCGATCAGCCAGGAAGCGCACGAGACGCTCGCCATCGCGATGAACCGGCTCGGCGCCAAGTCGAACACCGGCGAAGGCGGCGAGGACCCGGCGCGCTACATCCCGGATGCGAACGGCGATTCGCGCCGCAGCGCCATCAAGCAGGTGGCCTCGGGCCGCTTCGGCGTGACCAGCGAGTACCTCGTCAACGCCGACGACCTCCAGATCAAGATGGCGCAGGGCGCCAAGCCCGGCGAGGGCGGTCAGCTGCCCGGCCATAAGGTCTATCCGTGGATTGCCAAGGTGCGCTACGCGACGCCAGGTGTCGGCCTCATCTCGCCGCCGCCGCACCACGACATCTACTCGATCGAGGATCTCGCGCAGCTGATCTTCGACCTCAAGAACTCGAACCCCGAGGCGCGCATCCACGTGAAGCTGGTGGCGCTCGCGGGCGTCGGCACGGTCGCGGCAGGCGTCTCGAAGGCGCACGCCGACGTGGTGCTCATTTCCGGCCATGACGGCGGCACTGGCGCCTCGCCGCTCACCTCGATCAAGCACGGCGGCGTGCCGTGGGAGCTCGGACTGGCCGAGACGCAGCAGGTGCTGCTGATGAACGGCCTGCGCGACCGCA
>JBKJMH010000278.1:0-9479 GCA_046596625.1 Vicinamibacterales bacterium | reverse complement strand
CCGCCTGTACGGCCCGCGCGGCTTCACGCAGTACCAGTGCGTGCTGCCGGCGTCGGGCGGGCACGACGCGGCGCGGCGCTTCCTGGAGGTGGTCACCCAGGGTGGCGGGGCGTCGTTTCTCTGCGTGATCAAGGACTGCGGCGCCGAAGGCGAGGGGATGCTCTCGTTCCCGAAGCCTGGCATCTCCATCGCGCTCGACCTTGCGCTGCGTGACGACACGCAGGCGCTCGTCGACCGCATGAACGAGCGCGTCATCGCCGAGGGCGGACGCATCTATCTCGCGAAGGACGCGCTGACTCGCCCGGAACACTTCCGAGCGATGGAGACGCGCCTCGACCGCTTCCTTGCCGTGCGCCGCACCTGGGATCCGGACGGGCGCCTCCGCAGCGCACAATCCGTCCGACTCTTTGGCTGGTGACGATGGCGTTGAAGGTCGTGCTTCTGGGTGGAACGAAGGGGATCGGCCGTGCGCTGGCGCGCCGCCTTGCGGCGCGTGGCGATCGGCTGCACCTGCTCGGTCGCGACGTCGACGACCTCGCGACGTGCGCCGCCGATCTGCAGGCGCGGATGCCGTCGCCGGCGACGGTGACCTACTCCGCGTGCGATCTCGAGCAGCCTGACACGTTTGCGGCGGCGGTGGCCGCCGCATCCGAAGGATTGGGCGGGTTCGACACCGCCATCATCACCGCAGGCTTGTTCGCCACGCAGCCAGTGCTCGAGGGCGATCTGGCGTTCACGCAGCGCCTCCTCACCGTGAACTTCGCCAACACGGTGCTCCTTTGCGAGCACCTGCGCGGGCACCTGCTGGCTCGTGGCGGCGGCACGCTGTGCGTGTTCAGTTCCGTTGCCGGCGACCGCGGGCGCAAGCCGGTGGTGCTCTACGGCGCGAGCAAGGCCGGTCTGTCCGCCTACCTCGAGGCACTCGACCACAAGTTCCGCGCGTCGGGGCTGATGACCATTTGCGTCAAGCCGGGCTTCGTCCGCACCGGCATGACCGAAGGGTTGCCCGAGCCGCCATTCGCTGCAGACCCCGATCAGGTCGCGGCAGCGGTGGTGGGCGCCATCGATGCGGGCACACCAGTCATCTACGCGCCGCCGATCTGGGCGCTGGTCATGCTGGTGATTCGCTCGCTCCCGCGCGTCGTGATGCGGAAGGTCGGGTTCTAGGGACGTTCGAGGTTCGCTTACGTCCCCGCTTCCAGCTTCGGCACCGAGACTGGTTCGCCGGCGTACTGCTGCACCACCGAGAGCAGCCCCGTGTAGAGGAAGCCGATCTGGAAGAGCACCAGGAACGGCACGGTGCCGTAGATCCCGTTGGCCAGCGCGTAGAACACCGTCGCGGTGAAGTAGAGGCCGAGCGCCAGTTCGATCAGCGGCTGCACCGCCACCGACTGCCGGTAATTCTTCCCCACCCACTGGTCGGCGCCGTCTTCGATGCGGTACTTCGGCGTGCGCGTGAACTCGCTCTGCTTGTTCATGAGCGCTTCGAACACGGCCTTCGTGTTGTTGATGCACAGGCCGATGCCGATCGACATCAGGAACGGCAGGTACTTGATGCGGGTCTTCCAGTCGGCGTGAATCTCGCGCTGGCAGACCATGTAGAAGTTGCAGACCGAGAAGGTGGCCGCGAAGAACAGCGGCACGTCGATCAGCATCATCTCGTACCAGCCCATGTTGTAGCGGATCACCATGGACGGAAACATGAGGATGGACAGGATCACCATCAACGGATAGTTGAAGTTCGCCGTCAGGTGGAAGAACGCCTCCGCCTTCACGCCGAACGGCACGTCCGCCGCGAGGATCTGCGGCAGCAGCTTGCGGCAGGTCTGGATGGAGCCCTTCGCCCAGCGATGCTGTTGCGACTTGAAGGCGTTCATCTCGACCGGCACTTCGGCCGGTGCCACGACGTCGGGGACGAAGATGAACTTCCAGCCGCGCAACTGCGCGCGGTAGCTGAGGTCGAGATCTTCCGTCAGCGTGTCGTGCTGCCAGCCGCCCGCGTCTTCGATGACGCAGCGACGCCAGATGCCAGCCGTGCCATTGAAGTTGAAGAAGCAGCCGGCGCGGTTGCGCCCACCGTGCTCCAGCACGAAGTGCCCGTCGAGCAGGATCGACTGAATCTTGGTCAGCAGCGAGTAGTCCTGGTTGATGTGGCCCCAGCGTGCCTGCACCATGCCGACCTTCGGGTCGGCGAAGTGCGGCATCAACTTCAGGATGAAGTCGGCGCCCGGGAGAAAGTCGGCGTCGAAGATGGCCACGAATTCGCCGCGCGCCACCTTGAGTCCAGCCTCGAGTGCTCCGGCCTTGTACCCCGTCCGGTCCATCCGGTGGAAGTACTTGATGTCGAAACCCTTGCTGGCAAACCGGCGAACTGCCGCCTGGGCAATACCGCAGGTTTCGTCGGTCGAATCGTCGAGCACCTGGAATTCGAGGAGCTCGCGTGGGTAGTCAATCCCGCACACTGATTCGATCAGCCTGTCCGCTACGTACATTTCGTTGTAGAGCGGCAGCTGGATCGTGACGACCGGAAGCGGCGACAGTTGCGGGCCAGCCTTGGGCTGCTTGTCGCGGTTCCTCATGTACATGTACACAAGGTAGTACCGGTGCCATCCGTAGAAAGCGAGAATGATGAGGACGAAGAAGTACGAAGCGAGGATAAGAGTTTCAGCGAGCGTCATTTAGCAACAATCGATTATATTAGCGACCAGCTCAGATCGGAGCAACAAAACCGACCGGTTTCCCGCCAGTGCACTGATGAATGCCTCTCAACTGAAAACCCTGCTCGACGCGGTCGCGACCGGCCGGGTCGATACCGCCCAGGCCGAGCGCCAGCTGCTCGATGCTTTCCGTGAGCGCCCCTTCGAAGATCTGGGCTTTGCCAAGGTCGACCACCACCGCGCAATGCGGCAGGGGTTCCCCGAGGTTGTCCTCGGCTTAGGCAAAACACCTGCCCAAGTGGCGGCTATCTCTCGTGAAATCGTCGGGCGCGGCTCGACCCTGCTGGTCACCCGAGCGCCGCTCGACACCTACGAAGCGGTGAAGGCCATCATCCCGGACGCGGTGTACCTCGCGGTGGCACGCCTGATCACGCTGAAACAGCAGGACATCGAACCCGGTAAAGGCACGGTGCTCGTGGTAGCCGCCGGTACGTCCGACCTTCCCGTTGCCGAGGAGGCCGCCTGCACCGCCGAACTCATGGGTAACATGGTGGAACGGCTGTATGACGTTGGAGTTGCCGGCTTGCACCGGCTTCTCACCGAGCGTCATCGCCTGGCCAGCGCCCGTGTCATCATCGTCGTGGCCGGCATGGAAGGGGCGCTTCCCAGCGTGGTATCCGGACTGGTCTCGGTTCCGGTCGTCGCCGTCCCGACGTCCATCGGCTACGGTGCCAGCTTCGGTGGCATCGCCGCACTGCTCGGCATGCTCAACAGTTGCTCGTCAGGGGTGTCGGTCGTCAACATCGACAACGGCTTCGGCGCCGGTAACATCGCCAGTCTCATGAACCACCTGTAAGCACCACGCCCCTTCGGACAGGCGCGTCAGTACGGTAAGATTCAGGGTTCCCTCCGCTCGCCTGGTCGCCGTTTCTCCTGACGCGTTTCTTTATGCACATCGCCGCCCTCAGGGCGCTCGAATTCGATCGCATCGTCGATGGCGTGCGTGCGTATGCGCTCACACCAATGGGCGATGGTCGTCTCGAGCAACTGCGGCCGTCAACCGATCTGAAGGAAGTGGCCGGGCTGCTGGCGGCCACCACGCAGGCGGCGCTGTACATCGCTCGTCACGGCGCCTTTGCCCTGCGCGCGCATGCCGACCTCACCGCTATCCTCGCCGACCTGACCGTGGAGGGGCGCGCGCTCGAGGCTGCGCGGTTGCTGGCACTCGCCACGTTCCTCGACTCGGTGGAAGACACCCGCAGCGCCGTCCGGCGCGTCGCCGCAGAGTTCCCGCTCGTCGACCGGGCCGGTGCGAATGCCGCGTCGTTCAAGGCGGAGATCGCCAGGACGCGCGCCACCATCGACCCCTCGGGCGACGTCGTGGACGATGCGAGCCCGGCGTTGCGCAGCATCCGCGATCGACTGCGGCGCCAGAAGACGCGCCTGCGCGGCACGCTCGAGTCGTACCTCCGCGGCAAGGACACGTCGAAGTACCTACAGGATCAGGTCGTCACCGAGCGTAATGGCCGCTACGTGCTGGTCGTCAAGGCTGAACACCGCGGTGGCATCCCGGGCATCGTGCACGGTGCCTCGACGAGCGGCGCCAGCCTCTATCTCGAGCCGCTCAGCACGGTGGAAATCAACAACGACATCGTCGCCCTCGATGAAGCGGAAGCGGAGGAAGTCCGGCGAATCCTGCTCGAGCTGACCGAAGCGTTTCGCGTGCGGCCGGAGGACATCGAGCGGACCGTCGAAGCGGCCACGGCACTCGACGTGCTGCAGGCGCGCGCCCGGTTCTCCGAATCGATCGACGGCATCGAGCCACAGCTGTCGACCGACGGCGCCTTCGAGCTGCAGCACGCGCGGCACCCGCTCCTGAAAAAGGCCGTGCCGGTCACCATCAAGATCATTCCGCCAGCGACGGTGCTGCTGATCACAGGCCCGAACACCGGCGGCAAGACTGTGGCACTGAAGACCGCCGGGCTGCTGGCGATGATGGCGCAGTCGGGGCTTCGCATCCCCGTAGCGCAGGGCTCGCGCCTGCCGGTCTTCAAGACCGTGTTCGCTGACATCGGCGACGAGCAGTCGATCGAGGCCAGCCTCAGCACCTTCTCCGCGCATATCACCAACATCGCCTCGATGGACCGCGACCTCGAGGTGCCTGGGCTGGTGCTGCTGGACGAGGTCGGTTCCGGCACCGACCCGATCGAGGGCGGCGCCCTCGGTGTGGCGGTGGTCGACCACTTCCGCCGGCGCGGAGCCACGCTGATTGCGACCAGTCACTACGACGCGCTGAAGTCGTACGCGTCGACCACGGACGGCGTGCAGTCGGCCGCGTTCGGCTTCATTCCGTCGACGTTCGCGCCGACCTACGAGCTGCTCTATGGGTCGCCCGGGCGCAGCCTGGCGCTTGAAATCGCGGCACGCCTCGGCCTCAACCCGTCAGTGATTGCCGCGGCGCGCAACAACCTGACCGCGCGTGAAGCGCAGTTGGCGGAGCACCTCGCGCGCATCGACCACGACATCCGCGCGCTCGAACATGATCGCCGCCTGGTGGCGCGTGAGCGCGAGCGGCTGGATACGGCTGAAGACCGCATGCGCGAGCGCGAGCAGGCCTTGCGCGAGCGCGAAGACGCGGCGCGCAAGCGGCTGGGCGAGCAACTGGAAGGGCAGGCACGCGAGGCGCGCAAGCAGATTGACGGCGTCATCGCGAAGCTGAAACAGAAGACCCAGATGCTGGCCGAGGAGGCGGCGCGCCGGAGCGTGAACACCGGCGCAAGCGGCTCCGCCCGGTCGGAGGCTCGCGACGAGGTCGATGCCGTCGTCGGACGCATCCTGGCGCCAGACGCGCAGGCGCCTGCCGCACCGCAGGTGCCGTCGGGCCCGGTCACCGTCGGGTCGCGCGTGTCCATGGGCATGCTGGGACTCGAAGGGGTGGTGACCGCAGTCCACGACAACACCGCCGAGGTGGACGTGCGCGGCAAGCGGATGCGTGCCGTCGTCAAGGAACTGCGGGTCATCGGCGTGGCGCCGCCGCCATCGGCCTCCAGGGTCAACGTGCACGTCGACCTGCAGCCGCGCGACGGCAGCGTCACGGAGCTGAACGTCATCGGCTGCACCGTCGACGAGGCACTGACGCGGGCCGAGCGCTTCATGGATGAATCGCTGCTGAGCGACCAGCGCGTCCTGCGGTTCGTACACGGGCACGGCACCGGCCAGCTCCGGAGGGCCATCACACGCTTCCTGCAGCAGCATCCGCTGGTGGCCAACATTGCGCCGGCGCCGTCCAACCAGGGCGGCAGTGGCGTCACCGTGGCGGAGCTGAAGGACTGATGGCGCTCTTCCCGCAGTCGTTCATCGACGACCTGAAACTGCAGGCGAACATCGTGCAGATCATTCAGGAGTACGTGTCGCTGAAGCGGGTCGGCCGCACCTACAAGGGGCTCTGTCCCTTCCACGGCGAGAAGACGCCGTCGTTCCACGTCGACCCCGAGAAGGGGTTCTTCCACTGCTTCGGCTGCAACGTCGGCGGCGACGTGTTCAAGTTCCTCGAGCTGCACGACAAGATCGGCTTCGCCGAGGCGGTGAAGATGCTGGCCCAGAAAGCCGGCATGTCGCTGCCAGAGCCGACCGAAGGCGACCCATCGGCCCGGCAGGACTCGGCGCTGCGCGAGGCGCTGCTCAAGATGCACGAGATGGCTGCCGCGTACTTCAGCGAGCAACTGGCTGCGCCGGCCGGGACCCGGGCGCGCCAGCAGCTGACGGAGCGCGGCGTCTCGGCGCAGACCATCGAACAACTCGGTCTGGGCTTTGCGCCGCAGTCGCGCGAGGGGCTGAAGGCGCGGCTGCTCGCGCAGGGGTTCTCGACCGCTCTCGTCATCCAGAGCGGCCTCGTGGTGCAGCGCGACGGCGGCGAGGTGATCGACCGGTTCCGCAACCGGCTGATGATCCCGATCTGCCGCGATACCGGTTCGGTGATCGCATTTGGCGGCCGCTCGATGGACGCCGATCAGGTTCCCAAGTACCTGAACTCGCCCGAAACGCCGGTCTACTCGAAGAGCCGGACGCTCTACGGCCTCAACGCCTCGAAGGCGTCGATCCGGAAGCTGGGCTACGCCGTGATGGTCGAGGGCTATTTCGACTTCGCCCAGGTCTTCCAGTCGCAGGCGGCCCCGGTGGTGGCGTCGTGCGGCACCGCTCTCACGCAGTCACAGGCGCAACTGCTGCGCCGATTTACCACCCGCATCGTGCTCAGCTTCGACCCGGACGCGGCGGGGCAGGGCGCGGCCGTCCGGTCGTGCGAACTGCTGGTCGCCGAGGGATTCGACGTCAACGTGCTGGCACTGAACAAGGGTGAGGATCCGGACACGTTCATCCGGAAGAACGGCCCGGAAGCCTACCGGGAACGGCTGAAGAGTTCGCGTCCCTACCTCGAGTACCTGCTCGATCAGGCTGCCGAGGGGGTCGATTTTGCACACGATGACGCGCGGCGGCAATTTCTTGGCAAGATGCTGACGGTGGCGGCCAAAATTCCTGAGGCGGCGGCGCGCGACCAGTTCGCGGACCGCATTGCCCACCGCGCCAGGGTCACTGAAGACGTGGTTCGGGCCGAAATCAGGAAGGCGGCGGTCCAGAAGCGGACTGAGGTGACCTCCCGCGAACTGCCTTCCTTTGGGCAGCTCAAGAATGCGGAGAAGGGGCTGATATGGGCTCTCGTACATAATAGTAGTCAGGGACTCGAGGCGCTGGCGGAGCTGGACAGCGACGATCTGAGCCATCTGGCGGCGCGGGAAATCTTCGAAACCGCCCGCGCACTGCAGCCGTCGACGCCGCCACATGGCTTACCATCTGCACTTTTGCAGCGTCTAAGTACCGTGAACGCCCAGGTGGTCACCGGCATCGCCGCGACCACCGATCCGCCCGCTCCGCCGCTCTCCTGCGCACGCGCGCTGAAGCGGCTGCGATGGGAACGCGAGCGCGCCGCGATTCAGCGCGAAATTGATCGGCTGCAGGAACTCGGAGCCGGCCAGAATGGCTCGGCGATCGATGATCTGTGGCGCAAGAAAATAGACTTACTGCACCGCATCGAGCAACTGACGTAGGGACGAGGCTGAATACATGTCGATCGAAGAAAAGTACGACGAGGTACGGCAACTCATCAACATCGGCAAGGAGAAAGGCTACCTCCTGTACGACGAGGTAAACGAACTCCTGCCGTCGGAGATCACCTCGTCCGACGAGCTCGACGACCTCTTCAACACCTTCGGCAGCGCGGGCATCGAGGTCATCGACTCCGACCAGAAGTACATGCGGGACGACAAGCCGATCGACCGCACGGCTGAAGGTTCGGAAGAACTCGAACTCGATCTCACCCCCGGCGCCCTCGACAAGACGAACGACCCCGTCCGCATGTACCTGCGCGAGATGGGCACCGTGCCGCTGCTGACGCGCGAAGGCGAAGTCGAGATTGCCCGTCGTATCGAGCGCGGCAAGCTTGCGGTCATCAAGTCGATCTCGCGCACGCCGCTTGTCGCCAGGAAGGTCATCAACCTCGGCGACGCGCTGCACATCGGCGACCGCACCATTCGCGAACTCGTCATCTTCAACGACGAGGAAATCACCGACGAGCGCATCGCCGAGCGGTCGCGCCAGGTCCAGAAGCAGATCGAGAACGTCCGCAAGGCCAACGTCAACGCCGAGAAACTCTTCGAGAAGCTCGCCGAAACGCCCAAGGGCGTGATGACGAAGGACAAGAAGAAGTACCGCAAGGCGCACTGGGCCGCGATGCGCGCGCGGATCGACGTCTCCCAGAAAATCCGGGAAATCGAGTTCACCGAGTCGGTCAAGCGACGCCTCATCGACGAGATGAAGGACGCGGTCGAGGGCGTGAAGGCGATTCAGCGCGACATCGAAGGCATCGATCGCCTGCTGAACCCGAAGAACAAGAAGCACAAGCTGAAGGAAGAGGACAAGAAGAACCTCACCCGTCAGATGAAGGAGCAGAAGGTCCGGCTCAAGGCCACCACCGACTCGCTCGAGCAGGAACCGGCGGCGCTCAAGAGCACGCTCGAGACAATCCTGCGCGGGGAATACCAGGCCGAACAGGCCAAGAAGGAACTGGTCGAGGCCAACCTCCGCCTGGTCGTCTCCATCGCCAAGAAGTACACGAACCGTGGCCTGCAGTTCCTCGACCTCATTCAGGAGGGCAACATCGGCCTGATGAAGGCGGTCGACAAGTTCGAGTATCGCCGCGGCTACAAGTTCTCGACCTACGCAACGTGGTGGATCCGTCAGGCCATCACCCGCGCCATCGCCGACCAGGCCCGCACCATCCGCATCCCGGTCCACATGATCGAGACGATCAACAAGCTCATTCGCACCTCGCGCGCGCTGGTGCAGGAGCTTGGCCGCGAGCCGACCTCGGAGGAAATCGCAAAGCGCATGGACATCCCGGTCAGCAAGGTCCGCAAGGTCCTGAAGATCGCGCAGGAGCCCATCTCGCTCGAGACCCCGATCGGCGAGGAGGAAGATTCGCATCTCGGCGACTTCATCGAGGATCGCCAGGTGGTATCTCCGGCCGAAGCGGTCATCAACCTGAACCTGAAGGAACAGACCGAGTCGGTCCTGAAGACGCTGACGCCGCGCGAGGAGAAGGTCATCAAGATGCGCTTCGGCGTCGGCGACGGCAGCGAGCACACGCTCGAGGAAGTCGGACAAAGCTTCGCGGTCACGCGCGAGCGCATTCGTCAGATCGAGGCCAAGGCGCTCCGCAAGCTGCGCCACCCGTCGCGCAGCCGCAAGCTGCGGGCGTTCCTGGAGGGA
>JBKJMH010000394.1:0-3993 GCA_046596625.1 Vicinamibacterales bacterium | reverse complement strand
CCGGGGATGGCCGATGCGGCCATCCAGTAGGCGGACGACAGCGGCCCTGGCAGCGACAGCAGCTGCGCCATACCCTGGCACTTGTGCATGCTGCGCGCCTCGGTGCCGATCTCCGCGTAGGTCTTGCCGAGCAGCGGGTCGTAGGTCGAGAGCTTGATCGCCAGCGTGTGCGCTGGCTTCTCGGCGTTCGGGTCCGACGGGCCACCGAAGCCGGTCATGAAGTAGATCTTCTTCGGCTGCCACGGACGCAGCCCCTCGCGAATCTGCTCGGGGTACTTCGTCGCGTCGCCGGAAATCGCGAAGGCCTCGCGCGCCAGGCGCGCCGACGCCTGATGGTGCTGGCCGCCGCCGACGCCGGTCGGGCTGAGGCCGGTGATGACATCGGGACGGATTGTGCGGATCATGCGCACGAAGTCGCCGAGCACCTCGTCGTGACCCCACTTCTCGAACGTCTCCTCGACGCTGAACGAGAAGCCGAAGTCGACGGCGCGCGTGAAGTACTGCTCGGCCGCATCGAACCGGTGCAGCGCCGCCAGTTCCTCGGTGCGCAGCACGCCGAGTGCCTCGAAGATCTCGGGGCCGATCTCGTTCTGGCCGCCATTGCCCCGCGTCGCCGTGACCAGCGTCGTCCGGTAGCCCTGACCGCGGTTGAGCATCACCAGCAGCCCGTTGTTCTCGTCGTCGGGGTGCGCCGTCGCCATCATGAAGATGCCGGCATTGCCGAGATGACGCAGCGAGAGGCCGAGCGCCGCGTGTCCCTGCATCTCATCGATTGGCGTCACGCGCATCTGCGCGGTCGGGACCGAGATACCGATGCACCCCACGGCGAGCAGGACTAACAGGAGGCGTTTCATGGGTTCTACTCTGAAGTCGGGAGGGTCGGGAAGGACGGGAAAGTCGGGAGGGTCGGGAACGTCAGGAAGGCCTGGCGAGAGAGAGACGGCCGGGCGGGACCGAAGCACAGGTCGTACGCGGGCAGTAAGCCCACGCGACCGACCTGACCTTCCTGACCCACCTGACCGTCCCGACCTTTCTAGAAGCTCACCTTGACGCCGACCTGCGCAATGCGCTGGTCGTAGCCGGAGGTGCCGGTGAACGGCTGGCCCAACGTGCCGGTCGCCGTGACGTTGCTGATATCGACCGTCGGGTTGCCCGCGACGTCCGTGGCGACGACGCGGGTGATGCCGGCGATGTTCTGGCGGTTGAAGAGGTTCTTCGCCTCCACGAACAGTTCGCCCTTCGCGCGGCTCATCAGCGGAATGTAGCGCGAGTAGCGGACGTCGACGTTGAACACCGTGCCGAGGCGGCCCGCGTTGCGCTCGACACCGAGCGGACGGTCGTTGTTCACACCGTCGCCGTTCAGGTCGCGATTCGACCGGATGTTGAACGGCAGCCCACTGTTCGCCTGGATGATGACCCCGAGTTGGTTGTGGTTCGCGAGGAAGGCACCGATGCCGTCGCCAGAGAACGTCGGCTGGTAGACCGTCGAGATTGCCAGCGTGTGCAGCTGGTTGAACGGCGTGACGCCCTTGTCCCGATCGAGGTTCGTCGGGTCCGACAGGCGATCGTCACCGCTGCCGACCACGTAGGTGCCGGTGAGCGGCGCGTTGTCGACGCCGCGCGCCAGCGTGTAGGTGGCCTGGGCCTGGAAGCCCTTCTGCATGCGCTTGGTCAGCGTGGTCGTGAACGCGTTGTAGGTCGACTCACCGATCGACTGGAACTGGTTCACGTGGTCGAACAGCGGGTTCACGCGGGTAGCCGCGCTCACCGTCGTCGAGTAGACCAGTCGGCCGTCGGCCAGCGTCGCGCCGGTCGGAATGAGGTTCACGTCGATGAGCACGGGCATCTTGCGCCCGATCGCACTGACGTAGCCGGCCGAAATCGCGTAGTTCGGACCGAGGGCGCGTTCGATCTGCACGTTGCTGAGCCATGCTTCCTGCGTCTCGAAGGCGGGGTCGACCGCCGTCAGGCTCTGGCGCGGCAGGACGAAGCCGGCCGGTGCGCTGGCCAGGCTGGTCGGGAACGCCGGAGCGCCGACCGCCGAACCCGAGACCGACACGTTGTAGCGCAGCGGATCGCCGTTGTTCAGGATGGCGTTGTCGTAGAAGTCGATGAGCGGCGGCTCGAACATGCGGCCGACCGAGGCGCGCACGACGGTCTGGCCGGCATCGTCCAGCGTCCAGGCAAGGCCGACACGCGGCCCCCAGTTGTTCTTGTCGATTGCGAACTCGTTGCCGTTGTAGATGTTCTGCGCGTAGTTGCGGGCGGCCGGCACGTCGAAGACGTCGTAGCGGACGCCGTAGAGCAGCTTCAGGCGCGGCGTCACCTGCCAGTCGTCCTGCAGGAAGAAGCCGTAGAAGCGCGATTTGTAGTCGATGTTCAGAGTGCCGAACGTCTGCTGCAGCGTGGTGTAGCCGGACGGGTTGGCGCCGCTCTTGGCCGCCAGGTATGAGGCGACCGTCGGGAACGTGTACTGGAAGTTGTCGCCCTGCACCCGTTCGTCGCCGATCAACTGCAGGTCGAAGCCGACCTTCAGCGCATGCGAGCCCCTCACCCAGGTGAAGTTGTCGATCACCTGGTGGATACGCTGCGTGAAGTCGAACCCGACCGAGTTGCCGTCGCCGACGCGGGGACCGCCGAACTGGGCGATGCCGCTGACGGTGATCGCCGGACCAGGGACGCCGGTGCCGATGGTGCGGAACTGATGGCGCTGCGCGAACTGATAGCGGAACTCGTTCAGCTTGCTCGCTCCGATCGTCGAGTTTGCCTGGAAGGCCGCCGACCCCATCTTGTCGTGGAAGTCGGTGGCGCGGTCGGTGGTGGTGAGGCCGCCGCCGATGTTCGAGAGCGACAGGTTCTGGAAGAAGAAGTAGCGGCCGGTGAGCAGTGTGCTCGGCACCACCTGGTAGTCGACCTTGCCGAACGCGAACGGCACCGACTGGTTGGCCGGGATGACGCCGCTTGCCGGCAGCGTGATGCCGAGTGCCGCGGCATCGGCCGGCTTCACCGAAATGATGTTGCCGCCGGTGATGAGGCTGCGGTTCACGTATTCGTAGGCACCGAAGAAGAACGCCTTGTCCTTCACCAGCGGACCGCCCAGGGCAGCCGTCACGTCGTCAGCTTTGGTGTCCGGCTTGCGCGCAGCCGCGGCGAGGAAGAACGGCGACGTCGACATGCTGTTGCGCTTGAAGCGGTAGCTGGCCGAACCGGTGAATTTGTTCGTGCCCGACTGGGTGATGGCGTTGTAGACCATGCCCGTGGTCTGGCCGAATTCGGGAGCGAAGCCGTTGGTCACCATCTTCACTTCACGGACGAGCACCTCCGAGATGGGCAGCAGGCGAAGGCCCGCACGGTCCTTCTCGGTGTTGGTGTTGCCGTCGATCTGATAGTTGGTGTGCATCTGCGTGCCGTTGGCATTGATACGCGGCACGCCGAATTCGGTGTTCTCGTAGCCGGTGACGTTGGCCTGGAGGAACGCGAAGTTGTACGGATTGCGCGACGGCAGCGGCAGGTTGTGCAGTTCGGTGTCGCCAATCGTCCGGCCGAGGTCGATCTTGCCGGGCTGTGCGATCGGGGCCTCGGCGGTGACCGTCACGGTTTCGCTGACCGTGCCGACCTCGAGCGAGAAGTTGATGGTGGCGGTGTCGCCGGCGCGCAGCGCGATGCCGGTCTGTTCGGACTTCTTGAAGCCCTGCAGTTCGGCTACAACTCTGTACTGACCGAGCGGCAGCAGCAAGCCGCGGTACTGCCCCTCGATATTGGTCACGAGCGACCGTTGGAGGCCGGTATCGGTGTTGTTGACGGTAACGGTGACGCCGGGAAGCATGCCGCCCGACGAGTCGGCGATTGTGCCTTCGATGGTACCGTTGGCCGCCTGGGACTGCGCGAACGCGGGTCCCGCTGACAATGCGAGAGCGACCGCGAAAACGATCTTACGGAGCATTCACGACTCCTTATAGGGTTTGAAGAGCTGACGACCGAGTATACCCCCCG
>JBKJMH010000381.1:0-2811 GCA_046596625.1 Vicinamibacterales bacterium | reverse complement strand
GGGCGAGGTGGCCTGGACGCGAAGGCCACCCATCTCGTTGAGCATCATCACGATGTCGCCGGGTGTCATCAGCATCTTCTCTTCGATCTCGTCGCGGCCGAGCACCTCGACCCGCGTGGGCTGATCGTCGAGGCGACGGCCCGTGCGGGTGGAGGCCACGACAATGACCTCTTCTTCGACCACCGGTGCACGCACCAGCTCGACGTTCACATGCGTGTCGACCCCCGCCTCGACCGTCAGTCCGGCGGTTGCATCGAGGAAGCCACGCCTGGACACCCTGATGCGCAGCGCCCCTGCCGCTACCTGCAGCACCGCTATGCCAGACGCATCAGTGACGCCCCGGACGCCGCCGGCGACGACCGTCGCGTCCGGCACCGGCTCGCCGTCAGCGCGGACCTCGATGCGCACCACGTGGGCCTGGCCCTGCGCCCACAGCGCCGAACTGCACATCAGCAGCAGCGCGACAACCGACAGCACACGTTTGGATATGCGCATCACCAGGAGCAACCCTCCTCGTTGCATCAGTCTGCGGTCACTCGATGGCTCGGCCGCTGCCGCATGACGAGCACGACCGGCACCAGCGCGATGGCCGCTGGCAGAATCGCCACCGCGCACCAGATGCCAAACCAGAGTCGCCAGCCCTCGACTGCTGCGAGCAGATCCGCGCGCTCAGGGTCGCCCGGGTCGTAGACGACGTCAACCGTGTCGCCGACCACCCATGGAGGGGGATACCGGTTGACGCTGCCGATGACAGTTCGCGTCGCTCCGACGCGGGTCATGTAGGTCACCACCGGAGACTCGCCGCGCGCGCCGCCGCCACGGCTGGATTGCTGCACACTCGATGTGTTGGTGTCCACGAAGCGCAGTTCCACGACGCGACCGGCCACCACTTCTCCCTGTCGCGCCAGCTGGCCCTGGTTCCACTGCGAGCGCGCCCCCCAGGCGAGGGGAATCAGCGCGATGAGCAGGAACGGAATGGTGATGCAACCGAACGCGCTGGCGCGTACCGGTGTCGTGGTCGGTGTCGGCATGGGCGTGGTGACTTCTCCGTTATCGAGCGCCAGGTGTCCGGCCCAGCTGCTCACGCAATTCCCAGGCGTTCTCGATGGCGGCGCTGCTGGCCGTGTTGTCGAAGACACACCACACTTCTTCGGCAGACGGCAGGCGTCGGATGGTCTGCGACAACATCACGATGTCGTTCGGGGTGTATCTCGACCAGCAGGTCCGTGGGGAGCCGTGCAGCCGAATATAGGCGAGGCGCGGCCAGCCCGCAGGCTCGGCAGCTGCGGGCACTGGTGAAGGGTCGGCTGCTACTCGCGAGATGGCGTAACGCTCGAGCAGGGTGTTCACCTGCGGCGCGAGGAACGCCGCGAACGGCTCCCCGGCGTTGACCAGCTTCAGTACGTGCGTAATCGTTCGAGGAATCTTCACGGCGAAGCGGAAGTCCGGTGGGGTGCTGTCTCGCCATCTGGCGTACGTGGCAGCCGCATGCGGCCGATAGAACGAGGAATTGATTTCGGCACACCTGAGGCCGCGCGCGTAGCGCTGGAGGTGCGTCCCCTCGGCATCGAAGCGGCCGGCTGAGGCACGCGGAATGGACCAGCCTGCAGTTCCAATCCGGATGTCCGCCGTCCCCGCCATGCGCCATTGTGCCCGATGGATTGCCGCGAGCAAAGTGTGGGCTGGGCTGAGTCTTGCTACGTGAGGGGCTCAGGAGGCGACGTGGCAAGGCGGACCACACACGGACTCATCGTAGCGTGCGCGCTGGTGGCGGCGACACTCAGCAGCGTCGGCCGCGTGGCTGGCGAAGAACTCTCACGATCAGAGCGCGACCGCATCCTGCGCCGCGCCCAGGTCTGGTTACCGCCGGCCACTGATGTCGCCGATCTCGGTCGGAACCCTGGCGGCGACGACGGCTTTGCTGACGATGCCACTGTCGAGTGCCGCTTCCAGCCAGCCGGTGTCGGCGGCAGCACGCCGAAGTTCGAGTGCCTGCTGGCGGACGGCGACGAGGTAAAGGTGAAGTACGGCCGCGACAACCCGGAGGTCTACTCCGAAGTTATTGCCAGCCGTCTGCTCGCCAGCCTCGGCTTTCCAACCGACCGGATGTACACCGTTGCGCGTGTGCGCTGTCTCGGCTGTCCTGATGACCCCTTCAAGGCGCTGCAGTGCCTGAACGACGGCACGCCGGCCGCCTGCTTTCCGGCGATCGACTACGCGCGTGCGACGGTGTTCGAGGATGTCGTCATCGAACGTCCGGTGGAAGGACGCCGGATTGAAACGGCGCGGGACCGCGGCTGGACCTGGGAAGAGCTGACAGCGATCGATCCGGCGGCCGGGGGCGCCTCGCGCGCCCACGTCGATGCACTGCGGCTGATGGCCGTGTATCTCGGTCACTGGGACAACAAGGCAAAGAATCAGCGGCTCCTATGCCTGGACGACCGCAAAGCCGGCCCGTGCGACCGGCCGCTCGCGATGGTTCAGGACCTGGGCGATGCGTTCGGTCCGTTCAAGCTCGATCTCGACGGTTGGCGGAAGTTGCCGGTGTGGAAGGACGCCGCGAGCTGTCTGGTATCGATGCGGAGCCTGCCGTACGAAGGCTCGACCTTTCCTGACAGGACTATCTCTGAAGCGGGGCGCGCGTTCCTTGCGGAACGGCTGCGCGGCGTGACCAGAGCGCACCTGCGTTCGCTGGTCGAGGGCGCACGCCTCGACCGTTATCAGCCGTCGAAGGGGCACGCCTCGTCACTGGACGACTGGGCTGATGCGATGTACGCGAAGGTGCGGCTGATCGTCGATCGTGCGCCGTGC
>JBKJMH010000371.1:0-4425 GCA_046596625.1 Vicinamibacterales bacterium | reverse complement strand
CTGATACGGCGCACCTGAAGGTGCGCGGCTACGTCAGGCCGGTGCGGTGCTGCCAAGCACCTTCACGACCACGTCGGTCAGCGCCGCCACATCGTCCCACTTGCGAGCGGTAATGACGTTGCCGTCCTCGACGACCGGACGGTCCACGTACTTGCCGCCGGCATTCTTCACATCGATCGCAATGGACGGCCAGCACGTGACCACGCGGCCGCGCAGGGCGTTGATGGTGATGAGCACCTGGGCACCGCGATCGATCGACGCCACCGGCTTGCCGGCCTCGTAGGCGTCGCGGACGAGATCGACCATGGCATGACGCAGGCGGATGCGGTCCGGTGCGTAGCCGCCAGGTACGATGACCATGTCGAAGTCCGCGACGCGAGCCTTGCTCGCCGCCATCTCCGACGTCATCGTCGCTTCCTGGCGCTTGCCGCGATAGACAGCGTCCGCAACCGGGCCGATCACCGTGACGGTCAGACCCTCCGAGCGCAGCAACTCGAGCAACAGCGGCAGTTCGCGATCTTCGAAGTCTTCCTCAACCAGAAGCGCCACCCGTCGGGCGGATAGCGGAGCATGGTCGGTCATGTTCGCGATTCTACCGCATGTCATAATTCCAAAATGAATCGCCTCGCGCGCGAGCGCAGTCCGTACCTCCTGCAACACGCCAACAATCCGGTTGATTGGTACGCGTGGGGTGACGAGGCGTTCAGCCGGGCGCGGGTCGAAGACAAACCGATCTTCCTGTCGGTCGGATACTCCACGTGTCACTGGTGTCACGTGATGGAGTACGAGTCGTTCGAGGATGAGCAGATTGCCGCCTTCCTCAACGAACACTTCATTGCGGTGAAGGTAGACCGCGAGGAACGTCCCGACGTCGACCGCGTCTACATGGCGTTCGTCCAGGCCACCACCGGCTCGGGCGGCTGGCCGATGAGCGTGTGGCTGACGCCCGGCCTCGAGCCGTTCTACGGCGGCACCTACTTTCCGCCGGCCGCGAAATGGAACCGCCCAGGGTTCATCGACATCCTGCGCGAACTGCACAAGGCGTGGACGACGAAGCGCGAGGACGTCAATCAGTCGGCCGCGGGCATCACCGCACAGTTGAAGCACACCGCCGCGGCGGCGCCGACCGACGGCGTGCCGACGGCCGACGTCCTGACATCCATCACCGCGCAGTTCCGCAGTGGCTTCGACCGGCGTCATGGCGGCTTCGGCAACGCCCCGAAATTTCCACGGCCGACCGAACTGCTGTTCCTGCTGCGGGAGTTCGCCCGTGCGGGCAACACCGACGCTCGGGACATGGCGCTGGCCACGCTCAACGCCATGAGCGTTGGCGGCATGCGCGACCACATCGGCGGTGGCTTCCACCGCTACTCGGTTGATGCGGCGTGGCGCGTGCCGCATTTCGAGAAGATGCTCTACGATCAGGCGCAGTTGGCGCTCGCCTACCTCGAGGGGGCACAGGTGGCTGGCGACGCGTCACAGCTGGAAGTGGCGGAGGATACGCTCCGCTACGTGATGCGCGAGATGACCGACCCCGCCGGTGGCTTCTACTCGGCCGAGGACGCCGACAGCATCCCGCCCGAGCATTCCGCCACGCCCGGCGCCCACAAGACCGAAGGCGCCTTCTACCTGTGGACCGCCGCGGAACTCGACGCACTGCTCGGCGAGGCGTCGCCGCTCGTCAAGAAGCGCTACGGGATCGAACCCGAGGGAAACGCCCCGTCCGATCCACAGCAGGAGTTCGTCGGCAAGAACCTGCTCTACATCGCAGTGTCGATGGCGGAACTGGCGGACGAATTCGGCTACACGCCGGACCAAACGCGTGACGCGCTGAACGGCGCCCGGCTGCTGATGTTCCAGGCGCGCATCCAGCGTCCGCACCCGCACCTCGACGACAAGGTCCTGACGTCGTGGAACGGCCTGATGATCGGCGCCTTCGCCCGTGCCTCGCGCGCCATGCGTGCGATGGTCACCGACGGCGACTCGCTTGGCACGCCTTACCTGGACGCGGCTCGCCGCGCCGCGACGTTCATCCGCTCGACGATGTGGAATGCGCAGACGGGCACGCTGCGTCGGCGATACCGCGCCGGCCACGCTGAGATCGACGGGTACGCCGAAGACTACGCCTATCTGATCTTCGGGCTGCTCGAGCTGTTCCAGGCCGACCCGCAGGCCGAGTGGCTGCAGTGGGCCATCGAGCTGCAGCAGCGGCAGGACGAGCTATTCTGGGACGCCGAGGCTGCCGCCTGGTTCAGCACGACCGGGCAGGACCCGACGGTGCTGTGGCGGATGAAAGAAGACTACGACGGTGCCGAGCCGTCGGCGAGTTCGGTCTCGGTGCTGAACCTCATCACGTTGGCACACCTGAACGGCAATCCGGTGTGGGCGTCGCGCATCGAACAGACGCTGAAGCTGTTCGGCCAGCGGCTCGAGCAGATGGGACGCGCGGTACCGATGATGGCGGCGGCGCTGTCGGCCTACACCGCAGGTGTGCAGCAGATCGTCGTGGTCGGCGACGGCGAGCCGGCCGAGGCGTTGCTCGACGCTGCCACTGCGTCCTACCGCCCGAGTGCGCTGGTGCTGGCCCTGACGCCGGCGCAGCAGGAGGCACTGGCGCCGCTCGCGCCGTTCGTCGCAGCGATGCGACCGCTGAACGGCGAGGCCGCCGCCTATGTGTGCCACGATTTCGCGTGCCGCGCGCCGGTGACGACGCCCGAGGCACTGACGGCTTTATTGGCTTCACCCGAGGACAGGTAACCCGTGACTGATATCCGCTTCCCCGTCGACATCTGGCTTCGCGGCGATCACACCGCCACCACCCGCCACATCGGCGGCGTCGACCGCGAGCCTGATGCGTGGACCGACGACGACGTGCGCGCCATGCTCGAAGGGATGCTGCACGAGATGCATCGGCTGAAACATCCCGACATCGCCGAGCCGTACGTGGCACTCCGCAGTTTGAGCTGGATCGTCAATCCGTACGAGGACAGCGGCGTGGTGGTGGCGATCGAGATCTCGCTCGGCGCGGCCATCGCCGGCCCGTTCAAGATCGATCAACAGGCGCTCGAGCTGATGATTGCGCGGGTGCTCACCCAGGCCCGCGCGAGTGGCGCGTCAGCGACCGTGCACTGAGACGAGAACCTTCAAGCACGTGTCGTAGCCGCGGACCTTCACTGACACGTCGTAGCCGCGGACCTTCACTTACATGTCGTAGCCGCGGACCTTCAGGTCCGCAACGGCTTGCTCGACCCTGACGTCAGCACGGTGACGCTGTCGCCAGGTTGCACGAGCCCTGGCTCGAGGACACGTGCGCACAGCCGGCTCCATCCCGGGTGCTGCGCATGGCCGATCCGCGTGAAGGCATCGTCGAGAAACGACCCGGCAATGGTGCGGCACGGGGTGGTGTACTTGCTGATTTCGAGCAGGGCGCTTCCGGCCCTGAGGCGTGTGCCGGGAACGATGCTCGCCCAGTCGAGTCCGGACACGGTGAGGTTCTCACCCGTGGTGCCGGGGCCAATCGGATGTCCTTCCGCCTGTAACGCCCGGATCACGTCGAGCGAATAGAGCACCACCGCTCGGTCCGGACCGCCGTGAAACTCCGGATGTGCGTGCGCGTCGCCGCTGACGCCCGCCTCGGACACGAAGGCTTCGAACACTGTGCCCTTCGGCACCCCGCCGCGCGACGTCTGCACCGACTCCACTCTCGCCATGCCTTACGCTCCTGCGGGGCCGGGAAGCCCCTGCGCCAGCACCTGCAGGTGCGCGGCGATGTTGGTGTGGTCGGGGCCGCCGGACACCAGGCTGAGCGCACCCGGCTGTTGCAGGCCGACAGCGAACGCCAGCGTCTCGGTGTCGCGCGCCTTTATCGCCACGCGCCGCGCTATCGGACTGCCGAGTTGCGCGAGGACGAGCGCGAAGCGCCAGGCGCTGCGTCGCGCGGCCACCATCGAGAAGTTACCAAGTCGTACGTCGAGTCCATCGAGGTCCTGTGCGACGCCGGTCAGCAGGTCGAACGACGGCGACAGCTGACCGAGTTGCACTTCGACCAGCGGCAGCAGCGACGCGAGCAGCCCGTTGATGCGCAGGAAGTCGCGCTCGAGCGACTGGATGGCAGGGCCCGGTGCCACCTCGGCGCAGGCGATGCCGAGGTCGAGATTGATGTGGGCGTTCATGCCGAGCAGCAGGTGCTGAAGGACGCTCAGGTCGGGGCGCGCCGCCGCCGCGAACGCGAGCTGCCAGGCGAGGGTGGTTGCGGTGCCCGCGCGGTGCCGTTCCCAGGCATCGATGTAGCGGTTGGCGAAGACGACATCCAGGCGTGCCATGCGGGCGTTGTCGTCGAAGGCGCCGGCGCGGATGCCGTCGCGCACGGCCATGGTCACCCGGTTGTAGAGCGCGGCGAAGTAACCGATGCGGCTCGGTTCGGTG
>JBKJMH010000323.1:0-4716 GCA_046596625.1 Vicinamibacterales bacterium | reverse complement strand
TCCGCCAGGTGCCAGAATGTTGAAGCCGCGCCCCATCACCACCAGCGACTGCCCCGACGCGATCAGCGAGAGGGCGTAGAGCACCGACGAGACGCCGATCACCAGCGGCACGAAGCCGAGGTCGGACCCGAGCCGGCGCAGTAGAGGCGCGAAGCCCCACATGCCCGGGTTCGAGCGCCCGCACGAGTAGCACCGGTCGTCGTTGACGCCGACCAGCGACCCGCACGACGGACACACCACTGAACCGGACGTCTTACGGCCAAGCATGGGGGAACTCCTGCCTACTCGCTCTTGTCCTTCTTCGGACGCATGTTGCTTTGCAGCACGCGCTTGCGCAGGCGAATGCTGGTCGGCGTGACTTCCACGAGCTCGTCGTCGTTGATGAACTCGATCGCCTGCTCGAGGCTCAGCTTGCGCGGCGGAACCAGGCGAATGGCTTCATCCGCGGAAGAAGCGCGCATGTTCGTCTGCTTCTTTTCCTTGGTGCAGTTCACGTCCATGTCAGCGGCGCGTGAGTTCTCGCCGATGACCATACCCTCGTAGACCGTGGTTGCCGGATCGATGAAGATCTCGCCCCGTTCCTGGATGTTGTAGAGGGCGTACGACGTGGCGATGCCGGTGCGATCGGCGACCAGCGCCCCCGTGGCGCGCGCCGGGATGATGCCGTGCCACGGCTCCCAGCTGTCGAAGATGTGGTTCATGATGCCGGTGCCCTTCGTGTCGGTCATGAACTGAGACCGGAACCCGATGAGCCCGCGGGCCGGGATGCGGAACTCGAGGCGGACGCGGCCGCTGCCGTTGTTCACCATCTTCGACATCATGCCGCGGCGTTCGCCGACGTTTGCGATGACCACGCCCTGATGATCTTCGGGCACGTCGATGACGAGCAGTTCGACCGGTTCCATCGTCTTGCCGTCGATCACCTTGGTGACGATGTCGGGACGCGAGACCTGGATTTCGAACCCTTCGCGGCGCATCATCTCGATAAGAATCGACAACTGCAGTTCGCCGCGGCCGACGATGCGCATCTGCTCGGGTGAGTCGGTCGGTTCCAGACGAATCGACACGTTGCCGAGCAGTTCCTTGTCGAGGCGGTCCTTGATCTGGCGCGAGGTGACGTATTGCCCGTCACGGCCGGAGAGCGGCGAGGTGTTCACGCCGAAGATCATCGACACCGTCGGTTCGTCGATGGCGATGGGCGGAATCGCCTTGGGGTTCTCGACGTCGGCAATGGTCTCGCCGATCGTGATGTCGTCGATGCCCGCGAGGCAGACGATGTCGCCGGCGGCGGCTTCCTGGGTGTCGACGCGCTTCAAGCCGTCGAAGGTGTAGAGCTTGGTGACCTTGGTCGGCTGGTGCATGCCGTCCAGCTTGCACACGGTGACCGGCTCGCCGACCTTGACCCGGCCATTGAAGATGCGGCCGATGGCGATGCGGCCGACGTAGTCGTTGGCGTCGAGGTTGGCCACGAGCAGCTGCAGTGGCGCTTCCGGGTCACCCTTGGGCGGCGGCACGTGCTTCACGATGGCGTCGAACAGCGGCCGCAGGTCTTCGCCGATGCCGCTCTGGTCGTAGGTGGCGGTGCCCGCCTTGGCGTTGGTGTAGAGCACCGGGAAGTCGAGCGTTTCTTCCGGCGCGTCAAGGTCGATGAACAGGTCGTAGACCTCGTTCAGGACCTCCTGCGCGCGGGCGTCCGGGCGGTCAATCTTGTTGATGACGACGATGGGAAACAGCCGGCGCTCGAGCGCCTTGCGCAGCACGAAGCGGGTCTGTGGCAGCGGGCCTTCCGACGCATCGACCAGCAGCATGACGCCGTCCACCATCGAGAGCGTGCGCTCGACTTCGCCGCCGAAGTCGGCGTGGCCGGGCGTGTCGCAGATGTTGATGAGCAGGTCTTTGTAATGAACCGCGGTGTTTTTCGCGAGGATGGTGATGCCTCGCTCGCGTTCCAGTTCGTTGCTGTCCATGGCCCGTTCGGCCACGCGTTCATTGGCGCGGAACGTGCCGCTCTGGTGGAGAAGCGCATCGACCAAGGTCGTCTTGCCGTGGTCGACGTGCGCGATGATGGCGACGTTACGCCGCAAAGGATTTGCTACAGACATCTCACCAGTATACCGGCTGGCCAATGCAGATTGCTGAACTCAGAATGCAGATTGCCTCTGCCGATACCTCGGACGCGTCCCGGGATCGCCAGGGCCCAATCTGAACTCTGCCTTCTGAACTCTGATATCGGGTCACTTGAGGCGTTCGAGGAGTGACCGTGCCCGATCACCGTAGAACGCATCACCGGCGACCTTCTCGGCGAACCGGCGGGCTTCCACCGCGCGAGCGAGGTTGAAGTTGGCTGCGGCGGCGTTGAACCAGGCAGTGGCGCGCATTCGTGCATTGGACACGAGCTGCGCCTCGCGCCGCGCGACGAGCCGTACACGGCGTTCGGCGGCCATCTGCGATGCGCGGACGACCGCGAGTTCCTGCTGGATGACCGCTTCGTCGGTATCGAAGCAGGCCCCGGCATCGGAGGCGACCCGGGCGGTAGCCTCCCAGTCGCGCTGCTCAGCGAGGACGGCCTGAAGGTAGTATGCCGTCTCGCAATCGAAACGGCGACGCGCGGCGGCGAGTTCGAGCCGCTGTCGCGCCGTGCCCCAGTCGCGCCGGTTGATGGCGATGATCCCGGCCAGCTTCGGCACGTCGGCATTCGCCAGCGACTTCGCGGCGTCCTCGATCGCCGTCCACGCCTGCCCATCGTCCTTCAGGCGCGCAAAATTCATGGCCCGCCAGTAGTGCGCTTCGCCGACATTGCGGCCGGTGCCGACCAACCGATCGGCCTGGGCAATGGCCTCGGTGTGCCGGTTCGAGTAGGTAAGCGCCCGGATCGTGCCGGTGAGCGCATCGGGATCGTCCTTCGAGAGGCCGAGCGTGACACCGTAGAACTCGAAGGCGCGCGGGAAGTCCTCGGCCGACATGGCCACGTTGGCGATGGCAAGCGTCAGGGTGGGCCAGTCCTGCCGCCAGGCGTATGCGTCGCGGAAGCGGGCGTCGGCCGCGTCAAGGTCTGGCGGCATACCGGTTTCGCCGCCGAGCGCGAACAACCCGAGGTGGTAGTTGAGCTCGCTGAAGCGCGGCTCGACGGCCAGCATCGCCTCGAGCGGCTCAGCGGTGGTCAGCCCGCAGGCGGTGGCGAACTTGAACGCGAACAGCGGCACCTTCGCCAGGCTCTGCAGCAGTGCGCTGCGCTGGGCGCGGTCGGGGAACGCGGACGCGTAGGGGCCGCACGCGAGGCTGAGCCAGAGATAGGAGGCGGTCAGGTCCTGCGGCATCAGGTTGCGCAGCACCGACGCCCACTGACTCTGGCTGCGCGCCATGGTGAGCATCGCGGCAATCTGAGAGTCGGTAGTCACAGTTCGGGTGAAGCCGACCGGACCGTTGGCCATCACGTCGGCGATCTCGACCAGACCCGGCAGTTCGGGCGACGCCTGCTCCACCGGACCGAGGAGACGGCGTGCACGCTCGATGTACCCGTTGTGACCGAGACCGAGTTCAGTCTCGCGTACGGCCAGCAGCAGCGCGGTCCGAACGGCGGCCTCGCGCGCCCGTGTGCCGAGTTCGGCGTCGCCCTTCAGGGCCTCGTACGCGGTCAGGGCGTCGCGCAGGCACTCGTAGCAGCCGCGCCGCAGCAACTCGTCGGCCGTGAACAACTGGTCGCGCGAGTCGGGAACTGGGGTAGAAGGCACCACCGGCGACGGCTGTTGCACGAGCGGCGTGGGTACACGCGAGCACCCGACCGCACTGGCGGCGACGGCGACGGAAAGGATGAGGGCCGTCAGGCGGCCGGTTGGCACGAAGCCACGGATGCGCGGAGGCACAGGCGTTTCATCAGGACACAGGGTGCTGATGCTCCATGATTCTACGCGCTGCGCGCGCAACCGGCTCTGAACTTTCGGCTTTCGGCTCTGCGCTCCGGGCTTCCGGTCAGCGCCTGATGCGCGGAACCTGGCTGGCGTCGTTCGCCGCCTGAAGCGCTACTCAGGCCATGACGATGGCCGCCTGCCGGAGTTCCTTCGGATCCAGCCGTTCCACCGTGTCCATGTTCGAGTGGTGCGTGCGGATGTCGTAGTTCTCGTAGCGCTGGATCGGATTGAAGCCCGGTACGCCCGCAGCAATGAAGCTCAGGTGGTCGGTGGAGCCGACGCCTCCGAAACGTTACCGCACCCGGCCTCGCCGGGACAGAGACAAAGGTGTCAGTCCGGAGCGACGGCGTAGAGACGCAGACGCTACGGTCGCGGACCGTAGACCGGCACGACACGGGCCGGCCAAATTCCAGCGCGCCGAGGTCCGGTGCCTGACCTTCGAAGCCGTCGGTGACGGAGGGCAGCACCACGCCCCTGTCGACCGCCGCACTGCGCGGCTTCAACCGGAAGTCCAGCTCTGATGCCTTGTAGAGACGCTGCACGCGCAGCAGATCCTTCGCGTCGAGCGCCGGGACGTTCATGAAGATGTCGTAGCCGACGACCACGCTGTGCTCGTCCTGCCTGCTGTCTCGCGCGTAGTCCTCGAGCGTCGCGTACGTCCGCTGCACCAGCGCTTCGCTGGCCGGCGTCCTGACGTCGGCAGACGCCGCCGTCCACGGCGGAGAGTTCCACTGGAACGCCGGCTGCGCGCCGGGCTTCATGCCGAAGCCGTTGTAGTCCGACGAACTGTAGTTGGTGTAGGTGTTGA
>JBKJMH010000155.1:0-5092 GCA_046596625.1 Vicinamibacterales bacterium | reverse complement strand
CACACGCGCGGTCGTCAGCGCCTGCCCGGCGTGCCGCGTCGCATGCTCCGCGATGTGAAACAGCAGGCCGATGGTGGTCGACGGCAGGCCCGCGCGCCCCACCTTCTTCTCGTCGAGCAGCGTGTCCGTCGGTACCGTGCGCAGGAAGTCGAGCATGCGGTCGAGCCGGGCGTGCACCTCTGCGGCAAGCACGTCGCGCGGGACGACCGCCGTCCCTTCGTGGCCCGCCGCCGACAACTGCTCCGCGGTCAGCGATTCGCCGCGCACGTAGGTGAGCAGTCGCTCGGTGCTGCCGCCGATGTGCCGGACATGAAACCCAATCGACGCCGCACCGCCCGGCCGCTCCCAGAGTTGCGCCTCGGTGACCGAGGGCAGCAGCGCATCGATCTCCGCCTTTACCTGCAGCAGCGAGTGGACTACGGGCATCAACAGCGGGTCGTAGCCGGGCACGGGGCCGGTCAGCCAGATCTCGGTCATGCGTCGAATCATACGAGGATCGATCGCGCGCCTTGCGCGCGCCGGGTTGAATGACGGAAGAATAGGGGAGCTGGCGTTGTCGACACCGGCCGCGGCAGAGGTCGTCGATGCGCAGGCGAACGGGTTGTCCCTGAAGTACGTGTATGACATCGCCCGGCCGCGCGAGGCGGTGTATCGTGCCATCGCCGACGTGTCGCGCTGGTGGGATGCCGCACACAGCTGCTCCGGGCAGGCCAGCAACCTCTCCCTCGATGCGCGCCCCGGCGGCTGCGTCAAGACCTTTGTCGAAACGCGACGCCCAGAATAGGACCGGACACTTTTCCATGACCACAGTTGTCGCACCCGAACGAGACCGCGCTGCCGTCGCCGAGACGTACACCTGGAAGCTCGAGGACCTGTACCCGTCGCTCGACGCCTGGCGTGCCGAGAAGGCGCGCATCGCGGCAGCCGTGCCGTCGATGGGTGCCTGGCGTGGCCAGCTCACCTCGTCGGCTGGCGCGCTGGCCGACGCGCTCGAGCGTCGCAGTGCGCTGCGCAAGGAGGTGCTGCGTCTCTACGTGTATGCGGACATGCTGTCGCATCAGGACACGCGCGTCTCCGCACACCAGGGCATGACGCAGGAGATGACCCAGCTCTATTCGACCCTCAGCGCCGAGGCGTCGTACATGGAGCCCGAGATTCTTCGCGCCGATCGCGACCTGGTCGAAGCGTTCATCGCCGCGGAACCGCGTCTGTCGGTGTACGGCTTCGAACTGCGCGATACGCTGCGGCGCGCCTCGCACACGCTGAGCGACGCGGAAGAGAAGCTGCTTGCCGACGTCGGTCCGCTCGCCTCCGCGCCCTCGTCGATCTTCAGCATCCTCTCGAACGCCGACTTCCCCTACCCGGTCGTCACCCTGAGTGACGGCCGCGCCGCCAAGGTGAACCACTCGCGCTACACCGAGTTGCGCTCGTCGCCGAACCGCGACGACCGGAAGGCCGTGCAGTCGTCGTACTTCACGTCGCTCGGTGACTATCGCCGCACCTTCGGCACGATGATGGACGCGCAGGTGCAGAAGGTGCTGTTCTACTGGCGTGCCCGCAAGTACGGCTCGGCGCTCGAGTACGCCCTCGACTCGAACAACGTGCCGACGTCGGTCTACATGCGCCTCATCGAGGGGATCGACCGCAACATCGCCAGCTTCCACCGCTTCCTGACCATCCGCAAGCGCATGCTCGGCGTCGCCGAGCTGCACTACTACGACATGTACGCGCCGCTGGTCTCGTCGGTGGATCTCGACTACACCCCCGCGCAGGCCGAGCAGATCATCGTCGAGGCGGTGGCGCCGCTCGGACGCGAGTACCAGGACACGGTGTCGCGCGCCTTCAACGAACGCTGGATCGACATGTATCCGAACGAAGGCAAGCGTGGCGGTGCCTACTCGCAGGGCGCCGCCTACGACGTCCACCCTTATATCCTGATGAACTACAACGGCAAGTTCGACGACGTGAGCACGCTGGCACACGAGCTCGGGCACACGATGCAGAGCTACCTGTCGAACACGCGCCAGCCGTTCCCCACCGCCGACTACCCGATCTTCACTGCCGAAGTGGCCTCGACCTTCAACGAGGCGCTGCTGCTCGATTACATGCTGCGCACCATCGCTGACGATGACGTGAAGCTGTCGCTACTCGGGCAGTATCTTGAAGGACTGCAATTCACTGTCTTCCGGCAGACCCAGTTCGCCGAGTTCGAACTACGGATGCACGAGATGGCGGCCAAAGGGACGCCGGTCACCGGCGACGCCCTGGCCGAGGTCTACTACGACATCACGAAGCGCTACTACGGCCACGACGCCGGCGTTTGTGTCGTCGACGACTACATCCAGCATGAGTGGAGCTTCGTCTCGCACTTCTACGCCGAGTTCTACGTCTACCAGTACGCCACCGCGTTCACCGCGTCTGAAGCGCTCGTCTCGCGCGTCAAAGCGGGCGACACCGACGCCGTCACGCGCTACCTCACATTTCTCTCGTCGGGGGGCTCGAAGTATCCGATCGACCTCCTGAAAGACGCCGGGGTCGACATGACCACCGACGAACCGCTCGAGCTGACCATGCGGCAGATGTCGAAGGTGATGGACGAGATCGAAGCGATCCTCGAGCGGCGCGAGCGCCGCTAGTCGCAAGTCTTCAGTCGCAGGTCGCAGGTCGGTGGAGACGTTGCAGCTCCAACCGACCAGCGACCAACGACCATCCCCCGTTCGTCCGCTCCGAACCGCCTTTCGTCGGAACGTTGCGCTGAGCGTCCCCCACCCGTGAGAGGCTCTTGCGTGGAGGCAGCAAATGCTCGACGTCCGCGGCTTGCGGAAGGTGTACGGCGACCTGGTCGCCGTGCACGACATCTCGTTCTCGCTGAAGGCGGGAGAAGTGGTGGGGCTGCTCGGCCCCAACGGCGCGGGCAAGACCACCACTGTGTCCATGATCGCCGGTCTCGTGGTGCCGGACGCCGGTCAGGTGCTCATCGGCGGCTCGCCGCTCGCCGGCGACACCGATCCCAAGAAACGGCGGATTGGCCTCGTGCCGCAGGACCTGGCGCTCTACGACGAGCTGTCGGCCCTGTCGAACCTGCAGTTCTTCGGCGCGCTCTACCAGCTGTCGCCGGCCAGCCTGACGGCCGCCATCGACCGCTCGCTGACGCTGGTGGGCCTGGCCGACCGCGCGCTCGACCGCGTCGGCACCTTCAGCGGCGGCATGAAGCGGCGCCTCAACCTGGCGGCGAGCCTGCTCCACGACCCCGATATCCTGCTGCTCGATGAGCCGACCGTGGGTGTCGACCCGCAAAGCCGCAATGCCATCTTCTCCAACCTCGAGGCGTTGAAGGCACAGGGCAAGGCGCTGCTCTACACCACGCACTACATGGAAGAAGTGGAGCGCCTCGCCGACCGCGTCGTCATCGTCGATCATGGCCGAGTGGTAGCCGCCGACACGCTCGCGGGACTGCAGCGGCACGCACCAGCCGGCGCCGGACACGCGTCGCTCGAAACTATTTTTCTCGCCCTGACCGGGCGCACGTTGAGGGACTGAGCATGCAGGCCATCCTCGCCATGATCCGGAAGGATCTGCAGTTGTTCCTCACCGACCGCCGGGCCGTCATCATGGGGCTCGTGGCTCCGGTCGCCATCGCCTCGTTCTTCGGCTCGATCTTCTCCGGCAGCCCCGACGCCGAACGGGCGAAGATTCCGGTCGCCATCATCGACCAGGACCGTACCGCCGTCTCGCGCGGCATCGTCGACGGCGCCAGCAGCGACAAGTACTTGCTGGTCTCGACGCCGACCGCCGACGAGGCGCGGGAAGCCGTGAAGAAGGGGACGCTGGCGGTGGCGGTCATCATCCCGACGGGGTTCGGCGACGCGGCCGGCCGTGCGTTCTTCAGCGGCGCGTCGAAGCCCGAGCTGAACGTGCTGTACGACCCGTCGCGCAGCACCGAACTCGGCCTCGTGCGCGGCGTCCTCACCGAACACGTGATGCAGTCGGTCAGTGCCGAGATGTTCACCGGCGACCAGGGCCGCACGCTCGTCGACGAGACGCTGGCGTCGATCGACACCATGCCGATGGCCGGGCAGCAGCAGGCACTGCTGCGCGATCTGCTGCAGTCGGCGCGCAAGTTCTACAACGCCCCGGCGCCTGCCGCGCCCGCGCCGTCCGGCCAGGCAGCGGCGGCCGACGCCCCGGCGCCGCGCCGCGGACTCAGCATGCCCTACGCCGTGAAGGAGGAAGCCGTCACGTCGGGCGACAACGTCACCTACAACGGCTACGCCCACTCGTTCGCCGGCATGGGCATCCAGTTCCTGTTGTTTTCATCGATCGATCTCGGCGTCGGCATCCTGCTCGAGCGCCAGCGCGGACTGTGGAAGCGGCTGCGGAGCGCGCCCATCTCCCGCCTGTCGTTGCTCGCGGGCAAAGCGGCGAGCGGGTCGCTGATTGCGCTGCTCACCCTCACCGTGTCGTTCGCCTTCGCCATGCTGGTGTTCGGGGTGCGCATTCACGGCAGCCTGATCGGCTTCGTGGCCGTCGCGCTGGCGACGGCGGTGATGGCGTCGACGTTCGGCCTGCTCATTGCCTCGCTCGGCAAGACGCCAGGTGGCACGCGCGGCATCGCCACCCTGTCGGTGCTGTTGATGGTGATGCTCGGCGGTGCGTGGGTGCCGAGCTTCATCTTCCCGGCGTGGCTGCAGCAGGTCACCGTGGTGATTCCCGCCCGCTGGGCCGTCGACGGCTTCGACGCCATGACGTGGCGCGGACTCGGCCTGCAGGCGGCGGTGATGCCAACGGTCGTCATGCTCGGCTTTGCCGCACTCTTCGGGACGCTTGCGGTGGCGCGCTTCCGCTGGGACGAGGCGTAGGCGGTAGAATCCGGCGGTGTGATGCGTCTGGAGCTGGCTCACTGCGTTGTTCGCTCGTGGGAGTTCGCCGACGTGGCGTCGGTCCCGCGTCATGCCAACAATCGCCGTGTGTGGCTGAACCTGCGCGATCGGTTTCCGCATCCCTACAGCACCAGCGACAGCGAGCGCTTCATCCGCTACGTGCGGAGCAGCGGCGTCGAGACGAACTTCGCGATCGAGGTCGATGGCGAGGC
>JBKJMH010000144.1:0-4934 GCA_046596625.1 Vicinamibacterales bacterium | reverse complement strand
TCCGGGGCATATGAGGCACCGGATCAGCCGCGGACACGGTCGTGGCAGTCGTACAGAGACACAGCGCCGCAAGGACGAGCGTCTCATCCAGACGCGCGCCTCCCCACGACGCAATCGAGCGAGTCATCCAGCTCACCTCGAACGTCATCAGGCATGGGTATGCCGGCCGCGACGGTTGTCCAGGGTCCTGTCACCGGAGATCCCGGCTCCATCGACGGCGGCGCATTCTGAACCGCGTAGCCAACGATGTCAATCAATTGCTGGATTGGGGATATCCTTAAGCCGCGTGGCGACTTCCCCTGCCCTTCCCTTCGAGCCGAGTCCGACTGAAAAGTTCTTCAGGCTGTCGGCTCGTCCGTTCAGCCTCACGCCCGACCTGCGGTTTGCGTACCACAGCCGTTCGCATACCCGTGCGCTCGAGGAGGTGACGTCGGCTCTGCGGCGGCGAGAAGGGCTGGTGGTGGTGACGGGCGCGATCGGCACCGGCAAGACCATGCTGTGCCGCTCGATGCTCGAGAGCTTCGAGTCGCGCATGTTCCTGTCGGTGATCCTCGACCCTGGCCTGGAAGTGGAAGACCTGCTGCGCCAGGTGCTCACCGACTTCGGCATCATCGGCGGTGTCGACGCACCCGGCACGGGTCCGATGTCCGCGGTGACACGGCACCAGTTCGTGTCGACACTCCAGCAGTTCCTGGCCTCGCTCATCCCGCTGCAGGCGCACGCGGTCATCATGATCGACGAAGCCCAACGACTGAACCCGCGCGTGCTCGAGGAAATCCGGTTGCTGTCGAACTTCGAGACCGACGAAGCCAAGCTGCTCCAGATCGTGCTCGTCGGTCAGCCGGATCTCGACGCCGTGCTGCGCCAGCCCGGGATGGAGCAGTTGAACCAGCGCGTGGCGCGCCGGTGTGAACTGCAGTCGCTGTCGGAAACCGAAGTCGGCGACTACATCGAGCGCCGGCTCACCGTGGCTGCATCCCCCGCTTCCCTGTCCCGCGGCGTGGACACCGGCCTCGTCGACACCGCGAACGTGGTCCGCTTCTCGCCCGCAGCGGTGAAGCTGGTGGCGGGCATCTCGGAAGGCATCCCGCGCGTGGTGAACACGCTGTGCGACCGCGCGCTCGATGCGTCGTACGAGCGGCAGTCACGCGTGGTCGAGGCCGAGTCGATCATCGACGCGGCAGAGCGCCTGCAGCTCGACGTCTCGGCGGTTGCCACTGGTCCTCGCACGCGGCGCACAACGCACCTTGCCGCAGGGCTGCTGGCGCTGGTGGCGGTGGCCGCCGGTGCCTGGTGGTGGATGGCACGCACGCCGGCCGAGGCGCCTGGGCAACAACCCTCGACCCAGCCGCTCCGCGCCACGCCGGCGCCCGCCGACCCGCGCGAACCGGTGCCGCAGTCAACGCCCGGCGCGCGTGCGACGCCAGAGGCGACAACCCCCACGTCTGCGCCCACCGCGCAGGCGCCAGCCACGGCCGCACTCGTGCCACCGGCGCCCGCTCCGGCCGCGGCATCCGCCGCTGGTGAGGCGTTCCAGATTGCCGTGGCGGCGTTCAAGACGGAGTCGCGCGCACAGGGCGTGGCCGATTCGCTCGCCGCATTGAAGGTGCCGGCCACGGTTCGCATCGACGCGACCGGGGTATGGTTCCGCGTCGTGGCCGGTCCGTTCGACACGCGTGAGGCGGCAGTGGCCGCCCAGGATGCGCTGACGCGCGGCGGCTACGCCGGCACGCGCATCTCTCCGACGGGCGCCGACCCGCGCTGAGTCCCGGGTTACGCTGAGGGCATGACGCTCCTCAGGCTCGTTCTCGCCTCGGTCGCCTACGCGGCCGGCGGTCTCTTCATGAAGCAATCGAGCGGTGTCACGCAGGCGGTGCCCACGCTGGCGTTCCTCGGCCTGTTCGCTGTCGGCTCGGTGCTGCAGGCCCTTGGGATGAAGGGGGCCGACATGGGCGTCTCGTACGTCTTCGTGCTCGGCGTCGAGGCGATCGTGGCGGTGCTGCTCAGTGCCTCCGTTCTGCACGAGTCGTACTCGCCGTCACGGCTGGCGGCCATCGCCCTCGTGGCGGTCGGTGTCGCCTGGCTGCGCGTGTCCTGACGCCGGCTGGCCGAGTCTCAGCCGCCATGCACGTGCTGCACGTCACGCCCTATCTCGCGCCGGCGTGGGCGTTCGGTCCGGTTCCGCAGCGTGTGTTCGACCTCGCGCGCGCGCAGCGGGCGCTGGGCCCGACCGTGACGGTACTGACGACCGACGCGATGGCACCGCACGAACGGCTCCGCCCAGGCGAGACCACGGTCGACGACGTGCGCATCGTCCGGGTACCGAGCCTCACCGGCGCGCTGCGCAGCTGGCTGAACCTGTCCACGCCGATCGGCCTCGGGCGGCGTGCCGCGACACTCGTGCGCGAGCAGCACCCCGACATCGTCCACCTCCACGAACTGCACACCGTCGAGAACCTGCGGATGGCCGCCGTCCTGCCCCCTAACGCCTGCATCGTCCTGTCGCCGCACGGCGTGCGCAGCACCACGCCGCCGTGGGTGCGCCGCGCCTGGCATCGATGGGGCGGCGACGCCCTGCTCGCACGCACGACGCTGGTGGTGGCCGGCAGCGACGCCGATGCGTCGGCCGTCGCGGCGATCTACGCGAGCCGCGGCTTGCCGCTCGACGCCGCGCGCCTCGCAGTGGTGCGCGACGGCATCGAGCTATCCGACGCTACCCGAACGGCCACGCGCACCGACGCACGCGCGCGCTTCGCCCTGCACAGCGGACCGGTGGTGCTGGTCGTCGGCAGGCTGGCTGACGCGAGCGGAATCCCCGAGTTCATCGACGCGTTCGTCCAGTGGCGACGCGTGGTTCCGTCGGCGCAACTGCTCATCGTCGGAGCCGACCACGGTGGGCTGGCCGACGTGCGGGCGCGCATCACCGCGGGTGGCGTCGACACCGCCGTGCACCTGGCCGGGCATCTCACCGGACGCGATGCCCGGCTGGCGTTTGCCGCCGCCGACCTGTTCGCCGTCCCCGGGCGCAGCGACAGGTTTCCGACGACGTGCCTCGAGGCGCTCGCCTCAGGTCTGCCGGTGTTGGGCGAATCGTCGGAGGTGATGCAGGCTGCCGCTGATGCGGGCGTGGGCTGGACTGTGCCGGCGGGTGTGGACGTGTGGGCGCATGCCCTGCAGCAGGCGTGGCTGGAGGTGTCGGCGCGGCCCGCTCTGCGCGACAGCGCGCGGCAGGTGGCCGCGCAGTTCGGGTGGACGGCCGCCGCTGCGGAGATGGTGTGCCTCTACGAGCGGGCACTGCGCCTCAGGCCCTGAGGCGCGCCAGCGCCGGCGCCATGTCGTCATCCAGCGCGGTCAACTGCGTCGCGAACCAGCCGACGCCCACCAGGCAGAGCGCACCGCACGCCACGATCGTGTAGGGCGCACCAATGCGCTCGGAGAGGGCACCGGCGGCGAGGCTCCCGAACGGGGTCGTGCCGAAGTAGGCCATCAGAAAGAACGACAACACGCGGCCCCGCTTGCTGTCCTCCACAATCGTCTGCAGCAGCGTGTTGCTCGACGCCACCATCACGATGAAGCCGAAGCCGGAGACGACGAGGAGCGGCAGCGACAGCCACATCGCATGTGACAGCGCGAACGCCATCAACGCCACGGAGAAGACGGTTCCAGCCACGGCGATGTTGCGCGTGAGCCCGGCAATGTTCCGCCGAGACGCCAGCCACAACGCGCCGAGCAGGGCACCGCCGCCAGTGGCGGTCATCAGGAAGCCGAGCGTGTGCGCGCCGCCGCCCAGGATGTCGGCCGCGAACACTGGCATCAGCACTGTGTAGGGCACCCCCACCAGGCAGACCAGCCCGATGACCACGATGACCGATCGGATGGTGCGCGAGCCGTAGGCGTATGACCACCCGTCGCGAAACTGCTGCAGCGGGCTGACGGGCGCCGAGGCCGGTGCCGGCTGGGTCTGCGGTATCCGCATCGCGAGCAGCGCCGCAATCACCGCAAGGTAACTGACTCCGTCGATGAAGTAGCACCATCCTTCGCTGGTGAGGGCGATGATGGCGCCGGCCACGCTCGGCCCGACCAGACGCGCCGCGTTGAACATCGACGAGTTCAGCGCGATGGCATTGCCAAGGTCGCGTTTGTCCTCGATGAGGAGCACCACGAACGCCTGGCGTCCCGGCATGTCGAAGGCGTTCACGATGCCCGAACAGACACTGACGATGATCAGCCAGGGGATGGAGATGGTGCCCGACAGGGTGAGCGCCGCCAGCACGAACGAGATGAGCATCGACGCCACCTGCGTGCCGACGAGCAGGCGGTGCCGGTTCCAGCGGTCGACGTAGATGCCGGCGAACGGCGTGAGCAGGAACGACGGGAACTGCGACGCGAAGCCGACCACACCCAGCAGCAGCGCAGAGTTGGTGAGCCGGTAGACCAGCCAGCTCGTGGCCGTCATCGTGATCCAGCTGCCGACGAGCGACACCACCTGCCCGCCGAAGAACAGGCGGTAGTTACGGTAGCGGAACGCCCGCCACATGAAGCCGGCGCTGTTGCCGCCGCCGTTCGACGGCGCTCCGGCGCCAGCCATCTACCGCGGGCCGCGCTGCTGCTGCGCTGCGGCCATCGCCTCGAGAATCGGCTCGGTCTGTTCGAGTGAGATGCAGGCATCGGTGATGCTCTGCCCGTAGACCGACGGTGTGCCCGGCACGAAGTCCTGCCGCCCCTCGACAAGATGGCTCTCGATCATCGCGCCGAAGACCTGCCACGACCCGGCCGCCACCTGGCTGCAGACCGACGCGGCGGCGACCTGCTGCTTCGTATGGTCCTTGTGGCTGTTGCCGTGCGAGCAGTCGATCATCACCGTCCGCGGCAGCGTGTGCTTGGCGAGGCGCGTACAGGCTTCCGCCACGTGCGACGGTTCGTAGTTCGGGCCC
>JBKJMH010000350.1:0-18346 GCA_046596625.1 Vicinamibacterales bacterium | reverse complement strand
CGAGTTCCTGGCGCTGCCGCAGGTCGACGACGTCAGCGACTTTCACTGCGTCACCACGTGGAGCCGCTACGACAACCACTGGCGTGGTGTCCGCTTCAGCACGCTGGCCGAGATGGCGGTGCCGAAGGACGAGGCGGCGTTCGTGCTCTGCACCGGCTACGACCAGATGCCGGGGAGCGAGATTCCGTACACGACGAACCTGCCGCTCGAGCGGGCGATCGAGGACGATGTGCTGCTCGTGCACACGTGGGAGGGGCACCCGCTTCCCCACGAGCACGGCGGCCCCCTCCGGATGATTACGCCGAAGCTCTACGCCTGGAAGGGGACGAAGTGGATTCGCAAGATCGAGTTCCTGCCCCATAACCAGCGCGGCTTCTGGGAACTGCGCGGCTACTCGAACTCCGCCGAGCCCTGGTTCAACGACCGGTATTCGACGCCGTAACGGGACGGCTTCAGGCTTTGGGCTCCGGACTCCAGGCACAGCCGAAGCCCAGAGCCAGAAGCCCAGAGCCTATTTGGGTTCGAACCGATAGACGATGTAGCGGATTGGTCCATCGAGCTGGCTGAGCCGGTGCGCCATGCCGGCCGGCACCACGAACACGTCGCCGGGGGCCAGCTTCTGCGAGGTGCCTCCGACGTGGGTGCCGGTGTGACTGATGCCGGCGCCGAGGTTGGTGAGGTCGGTCTCCTTCACGTCGTCGATTCGGCCACCGGTCATGATGGTGCCCGAGCCTTCGAGGATGTAGTAGACCTCCGTCACGTGATCGTGAATGAGCGCGTTCGTCTCCGCCTGCACGCGTCGCAGATGTGCAACGTGCGCCTTCCCGCCCTGAATATCGGTCGTCGCAATCTTCTGGTCGACGATGTTGCCGCTTGGTGCGGCCTGAGCCTTCTTGAGCGCTTCGTCAATCTGCGCCTTGCCGACAAACGTTCCAGACGCCTGTGCCGCACCCTGTGCGAACACCAGACCCCACGCAAGCATCAATGCATTCAACATGGCGCCCAGCGTACTCATGGGCTGGCAGCGGTCAAGCAGATTCGCACACGGGCTCTACAGCCTGAGCAGCCGCGTGACGCGCACACCACACACCTGAGCACCGCACGGCCCAACTCGATCCAGCCGTCTGCCCTCAGCCGTTCCCGCACGCCGATTACGAGGCGACAGGTCCGGCACGCGCCTTGATGAGCGAAGGGCGTGAGAGTCTGGCCCGGACAACCCTACCCGCTCGGCGCCACCTGGAACGGCGTCGGCGTGAACTTCGCGCTCTTTTCGGCGCACGCCACCCGAGTCGAACTCTGTCTGTTCGACTCCGCGCAGTCGGAGCACGAGTCGGTGCGCATCGACCTACCCGAGCATACCGACATGGTGTGGCATGGCTTCCTGCCCGACGTGCGGCCGAACCAGCTGTACGGCTTCCGCGTCCACGGCCCGTACGAGCCGGCGCGCGGACATCGTTTCAATGCGAACAAGCTGGTGATGGATCCGTACGCCAGATCGGTGGCTCGCCCGATTCAGTGGGGCGACGAACTCTTCGGCTACTCCGTTGGTGCGGAGGATGACGACCTGTCCTTCGACCCGCGCGACAGCGCGGCGCGAGCGCCGCTGGCCGCGGTGGTCGACCCTGCCTTCTCGTGGGGCGACGATCGACCGCTGCGCACGCCGTGGCACAACACCGTCATCTACGAAATGCACGTGCGCGGCTTCACGATGCGGCACCCGGACGTTCCGGAGCACCTGCGCGGCTCCTACGAGGCGCTCACCACCGAACCGGCGCTTCGGCATCTCAAGGAGCTCGGCGTCACCGCTGTCGAGTTGATGCCGGTGCACCACCACGCGCGCGACCGGCACCTCGAGGATCGCGGTCTCTCGAACTACTGGGGCTACAACAGCTACGGCTACTTCGCTCCCGAGTACCGCTTCGCGGCGTCGCGTACCCCGGCGGGCGCAGTCCGCGAGTTCAAGCGCATGGTGCGGGCCTTCCATGCGGCAGGCCTCGAGGTGATTCTCGACGTGGTCTATAACCACACCGCGGAGGGGAATCACCTGGGACCGACGCTGTCCCTGAAGGGGATCGATAACGCGTCGTACTACCGGCTGGTCGAGAGCGATCCGCGCTACTACATGGATTTCACCGGCTGCGGCAACACGCTCAACATGCGCAGTCCGCAAGTGCTCCAGTTGATCATGGACAGCCTGCGCTACTGGGTGCAGGAGATGCACGTTGACGGCTTCCGCTTCGACCTCGCCAGCGCGCTCGCCCGCGAGCTCTACGACGTCGACCGGCTCGCGAGCTTCTTCGACATCATCCACCAGGACCCGGTGCTGTCGCAGGTGAAGCTGATCGCCGAACCGTGGGATCTGGGCGAAGGCGGATACCAGGTCGGCAACTTCCCGGTGCTGTGGACCGAGTGGAACGGCAAGTACCGCGATACCGTGCGCCGCTTCTGGCGCGGCGACGGCGGGACGGTGTCCGAACTGGCGACCCGCCTCTCGGGCAGCAACGACCTCTACGCCCACAGCGGCCGCAAGCCCTACGCGAGCATCAACTTCGTGACCGCGCACGACGGGTTCACGCTGGCGGACCTTGTCAGCTACAACGAAAAACACAACGACGCCAACGGCGAGGAGAACCGCGACGGCGAGTCGAACAACCTGAGCTGGAACTGCGGCGCTGAAGGACCGACGGACGACCCTCACGTGCTGGCCCTGCGCCAGCGCCAGACGCGCAACATCCTCGCGACGCTGCTGCTCTCGCAAGGCGTGCCGATGCTGAGTCACGGCGACGAACTTGGACGCACGCAGCAGGGGAACAACAACGCCTACTGCCACGACAGCGAGCTGACGTGGATCGACTGGAACCTGTCCGACGAGCAGAAGGCGCTCTGCGACTTCACCCGGCAGCTCGTGCAACTGCGGCTGCAGGAGCCCGTGCTGCGACGACGGCGATACTTTCAGGGCCGCAGCATCCGCGGCGGCAAGGACGTCGCCTGGCTGGCGCCCGATGGACACGAGATGACCGACGAGGCGTGGAGCGCCGACTTCGTCCGCAGCGTCGGGATGTTGCTCTCCGGCACCGGCATCGAGGAGGTCGATGAACACGGCGAACCGATCGTCGGCGACACGCTGCTCCTGCTGCTGAGCGCGCATGACGACGAGGTGCGCTTCACGCTGCCAGACCTCGACCCGGCGCATCACTGGCACCGTCTGTTCGACACGGTCGATCCTCAGGCCACGCCGCGCGCCATCAAGTCCGGTGCCGACTACGGGCTGCAGGGGCGCTCGGTGGCGCTGTTCAAAGTCTCGCCGCCGGTCGTCGAGCGTCGCCGCGCGTTCGTCGTGCGCGCGGCGGTCGCGCCTGTGGACGACCTGGCCACCTCACCGCCATGACCCCTGGTTCCAGCGCGCGCCCGGTCAGCGCCGGCCGGCTCGCCGGAGCGCGACTTCTACGTCTGGAGCGACACCGACACGAAGTTACCCGGCCCGACTGGGTCGGCATCCCGCTTGGCGAATGGGCAGCTCTGGCGATCCCTTTGCAGAGGTAGTGCCCTACTGTTCGATATAATGGGGCGGCTCCAATGATCCGGCACCCTCGCCGGTGACCGACACGAGAGGCTACAACAAGGACGCTCTATGGCAAAGAAGACCACAACTCGCCCGAAGGTTGCCCCTCAGGCGGAAGCGCCCGCCGCACCGGCCGCTCCGAAGCCCCGCGCTCGCGCAGCCGCGCCGAAGAAGAAGGCTGACACGGTTGTAGCGGCCACCAGTGCCGATTCGACAATCCTGTCCTCGGAACCGTCTGATGAAGCGATCCGGATTCGCGCGTATGAGCGCTATCTCGAGCGCGGCGGCGGGCACGGGATGGACTTCGAGGACTGGCTGGAAGCCAAGCGGGAACTGCGCGAACTGACCGACCGGAAATAAGCGCGCTCGAGCGCCGCGCCGCCTGAGTGGCCCGACCTGCGGCGATCCGCGATTAGCCTGGAGCTACGCTCATGCTGCTGCCCATGCTCGCGACGCTGGCTGAAGCGCCGCTCGTCGATCCTGAACTTGTCTACGAGCCCAAGTACGACGGCATTCGCGCCATCGCGGAGGTCGACGCCGGTGGCCAGGGCGTGAAACTCTGGTCGCGGCTCGGCAACGACAAGACGCGGCAGTTTCCAGAGGTGGCGGAGGCGCTGCAGAAGTGGGCGCGCCGCCGGCGCGAGGACGTCGTGCTGGACGGCGAGATCGTGGCGCTCGATGCCCAGGGCGAGCCCGCAGGTTTCCAGCAGTTGCAGGGACGGATCCACACAAAAGAAGAGCCCGACGGTGCCGCTCCCGCGGCGTTCATCGTGTTCGACGTGCTTCGCGTCGGCTCGCACGACCTGCGCAACCAACCCCTCACCGCCAGGCGTGCCAAGCTGGAGGCGCTGCTCGCGCGAACGTCCGACCCGCGGCTCCGCCTGAGCGAACAGGTAGCGGGCGACGCCGAGGCGCTCTACACACGCGCGCTCGAGCGTGGGTGGGAAGGGCTGATTGCCAAGCACGCGGCGTCGAAGTACCGCTCGGGAAAGCGCTCGGCCGAGTGGCGCAAGCTGAAGATCCTGCAGGAGCAGGAGTTCGTCATCGCCGGGTGGACGGAACCGCGCCAGACACGCACCCATTTCGGTGCCCTCCTGCTCGGCGTCTATGAGGACGCACGCCTCGTCTACGCCGGCCATACCGGCACCGGCTTCGATGAGAAAGCCCTCGCCATGCTCATGGCGAGTATGGCCGGGCTCGAAACCCGCGAGTGCCCATTCGCGGTGAAGCCGAAGTCGAACGAGACGCCGCACTGGGTGCGGCCCGAACTCGTGGCCCAGATCAAGTTCACCGAGTGGACCACGGACCATCACCTGCGGCATCCGGTCTATCTCGGGCTCCGCGACGACAAGGCGGCGCGCGACGTCGTGCGCGAGTCGACGCGGCGGCATCACGGATCGGTGAAGACACGCCTGGGGACGAAGTCTGCGGCACCAGCCGCGAGCCTGGCGCGTGAGCGGCGCGACGTCGAGACATCGCGGCCCGGTCGATTGAACACGGCTCCGGTCATCGAACAGCTCCATGCGCTCGAGGACGCGCGCAAGGACGGCGTGCTGGACCTGCCCGGCGGCGAGACACTCGCCGTCACCAACCTGCACAAGGTGTTCTGGCCGCAGCTCGCCCTGACCAAGGGCGACCTCTTCCGCTACTACGCGCAGGTGGCACCCTGCATCCTGCCGGTGCTGGCCGACAGACCGCTGGTGATGAAGCGCTATCCGAACGGTGTCGACGCCAAGCCGTTCTACCAGCATCGGGCGCCGGAGGTGCCGCCTGGCGTTCGCGTCGAGCCGGTTCCGGCTGCCGACAACCGGCCGCATCTCATCGGTGGAGATCTGAAGACGCTGCTTTATACGAACCAGCTTGCGGCGATTTCGCAGGACCCGTGGTTCTCGCGCGTCGACGCCCCCGGCGTCGCTGATCAGGTGGCGCTCGATCTCGACCCCGCCGACGACATGCCGTTCTCACAGGTGCTGGACGTGGCGAGGTGGATCCGCGACGAACTCCAGACACTCGGGGTCTTTTCGCTGCCGAAAACGTCGGGGGCGAGCGGGCTGCACATCGTCATTCCGCTGGTATCAGGCTCGCCGTACGAAGCGGGCCTCCTCTTCTGCCAGCTCGTGGCCACGCTCGTGTCGGAGAAGCACCCGCGCGTCGCCACCATCGAACGGTCGGTCAAGGCACGGGGCCGGAAGGTCTACGTGGACTACCTGCAGAATATCGAGGGCAAGACGCTGGCCTCGGCGTACAGCGTGCGCGCCAACGCCCACGCCGGTGTATCGACGCCGCTCACCTGGAAGGAAGTGGACGCGGGTGTCGAGCGCGAGGCGTTCACGCTGCGTACCATGGCCGCGCGGCTGAAGAAGGTGGGCGACCTCTGGGAGCCGCTGCGAACTGCACGTGGCGCGAATCTCAGAGACGTGACCGGCTGAGGGTCATTGGTCATTGGTCGTTGCCGGCGCGGGGGTGCAGGAGTGCCGCAAACCGGCCGATATGAGTGGCATGTCCACCTACCAGTACTTCGCTTTGGTCTTCCTGGTCTTCGTGATCGCAATCCTCTACATCATGCGGCGCCGCACCCGTCAGGGCCGCCGGACTCCGAAGTTCTGAGCCGGCGCGTTCAAGCGCTCTCGTCACTCGCTGAAGCTGCACGCGCCAGCCGGTCGTATCCGTATCCGGCCCGGTCGTGCCATAACTCCGCGATGGCGGTGGCGTACTGCTGTGCCCGACGCGCGTGCCGCACGACGTCGGCTTCACTGTTCAGGGCCACCGTGGCCGGGCGCACCGCGCAAACGAGCGGACACGTAACGCCGGCACGGCGTGCGACCGATAGTTGAACTGCTCATGCAACACCTGTCCTGTAGCTATGCCGGACTCGTCAGGCAGTCGGAAGTGCTGGCGGGACTCTCCTACGCGCTTGACCTCACGGAAGGGCAACGGCCCGGTCACGCCGTCCGGACCTGTCTCATCGGCATGCGCATCGCCGAGGTCCTGGCCCTGCCGGCGGCGCAGCGATCCGCGCTGTTCTACGCACTGCTCATGAAGGACCTTGGCTGCTCGAGCAATTCCGCCAGGTTTGCCGCCCTCTTCGGCCACAACGATCAGGACATCAAGGCCGACATCAAGAACATCGATTGGACGTATGCGAGCCAGTCCTTCCGGTTCGTGCTGCGTAACGTGGCACCCGGCCAGTTCTTCCTGAAACGCACCTGGAAACTGCTAGGGGTGATGGCTCGCGGTCCCGAAGGCGCACGCGAGGTCGTCCGCACGCGCTGCGAACGGGGCGCCGACATCGCAACGATGCTCGGCTTGCCGGAGGCAAGCGTGCAGGCCATTCGCGCGCTCGATGAACACTGGGACGGCATGGGACAGCCGTATGCCATGAAGGGCGACGACATCCCGTTGCTCGCCAGGATCCTCAATCTCGCCCAGACCTTCGAAGTGTTCTTCACCACCTACGGCGTCGCGTCCGCGTTCGACATGGCCGCCGCCCGCCGTGGCCGGTGGTTTGATCCCGCTACCGTGGACGCGCTGTTCAGTATCGGTGAGCGCAATGGGTTCTGGCAGCAGTTGTCGCAGTGTGACGGCATCACGGCCGCGATGCAGCTCGAACCTGAAGACCAGGTCGTCACCGTCGACGAAGACCGGCTCGATCTGTTCGCCACGGCTTTCGCCAAGGTGATCGATGCCAAGTCACCGTGGACCTATGCGCACTCGAACGGCGTCGCGGACATTGCGGTGGCGATCGCGCGGCGAATTGGCTACACCCCTTCCCAGTTGGGCGTGCTTCGGCGCTCCGCACTCCTGCACGACATCGGCAAGCTTGGCGTCTCGAACCTGGTGCTCGACAAGCCGGGCAAGCTGACGGCCGAGGAATATCGGGAGATGCAGATGCATACCCGGCACACGGCCGCGATCCTCGGCGGCGTCCCGTGCTTTGCCGCGGTAGCGGCCGAAGCCGCCGCCCACCACGAGAAACTCGATGGCCGCGGCTACCATCTGGGGCTCTCGGCGCCACAGATCTCCACCACGACTCGCATCCTGGCCGTCGCGGACATCTGCGATGCCCTGCGCGCCTCCCGTCCCTATCGCGAAGGTCTCCCAGACGACCGCGTGCTCGACATCATCAGCCGCGAAGCCGGAACGTCACTCGATGCGGCCATCGTCGACGCGCTCCACTCGGTCCTGCGTGGCGCCGAGGTGAGCCATCCGGTCGATGTTCCGGCGGCGAGGCTGGACGTCACGCTCGCGGAAGATTACCGGCAGGCCGCCTGATGTCGGGCGCGGTCGCCCTGTCGATCGCGGGAGCAGTAAGCCATGGACCCACAACGTCCTCAAGCCCGGAATTGCGTTCCTCAACAAGCCGTTCACCGCTGAGTCGCTGGTCGAGAAAGTCCGCTCAGTGCTGGCCGGCTAAGCCCGTGATCTGCCCTTTTTCACCTACCGGGTGGTGGCCTTCTGCTCCTTCACCTGCAGTTCATTCACGACCTGCGTAACGTTGGGCACCAGCGCCGCGGCCTTCTCCATCCGGGTGCGCGCCTCCTGCGAGTCGACGGTGCCGGTTAACGTGACCACTCCGGCCTTCACGCCATACTTCATGTCGCTGGGCGATCCCATCTGTATCAGCATCGCCTTCATGTTGCTCTCGATCCCATCGTCGAGCGCATTGTGAATGGCGGCGGCATCGCGCTCCATTCCCGGGGGGCTCACCATCACCTGGTTTGCGATGACCTGACCGGTGGCGATCGACTGCGCCACCGACTCCGCCGCGGCCTTGTCGGATGCCGTCGGCACCTTCCCGCTCAGCGTCACGACCCCCTTGTCACGGTCCTGCGAGACCGACACGTCGGCAAGCCCACGGCTGTCGAGCGCAGAGCGAATCCCATCGGCGACGTCGGGCGACGTGCCGCGGCCGTTCGAACATCCGACGAGAAGCGCGGCAACCATCATGACGGCAGGAATGAACAGTGTCTTCATGCGTGACGACTGAGCAACTTCAGGGCCACCGGCGACAGCTCTTCCGTCAGTACGGTCACGTGCAGGTCGACCAACTCCCCGGCGCGTCCAACGAACGTGCCCGACACGGGCATGACCCCGCGCGGATGACTGCTGACACCGGTCACCACGTGACGGGGCGTGGTGGCAGTCCCAATCGTCGGGTCGAAACCGCGCCAGCCGACCTGCGGCAGGTAGACCTCGGCCCACGCGTGGGTGGACGCATGCCCGGCCATGGACGACGCGCAGTGCAGATAGCCGCTGGCGAAGCGCGCGGCGACGCCGAGCATGCGCGCCGCGTCCATCATCAGCGTGGCGAGGTCGCGGCACGAGCCGCTGCCCAACTCGAGGGTGTGCGCCGGCAGCTGCACACCCTTCTCGAGGCGCCGCTTGTAGCTGATGGCATGGAAGACGTGTGCGCACAAGGACTGCATCGTCTCGCCGGCATCTTCGTGCTGCGTGCCCAGATGCGTGTCGAGCCAGCCGCGGAGCGCGCCGGCACTTTCCGGAAACGACGCACTCAGATACGCCTGGACGACTGGCAGTTCGAGCGTGTCGTAGGTGGGCGGCCACGGCACGGCGCGGGTGCGGCGCTCGCGCGGCGCGGCGTCCAGGTGACGTTCGACGATCACGTCATTGGCGATCGAGAGGGTGTCCGACTCCTCGGTCCACTCGACGAGGGCGACGGAGTTGCCGAAGATATCGCTCGTCCACTGCAGATGATGCGCCGGCGACAGCTCGAGATGCATGCGCTCGACGCGCAGGTCGTGACCCTCGCGTGGGCGCAGCACCAGGCGGTGCGGGCCAAAGTGCACGGCTCGCCGATAGCGATAGGTCGTGGTGTGGACGATGTGCAGCCGCATCGTGGCGGCGGTGATGCTCATGTGGGGGAAGCCAGCGTCACCCCGGAGCGGTTCAAGTGCTTGCGCCCGACCGGCACGAACCTCTGGCCATCGCCCAGTTCGCACGACACTGTCATCCACTGGCAGCCTGCGCTGCCGAAGATGCTGGCCACCGCGGCGTCGGCGGCATCGCGGCCGTTGCCGATGCGGACCAGCCCGTTGAGATGGGCCAGGCGCGTGGCATCGAACACCACCCAACTGCCGCCGATGAAGCATTCGAAGCAGGCGTGGAAGTCGGGCGGATCGAGCTGATAGGCGTAGCCCGAGAAGTAGCGCGCCGGAATGTTGAGGGCGCGGCACAGTGCAATGCCCAGGTGCGCGAAGTCGCGGCACACCCCGGTGCGCTGCGTCTCCGTGTCGTAAGCCGACGTGAGCGAGTTGGTAGTGCCCGGCAGGTACTCCACGTTGTCGTGGATCCAGTCGGTGATGGCCACCACCTTCGCGTGCGGGTTGTCGATGCTGCCGAACAGGTCCCAGGCCAGGCGGCTCAGACGGTCGGACTGGCAATAGCGGCTCGGGAACAGGTAGGGAATCGTCGAGCCCTCGAGCTCGACCACCGGAGTATGCTCCACCTCCTTCGCCGCATAGGTCTGGTACTCGCACTCCACCGACGCAGCGTATGAGACGGACAGGGTTTTGTGCTTCCCGGTATGCAGACGGACGAAGCGATTGTCCGTCCCCGCCATCGTCAGCTCAGTGACCTTGACGTGCGGTGTGACCGTGAACTGCTCGTCGAGGACCACCTGGGAGGCATGACGCTGGGCGTGGACGTTCAGAATTAGCGTGGAGGGAAATTTGGCGGCGTATTCGATCTGGCACGACACACGAAAGAGCATCTGGCAGCCTCAGAGTGCAGACTGCAAGGCCGGTGCCCGGAGCGCCGGTGAGGCGCGGCCAAGCGGCCGCTGCTCCAGCGGCCATCTGGTCCAGCCTCTCGCCTGAGCTGCCTGGCTTGGAGGCAGCCCGCCTCAACCGACTACTTCACGGCGAACACCCAGATGGCGCCGCCCTCCGGCACCTCGGGATACTTACCTGGCTCGAGGTTGTTCAGTCGACTCTGCATGGAGCGTGAGTCGACGCCCCAACCGGCCTGCACCGCGATGTACTGGGTGTCGCCAATCATGAACGATACGGGCGGCCCGATCACGCCTGAGTTCGTCGGGAACTCCCAGAGCACGTCACCCGTAGCGGCGTCGTAGGCACGGAACAAGCGATCATTCGACCCGCCGCTGAACACCAGGCCGCCCGCAGTCGTCAGGATGGGTCCCCAGTTCTGCGACTTGTTCGGGAAGGGATGAGTCCAGACCTTTTGTCCGGTGTCGACGTTCCAGGCCTGCACCTCGCCGATGTGATCGGCGCCAGGCTCGATAGCCAATGTTGTCGTCGCGCCTGTAAAGCTCCCTCCGGGCTCGTATTCAACCTCGCGCCCGATGGACGACATGCACAAGTTGTTGTTGGCAGGAATGTAGAGCAGTCGACTGTCTGGATTGAAGGCTCCGGGCGCCCAGTTCTTGCCTCCCCAGAGTGACGGGCAGAACTCCGCCAGCTTGCCCGTCCCTGGCTTGCGGGCCGGATCGATCGTCGGGCGCCCAGTGACCGGATCGAGAGCAGTGAACACGTTCTGGTGCACGTACGGCTTTCCCTCGACGAACTTGATCGGGCCGTTCGAGCGCTCCAGGAACCACAGATAGCCGTTCCGCGCCGCATCAACCAACCCCTTCACTGTTCGGCCGTTGCGACGGAAGTCGACGAGAATGGGCGGCGAGACCTCGTCCCAATCCCAGGATTCGTTTGGCGTGTACTGGAAGTGGCCCACCATCTTGCCGGTGGCTACGTGGATTGCCAGCGTCGAGGCAGTGTAGAGATTGTCCCCGGGGCGTTGGTCACCGATCCAGGGACCGCCGTTGCCCGTCCCCCAGTAGGCAATGTCCGTTTCCTGATCGTAGTTCCCAGTCACCCACACCGGCGCACCACCGGTCTTCCACTGGTCCCCTGTCGGCCACGTCTCACTCCCTGGCTCGCCTGGCGCCGGGATGGTATAGATCCTCCACGCTTCCTTGCCGGTTGCGGGGTCGAATGCGGCGACAAACCCACGAACGCCGCGCTCGCCGCCGGAGGCACCAACCATGACCTTGCCCCCAGCCACCAATGGCGCCAGCGTCATGTAGTAGCCCTGGCTGTTGTCGGCCACTGTCGTCTTCCACACCTCTTTGCCGGTTCTGGCGTCCAGCGCGTAGAGCACGGCGTGGATGGAGGCGAAGTAGACCTTGTCCTCGTACAGCGCCACACCCCTGCTGGTCGCGTGCCCGAGGATGCTGTTCTCAGGTGGAGGAACCCTGAACCGCCAACGGACTGCGCCTGTCCTGGCGTCGAGTGCCATCACCTGGTTGTTCGGCTGGGAGACGAACATCACGCCGTTGTTCACCAGCGGTGCCGCTTCGTGACCACCAATCTGACCGGTCGATGCAATCCAGACCGGTGCGAGACGCTTCACGTTCTCCTTGGTGATCTTCGACAGCGGACTGTAGCCCCAGCCTTCGTATCGGCCGCGATTCATCAGCCAGTTGCCAGCCTCTGGGCGCTTGAGCCTTTCGGCGGTGACGCTCGCGTAGTTCTCGATGGGCTCCACCCTGGGCGGCGCCTCACGTTGCGCAACGACAGCAATTGGCGCGGCTACCGCGACGATCGCGATCAGGCTGCCTATCGCGGCCGCACGCCGACATAGGCGGAGAGGTCTCACAAGACTCGTTCTCACAGCACATCCTCTCGTAGCGAGGCTCACGCCGGCTCGGAGCCGGGAGCAGAAGAAAACACGGCGGCAACGACGAGAAGCCCGTCATTCACACCCAGACCCAGCCGAGGGAGGGCACGGGGCGCCGGCCCTCCGATGACCGCGCCCCCGTCGTAGGGATCGAAGACCGACTCGTGGCAGGGACAGACCAGGGCGTGCTGCGTATCGTCCCAGTCGCTGACGGTGCAGCCCGAGTGCGTACAGATCGCTGAATACGCCATCACGCCGGCCGCGGCCTGGCCTTGCGTCTCCGCAGACAACTTGTCAACGTCCAGACGGACGAGCACGAGCCGGTTGTTGAGTCCACTTCGGAGCGTCCGGCTCGAGGGATCGAGCGCCCATCCGCTCAGAGGGCGCCCCGCGACCACGTCCTCGGGTTTGAGCGGGGTGTTGGCTGCATCTCGATTCCGCACCAGCAGGTCCCCGATCGAGACCTTCGACGTCTGCGCGTCCGCCTCTGAACCGAAGGACAGGTTCCCGACGGTTATCACTGCGGTGGCCGGGGGGGGCATAAACGCGCGCCGCGAGCACGATTGGCACTTCACATCACACCTCGACTGCCGTCACCAGCTCAGCTTCGCGCCGAGCTGCACCTGACGAGGCGCATAGGCGGAGGTAATGGTGCCGAAGTTGGACAGGCTTCGATTCGAGTTCGGGATCTGGAAGTTCACGCGATTGAAGAGATTGAACGTCTCGACGCGAAGCTCGAGCCGGGCCTCTTTCCGCAGGGTCACCTGCTTCACCGCCGCAAAGTCGAACTGCCAGAAGTTGGGGCCTCGCACGCTGTTGCGCTCGGCATTGCCAAACGGCTGGCTCGGGTCGGTGGGGAGCGAGATGCAATCCTTGTTGAACCAGTTGGTGATGCTGCGCGACGACTGGGACGCGAGCGGATCGCACGTGACGTTGGGCCGGTAGTTGTTGGCGCCGCGCCACGTGTCGCGGATGCTCGACACGATGAACGGAGTCGCGGGTGAATAAATCAGGTTGACCTGCTCGCCTGGCGTAATCGTGTTCACCCCTGAGACCTGCCATCCACCGAGCACGACATCCAGGGCGGTCGGCCACGACGCGCCCCAGCGCCGCTCATGCCCGAATGGCAGCTGCATGATCATGCTCGTGGTGTTGTTGTACGGCTGGTGATACTGGCTCAGGCTCCACTCGGAGTCGAGATTGTTGATGTCCTGCGGTGCCGGAGAGGCGCCGTTGGCGAACTCGAGCGACTGCGAGCTGTTGTCCTTCGTCTGCGACAGCGTGAACGCATTCACCAGACGAACCTGATTGCCCATGCGCCACTCGTACCTGGTCTGGAGACCGTTGTAGCGCGCCTTGCCACCACTGAAGATGTAGGTGATGTCGCCGAATCCAGGAATGGGCCGCTGGCGCTGCGTGAGCGGAATGCTGCCAGCTGAATTGTTCGGCAGCGCCTGGTTGTAATTGGCGATCACCGCGAGACCGTTGCTTCGGTTGCCGACGTAGGCCAGGTCGACGACCATGCCCGGCCCGAATTCACGGGCGTAGGAGCCAAACCAGCTCTGAGTACGGGCCGCGCCGAAGTCCCGGGGCTGATACAGGATGTTCGTCGTGCTCGGATTGAATCGGCTCGGATCGGTCAGACCCGCCGGATAACCGGCCTCCGCGGGCAGGAAGGTCGGCGAGGCCGGCGTCTGCGCAGTGACCGACACGATGGTCTGCGGCGGGTTGTAGGTGAGCACGTCGGCGGAGCCGGTGCGGTTGAAGTGCGTGTAGCTGATGCCGTAGCCGCCGCGGATGGCGGTCTTCTCGACGGGCGTGAACGCGAACCCGAGCCGAGGCCCGAAGTTGTTCCGGTCCGGATCGACGAGGTAGCGATCGTTGTCGGACGCCTGGACCATCGTCCTCGTCTGCGGATCGAAGTTCGAGGCGTTGTTGTCGCGCTCCCAGAACGGCGTGACGTACTCGTAGCGGAGTCCGACGTTCACCGTCAGCTTGTCGTTCACGCGGAAGTCGTCCTGCACGTACGGGAAGTGCATGTCGCGCCGCAGATTGGCGATGGCGCTCGAGAAGTTCGTCAGATCGTATTGCGACCGCAGTCCCAGGAGGAAATCCGCAACGTTATAGACGCTGCTTGCAGCCGCACCCGTCACCCGGGTGAACTGGCCCGAATACGTATTGCTGCCGTAGAGCGGGTTGATGTCCTGAACCTCCTGCGCCATGTGGATGTACTCGTATCCGAGCTTGAGTGAATGCCGGCCGAACAAACGGGTGTAGTTCACCTTCGGATTCCACGTCGCCGGAAACTGCCACTGAGGATTCGCGGCGCCGCGACCGAGATTCGTATAGCCGGTAACGATCTGGGTCGGAAGGCCGCCCGCGATACGCGCGTCGGTCGGCAGACCCGCGATGCCGTACGTCTCCAGGGCACCCGTCGTGCCGACAGACTTTCCCCGTGACTCGCCGTGGACCGACGACCAGCCAAACCGAACTTCGAGGACGCTGCGATTGTTCTGGACGAACGTCATGCCGAGCGCGACCTGCTTGGTCTTGGCGTAGGTGAAATTGCCGCCGCTGCCCGACGGCAAGGGAAGAGCCGCCTCGCTGTCGATGTTCGCGTCGCGCCAGCTGTATCGGCCGAACGTTCGTATCCGCTGCGACAACTGGAAGTCCACCTTGCCGCTCGCCTTATTCGACGGGCTGTCGGTGTACCGCTGCACCGCGTAGTTGTTCGCGGCGCCCTCGGCGTTCGGGTCGGGCAAGTCGTTCATGACCTTCCGCGCGAACGCGGTCATCGGGATCGGAGTGCCGGCCGGGAAGACCTGGCCGGTGCGTGGATCGCGAACGTCGACCCTGAAGATACCCTGCTGCTCGGATGCCGTCGGAATGGTGGCGAACGAGACGCCTCCAGTCTGCTGCCGCAGTCCCTCGTAGTCTGCAAAGAAGAACATGCGGTTTCGCGCGATTGGGCCGCCGAGCACGCCGCCGAACTGGTTGTAGTCGAGCGTGGCCTTCTGGCCGCCCGGAGGCGCGAAGTAGGTGCTGGCGTTCAGCGAGGTGTTGCGGAAGAACTCCCACCCGCTGCCGTGCAGCTGATTGGTCCCGCTCCGGTACGCGGCGTTGACTGTCGCACCAGCCGAGTGACCGTACTCGGCGCTTTCGTTGTTGGTGATGACCTGCACTTCCGCCAGCGAATCTGGCGCCGGCTGCATGATCTGACTCGACTGGCCCTGGTTGCTGGTCGCGTAGGCGTTGTTGTCGAGCCCATCCAGCATGAAGTTGTTCATCGTGTTGCGCAGGCCGTTCACGTTGAACGCCCCGTCGCGCGCGGCGGCCGTCGACGAGCGGCGGACACCGGTGGAGAGAAGGGCGAGCTGCGAATACTGGCGGCCGTTGAGCGGCAGCTGCTGAATCTGCACCGTCGACAGAATCTGGCTGCGCTGACTGTTGTCGGTTTCGACCAGCTTCGCCTCGGCCGTCACCCTGACTTCTTCGGTCAGCGAACCGATTTCCAGCTGCAGGTCGGCTCGTACTCGCGCGCCAACCTCGACGCGAAGGCTATCCATCAGGGCGATTGAAAAGCCCTCCTTCTCGCCGGAAACAAGATAGGAACCAGCCCGCACCGACACGAACTCGAAATTCCCCTCCGCGTTCGAGGTACGGATGTCTGAAATTCCGGTCTCCAGGTGCGTGAGTGTGACCTTGGCACTTGAAATGGCCCCACCGGATGCATCCTTGATGGTGCCGACGACTGTTGCGGTGTCGAACTGCGCGGCCGCACGTCGCCCTGTGAGGATCGACACGAACAGCAGCATGATGACAATCATTCCGACTCGACTTCTTCTCACAGTGCCTCCCTGAGCAGATGGATTTTTCATGGCTACTTCCGAGGGCCGTAATGAGGCGGTGCCTGTCCCGCCTCCAGGGCGCCGAGGTCCGGGCCGTTGCCGGCATATCCTTCGGTGACATTAGCGAGTGGCGTCCCCTTGTCGATGGCCGTGGCGCCGGGACGAAGCCGGAAGTCGAGCGCGTCGGCCGTGTAGACCTTCTGCACGCGCGAGACATCCTGCGCATCGAGTTTCGGCACGTTCACGAAGATGTCGTAGTCGACGAGGACGCTGTGCTGGTCCTGACGCGTGGCGCGGCTGTACTCCTCGAGCGTCTTGTACTGGTGGGCCTCCAGTACGGCGGGGGCCGGCGCGCCTGGTGCGGGCGGACCGCCACGCCCAGGACCCGCCCCTGCCCCGGCCGGCCGGAGGAGCGGGCTGTAGTCAGCAGCGCCAGCGGCTGGAGCGGCCCAGCCGAACGAAAACGGCGCGCCGGGGTTCGGTCGGAAACCGTTGTAGTCGGACGAGGTGTACCCCGTCATCGTGTTCACATTGAAGATCGCCGGTGACGAGTTCTCGCCGAGGAACAGGTTGTTCCGCCAGTGCACGTTCGAGGTGCTGTTGGCAGCCGTCTCGGAGACGATGGTGTTGTTGTAGAAGATCACGCCTGCCGAGCCACCGGTGAGGCGCGTCGACCCACCGGGCAGGTGGTAGCCGATGTTCCTGATCCAGTAGGTGGGTCCGCCGATCACCGGCTGGTTGCAGAACGCGTGCGACGCCGAGTTGAGCATGAGGTTCCGCATGATGCGCACGTTGTGCATCCCGCCGTCGGCCTCGAACGGGTTGTCATGGAAGTTGGTCATCAGGTTGTTGTAGAAGTCGATCGCGACCGGCCTGAGACCCCAGGCGGATTTCCGCGGATAGGTCGGCCCACCCTGCACGGCAGAGCCGTCAGGATTGCCGTAGGTTTCGATGTCGATGCCGTCGTGGAAGTTCGCCACGTAGTTATAGGCAATGACGTGCCCGGGACCGTACACCTTGACCGCGACGTAGGACGCCATCACCGGCGGGTACTTCTGCCCGGCGACACCGTTGAACTTCTGCCAGAACGCACCCGACCAGCCGATCACATGGTCAGGGTCGTCCCGTCCGATGAACGTGTTGTCGGCGATATAGAAGTTGCTCGATCCGGCGTAGTTCGTCCACACCCCGGCAGCGACGTCTTCGAAGCGGCTGTGCTTGACGCTGAGCCCCTTGGCTCCGAGCAGGAACTGGGTCCCGGCGAGGATCGCGTAGTCGGTGTTCCGGAACGTGATCCCTTCGAAGTACGTGTAGTCGGCCGCTCGCACGTCGAACAGGACGAAATTGCGCGCCCCGTCGAACACGACGTCGCCGTCGCCGGCGGCCTTGATGGCAATCGGCTTCTCCGCCGTCCCGTCGGCCGTCAGGTAGTAGGTGCCATCCAGCGGCACCGTTCGGTTCACGGCAGGGTCGTTGGTGTACTCCATGCGGTCGTACTTGTAGATTCCCGCGTGCACCAGGATCGTGTCGCCCGCCTTGACCCGTGGCCGTCCAGCCGTGGCCCAGTCCGTTCCGGCACAGGTGAGGTTGTAGGCACACATGAGCCCTTCGTAAGCGGGCTCGGTCTTCGCACCCTTGTACCCGTGAGGATAGACGTGGTAGACGTTGCCGCCGACCGCCGGCATCGGCTCCGGTCTCGTCTTGACGGTCACGGTCTTCGTGGCTGCGCCCCTGGCGCCGTCCGGATCGGTCATCACGAATCGGGTGTCGTACGTCGTATCCGGCTCGAGATCCAGGATGCTGCCGGCGAACATGTTCGGTGACGTGACGTCCAGTTGCTCGCCCTGCTTGACCCGCTCACCCTGGAGACGCAGCAACGGCAGTCCGGTCTTCCACTCCGCAGTCCCCTGCTTTCGATAGGACACGGCGACCGACGCGTTCCGGTTGTCGTCGCCTTCGATCAGCCACTCGAAACCGAGATTGATCAGGGTGGGAGGATCGATGACGAACTCACCCGCGGTCACGCCGTTGGCGGTTGCCGCGGTGATGACGCCGTTCCCGACGATCGTCCCCGAGGTCGTCAGGGCTCCGACAATCAGCGCCGCCGCGGCGACAGTCACGTACTTGCTGTTGATGCGCATGCTTGGTCCGTCCGTCAGGAGAAGGAAAAGGTCACGCCAAGCCGCGCGATTCGCGGCGTGGAGATTGTGGTCAGGTTGAGCAGTTCAGCGCTGAAGCGTAGGCGCCGCTGCCCCGCCTTGAAGTCGTCCGCCAGCCGAGC
>JBKJMH010000331.1:0-3388 GCA_046596625.1 Vicinamibacterales bacterium | reverse complement strand
GTCGGTGGAGTTGATGACGAACAACCCGAAGAAGGTGGCTGAACTCGGGCAGTACGGCGTCGTCGTGGCAGGACGGCTGCCGCATGTCATTCCGCCGAACGAGTTCAATCGCTTCTACCTGGAGACCAAGCGCGATCGCTCCGGACACCTGCTCGACACCGCCGGAGCCGCGCGCTTGCAGGAGCAGGGCGAAGCGGTGGAAGTGGAACGCCCTTGATGTGTAGCCTGTCGCACATGCTCTATCGCCTCCGCGCGCACACCCGGCTCCTGATCCTGTGCCTGCTGGCGTTCCTCGCCACGTACTCTCTTGCGTCCGCGCAGTCGGCTCGCACGCCTGATGGTCGTGCCGACCTGCAGGGGCTGTGGCTGAACGACACCGCCACACCGCTCGAACGTCCCGCCACACTCGCGGGGCGCGCCAGCTTCACACCAGCGGAAGCAGCGGCGTACGAACAGCGCTACCAGATCGACCGCACCCTTGCGTTGAGCCGCGACAAGGACTTCGAGCTGGATGCGTCCGCGTCCGACCTCGATACCTACGAGCCGGGGCAGGTGCTGCCGGGTGGCCGCACGTCGATGATCACCGACCCGCCCACTGGCCTCGTGCCGCCGCTGACGCCGGACGCCGCGCAGCGCTTGCGTGAGCGCAACCAGCACCTCGAGGCCCACTACGCGGAGAACCCGGAAGATCTCCGCCCAGCCGAACGGTGTCTCGTCGTGGGCAACGCATACGTGCCACCGCTGCTGCCGGCGTTTTACAACAACACGCTCCAGATCGTGCAGACGCGCGACTCGGTCGTCATCGTCAGCGAGCAGATTCATGATGCACGGGTCATCTCCCTGACGCGGCGCACGCACCTGCCCGCCACGCTGCAGGCCTGGGCCGGCGACTCCATCGGCCGCTGGGAGGGCAACACCCTCGTGGTCGATACCACCAACTTCTCACCACGCACCACCGTGCGCGGCTCTGGCACGAGCCTGCATGTCGTCGAGCGGTTCTCGCTGAACGACGGGAAGACCCTGCGCTATCAGTTCAGCATCGACGACCTTGCCGCGTTCACACGCCCGTGGTCAGGCGACAGCCAGATGAGCCGCACCGAGGGACCGCTCTTCGAGTATGCCTGCCATGAGGGGAACTACTCGATGTCGAACATCCTGAGCGGCGCGCGGTTCCAGGAGCGGCAGCTGAAGTAGCGCCTGAGCCAGCCAATTGCCTTGAACGGGTGCGGCGGGTCAGGTACAGTGCCTCGGCCAGCATCTAACCGGCCGGGGTCCTCCCGCCGGGACGTTGGAACCGGAGGCTGTTGTACATGAAGCGTTTTACCGTCCCTGCACTCGCCGCCATCGCGTTGGCGGGAGCGTTCTCGCTCACGATGTCGCCTGTAGAGGCCCAATCGCGCGCGAAAGCCACGAACGTCCCCACCATCCCGCACGAAGCGGTCCCCAATTTCTTCAAGAACCCTCCCGGGATCTACACGGGCGAGAACATGGGTATCTCGACCGACTCGAAGGGCAACATCTACATCTATCACCGCGCCAACGAGACGCGCTTGTTCCAGTACGACCCGACGGGCAAGTTCGTCCGTGAGATCGGCCGGAACAACTACGGGTCGTCGTTCGCGCATTCGGTCCGCGTCGACGCCCAGGACAACATCTGGGTGGTGGACGAGGGCACCGACATGCTCGTCAAGTTCAGCCCAGAGGGAAAGATCCTGATGACCGTCGGCCGCCGCGAGGACCCGGTGGGTTCGCTTGGCAACATGCCCGGTCAGGGCGTCTTCCACGGCCGCAACGAGAACTACCGCTTCGGCCGCCAGACCGACATCGCGTGGGACCAGCAGGGCAACTTCTTCGTGTCGGACGGCTACAACGACGCACGCGTCGTGAAGTTCGACAAGAACGGCAAGTTCCTGAAGGCCGTGGGCAAGCGCGGCCCGGGCAACCTGGAATTCAACACGCCGCACTCGATCGCCACCGACTTCCAGGGCAACGTCTACGTCGGCGACCGCGGCAACGCGCGGGTGACGGTCCTCGACAACGACCTGAACCTGAAGGCCAACTACGACCAGACCGGCAACCCGTGGGCAGTCTGCGTGTCGGGCGGCCCCGGCCCGAAGAACCCGGGCAAGCAGTACCTGTACGTGTCGAACTCGTGGCCCGACAGCGCCCCTGCGGCGCAGGCCGAGTACACCGGCGAGGTCTACAAGATGGAGCTCGACGGCACGATCGTCGGCAAGTTCGGCAAGGGCGGCAAGGCGGTCGGTGAATTCTCGACCATCCACCAGATGGACTGCCGCGACCCGAATACGATCTACACCGCAGAGATCAATAACTGGCGCTCGCAGAAGATCCTGCTCAAGCCCACGGCGACCCCGTCCAAGACGAGCGGCGCGAACTAGGAGACGGGGATGAATCGAACAGTCAAGGGTTTCGTAGCAGCAGGTGTGCTCGCCTTCAGCGGCACGCTCCTCGCGCAGTCCGGCGCCCCGACCGCGCCGGAGATCGCGTTCGACAGCGTCGATCTCCTCAAGTGGGACGACTCGCACATCGTCGGTGAAATCGGCGGCGTCGGGCAGGACTCCAGGGGTCGCGTGTATGTCTACACGCGCACCGGTCATGCCTACGCGACGGTCGGTGACAACCGGACGTTCCTCCGCAACGGCTCGCGCCTGTTCCAGTACGACGCCTCCGGCAAGTTCGTTCGCGAACTGGGCCAGGACGTCTACGGCTTCAACGCCGCCTTCGGCCTCCGCATCGATCCGCAGGACAACGTGTGGACGATCGATCAGGGTGCCAACCAGGTCGTCAAGTTCGACCCGAACGGCAACGTCGCGCTGGTGCTTGGCCGCAAGCCGGAAGCCATCGGTGTCCGGCCTGCCGCCCCGCGCGGTGAAGGCGGCGGCGCGGGCGCTCCGGGCGGTGGCGGTGGTCGCGGTGCAGCGCCCGGCGGCGCTGCGGCCGGTCCGGCCCCCGGTTCAGGCACGCCAGGCTCAACCTTCAACCAGCCGTCCGACGTGGCCTGGGACAAGGCCGGCAACACCTACATCGCCGACGGCATGGCCGGGAACGTGAACCGCATTGCGAAGTTCAACAAGGACGGCAATTTCGTCAAGCAGTGGGGTTCGACCGGCACCGAGAACGGCCAGTTCCGTGGTCCGAAGGCGCTGGCGGTTGATGCCAGCGGCAACGTCTACGTGGCCGATTCCGGCAATAAGCGCATCCAGGTGTTCGACGGCGACGGCATGTTCAAGTCGCAGATCTCCAACATCGGTTCGCCGCTGGCGATGTGCATGACCACCGGCGCGACGCAGTATCTCTACGTCTCGCACTCGGGCGACAAGGACGGCATGACTGATCAGGCCATCCTGAAGGTGGCGCTCGATGGCAA
>JBKJMH010000202.1:0-4222 GCA_046596625.1 Vicinamibacterales bacterium | reverse complement strand
AGCGCCGCGGCGCGAGGCGCCCGTGTCGTGGCACCACGACCTCGGCCGGCGGCACGCCAAGATGGGCCACCAGCATGCGGACGATGTCGTGCATGGCCCGGGTGCGAATCACCGCGTAGTCGGCGGTCGTGCGCCGGATGGCTCGCGCCGCCACGGCGAGGCGCTCGTGCAGTTCGGACCGCAGGGCGGTCGTGTCGCGCGCACTGGCGGTCTGTCGCATGGCTGCAGCCGGCACCAGTCCGTATTTCTCGATCAGGTTGAAGGCCCACTCCCATTCGCCGCCGTCGCCAAGGCCCATGACTTCGGACGACAGGCCACGCTGCAGGGTGTCGTTGGCCAGCCGGCGTTGCTGCGCCGAGAGGCGGCGCAGGTCGTCGAGGCTGGCGCTGGCCTTTTCCAGCAGGCTGAAGAAGTAGAGGTAGGTTTCGGAGAAGGCCGCCGTTTCGGCGAGTGTGCCGGCGTTGATGGCGGCGGCGCGCACCAGCACTTCCGGCGCGAACAGCCAGCAATAGCCCGACTGCCCCTGGTCCTCGGCGGAGCCGAACGTCAGCGTGGTGGAGTAGTGCCGCGTGTGGCCGGGTGGTGGCGTGGACCGGGCCGCCCTGGCGAAGCCGAGGCGGCGCAGCCGTTGAACGTCGACGCCTGCCGACTGGAGCTCGCTGGCGGCGGCGCGTGCGACCTGATCGACCCAGGCGCGGTCGACGACCGACGGCGTCGCGCGGACGGCAGCCAGGCGAGGGACGGGACGCGGCATCAGGCGACCGGATCCTCGCCCAGCGTCCCGAGATAGTCGAGCACCATCTGACGCGCGCCGGCCCGCGTGTAGACGTCCGGTCGGCGGCTGCCGATGACGCCGGCAATGACCGCTGCGACGGCGTCCGCCGTCTGCCCCTGCGGAATGGTGCGCGAGTCGACACCGCCGTGCCTGGCGCGCAGTCCGAACTCGGTGAACACCACCCCGGGCGAGACGAGCGAGAACTGGATGTCCGGGTGGGTGGCCGTCACCTCGTCGCGGAAGTTGGCGGTGAGCGCGTTCAGGAAGTGCTTGGCGCCGTTGTAGGCGGACCGGAAGACCGCCACCGGCATGCGGCCCAGCATCGACGACACATTGATGACGTGGCCGCGGCCGCGCGACGTGAAGTGCGGCAGCACTTCCTGCATGCCGTAGAGTGCCGACTTCACATTCACCCGCATCATGTCGTCGATGTCGTCGTCGGTGAGCGCGGTCGGCATCCGCGTGATCCCCTGGCCGACGTTGTTCACCCAGACGTCGATGTGGCCGAAGCGCGCGAGCGACTCGGCGACCGCCCGCTGGACGTCGGCGCGGACGGTCATATCGGCCACCACCGCCAGTGCCTGCGGACCGCACCGCTCGGCCACCTCCTGCAGCGCCTGCGCGCGGCGGGCGACCAGGACGACGGCCGTCCCATCGACAGCGAGTTGCTGCGCCAGGGCGGCTCCGATGCCGGTGCTGGCACCGGTAATGACGACCACCTGTTCGGACATGGGGGCAGTGTACTCGGTAGGGCAGGAAGGGCAGGTCGGGCAGGTGCGGCGGGTCGGGCGGCTCGGGCGCGTCGGGCGGGGGCCGGACGTACGTAGCCGCGAACCTTCAGGTTCGCCGCCTGCAGGCCGACCTGAAGGTCGGCGGCTACGTACCCTTGAAGGTCGGTAGCTACGTGCCGCGCCCAATCTGCGGGTGGCGATGTACTCGCGGTCCTTGATTCGCGGTACAACTGAACGCGATGTCCGCCCCGGCTTCTCTCGTCGACCTTCTGCACGACGCCCAGTGGGATCCCACCAGCGATCGGTTGCTCGACTACTTCCTGAAGTACACCACCGCAAAGCACCTCACGCTTTACGCGGCACAGGAGGAAGCGATTCTCGAACTGCTCGACGGGAAGAACGTCATCCTCAACACCCCGACCGGCTCTGGCAAGTCGCTCGTCGCGTCGGCGATGCTCTTTGCCACCCTCGCGCGCGGCAAGCGTGCGATTTACACCTGTCCGATCAAGGCGCTGGTGAACGAGAGGTGGATGGCGCTCTGTCGCGAGTTCGGTCCCGACCTCGTCGGGTTGTCGACCGGCGACGCCAGCGTGAACCGCGAGGCGCCGATCCTGTGCTGCACGGCCGAAGTGCTGGCCAACATGGCGCTGCGCGAAGGGGCGGATGCCGCCGTGGACGATGTGGTGATGGACGAATTCCATTACTATGCCGACCGCGACCGCGGCGGTGCCTGGCAGGTGCCGCTGCTCACCATGCCGCAGACGCGCTTCCTGTTGATGTCGGCGACGCTCGGCGACACCCGGTTCTTCGAAGAGGCGGTCACCAGGCTGAACGGCCGGCCGACGCTCACCATCAAGACCGGTGAGCGGCCGGTGCCGCTCGAGTACGCCTATTCGGAGATTCCGCTCTCGCACACCATCGAGAAGCTGGTAGACGAGGGAAAGACTCCGGCCTACGTCGTCCACTTCACGCAGGCCGACGCTGCGAGCAGCGCGCAGGACTTCACCAGCCTGAAGATCTGCTCGAAGGAGGAGAAGGCCGAGATCGCGTCGCGGATCGCCGGCTTCCAGTTCACCAGCCCCTACGGTGCCGACATCCGGAAGTGGCTGCGGCACGGCATCGGCCTGCATCACGCCGGTTTGCTCCCGAAGTACCGGGTGCTGGTGGAGCAACTGGCGCAGGCGGGGCTGTTGAAAGTGATCTGCGGCACCGACACGCTCGGGGCCGGTATCAACGTGCCGATTCGCACGGTGCTGTTCACGCGCCTGTGCAAGTTCGACGGCCAGAAGACCGCTATCCTCGCCGCACGCGACTTCCACCAGATTGCCGGGCGCGCCGGACGCAAGGGGTTCGACGACCGCGGCTACGTCTGGGCGCAGGCGCCGGAGCACGTCATCGAGAACATCCGATTGAAGGAGAAGTCAGCCCGCGACGGCAAGAAGGTCACGTTGCGCAAGGCACCCGATCACAACTTCTCCAACTGGGATCTGCAGACGTTCACGCGGCTGATGACCGCGCAGCCCGAGCAGCTGGTGTCGCGCTTCCAGGTGACGCACGGCACGCTGCTGAACGTCCTGAGCCGCCGCGGCGACGGTTGCCGCGCGATGCAGCGGCTGATTCGCGACAGCCATGAGAGCGAGCCGAACAAGAAGGCGCATCGGAAGCGCTCCTGGCAGCTGTTCCGCGCCCTCGTGTCGCGCAACGTGATCGAGTTCATCCCGAAGACAGCCGACGGCGCCAAGCTGCGCGTCAACCTCGACCTGCAGGTCGACTTCTCGATGGATCAGGTGCTGTCTCTCTACCTGCTCGAGACGCTGCCGCTGCTCGATGCCGACTCGCCGGAGTACGCGCTCGACGTGCTCACGCTGGTCGAGTCGATTCTCGAGAATCCCGAGTTGATTCTGCGCAAGCAGCTGGACCGGGTGAAGGACCAGGCGATTGCGACGTGGAAGGCCGAGGGGATGGAGTACGACCAGCGGATGGAGGAGATGGACAAGCTGGAGTACCCCAAGCCGCTGCGTGAGCTCGTCTACGACACCTTCAACGCTTTTGCCGACCGCCATCCGTGGGTGGGCGAGGAGGCCATCCGGCCGAAGTCGATCGCACGCGAGATGTTCGAGCGCTTCCAGTCGTTCGCCGAGTACGTGCTCGACTACGAATTGCAGCGGTCGGAAGGGCTGCTGCTGCGGCACCTGAACAGCGTCTACAAGGTGCTGAGCCAGACCGTCCCCGACGGCGTCAAGAACGACGAGGTCCGCGAGATGGAGCTGTATCTCCAGACGCTGCTCCGTGCCGTCGACTCGAGCCTCGAGGACGAGTGGGAGCGGATGCGCGACCCGAACTACCGGCCGCTGGCCTCGGCCGCGCGCGGCACGACCGAGCTGCGTCCACCGGGCGCCGAGGCGGCGCTGGCCGACGTCACCCGCGACACGAAAGCGTTCACGGCGCTCATTCGCACCCGGCTGTTCACCTTCCTGCGGGCCTGGAGCATCGGCGACCATGTGCGCGCGCTCGAGGGGCTCGATCCGGCCCCTCAGGCGGAGGGCGTCGTCGCGTGGGACAGCGACCGGTTGAAGGCGGCATCCGACGGGTGGGCGGTCGAGCACGCGCAGCTGCGGTTCGACCCGGAAGCGCGCAACCTGCGGCACACGCATGTGAAGGTGGCCGACGATGGGCGGTCGTGGCGGGTGCAGCAGGTGCTGGTTGACGCGGAGGC
>JBKJMH010000148.1:0-2514 GCA_046596625.1 Vicinamibacterales bacterium | reverse complement strand
TCTGCAGTTTCTGATGCTCGCCATCGGGTTCACCGCCAAGGCGTTGATCCACTGGAACAAGGATGGTCGCCAGACACACATCTTCAACCCCTCGTCTCTCATGCTCACCGTCGTGTCCCTGGCGCTGCTCGCGACCGGGACAACCGACATCACCTGGGGTCAGGACATTGCCGTCACGCAGTTCTTTCCGCCCCACATCTACCTGTTCCTCTTTCTGGTCGCATTGCCGGGTCAATTGCTCTTCGGCGTCACGACAATGACGATGGCGGCGGTGGTGACAACCTACGCGTTCGGGTTGGCGTATTTCGCGTTCACCGGCACGTACTTCTTCTTCGATGCCTATATTCCCATTGCCGTCTTCCTCGGGATGCATCTGCTCTTCACTGATCCATCGACAGCGCCACGAACCGACGGTGGACGCCTCATCTTCGGAGCGATCTACGGTCTGAGCACCGTTGCACTGTACGCCTGGCTCGGCAAGGCCGGCCATCCGACGTTCTACGACAAACTGCTGCAGGTACCGCTGCTGAATCTGTCCGTCCAGGCCATCGACTGGGTGGTGCGGTCGACGGCGCTCTCTCGGCTGGATCCCGGCTGGCTGTGGCAGGCGCTTGCCGGGCGAAGGAGGAACCTGGCGTACATCACTGTGTGGGCGCTGGTGTTTTTGCTGATGAATACCGTGCAGGGCGTCGGCGACAGCCATCCCGGCCAGTGGTTGCCGTTCTGGCAGCAGGCCTGCGGCCAGCAGCGGACCGGCGCGTGCCGTCATCTGTCGGAGATGTACGCGACGTATTGCCGCGCGGGTTCTCTCTGGTCGTGTCGAGAGTTCGACGCGATGGACGCGGATCGCGGAACGGATCGCGTAGCGGAGCGGGCGCGCAGCAGCGCCCAGCCGCCGATCGACGAGCTGCCGATCGTGCTGCGCGGCAGTAAAGGAGCGATCGTCGATCAGGACCCCTTATCCCTTTTCGCGCGTGGGTGTGCACAGGGATGGGCCTTCATGTGTGCGCCCGCGCCTGTGTCACGCTAGAACTGTCGACTTGCTGTTCGACCCGCTCCTGCGGAATCCGCGGGCATCACTCCGCAAGTGCACGGACGTTCACGGTTCCCGGCGCTACTTCTCCGCGCCGAGCGGCCTCCAGTTCTCAATGAGCGTGATGGCGCAGCCGTTGCCTCGTCCAGTACGGTGTTTGGGCCGTCCGGCGACAACGGGCTGTAGCGTTCGTCAATGGAGGGTCTTCGTTAGGGGCCGTGGCTTTGAATCGGCCGCACCCAGATGTCCTGGCCGTTCGCGGGTCGGCGCTAACGCGTCGACGGCCGACCCCCGGCGTCAGGCGGATTCATCGTGGCGGACGAGTCCCGCCAGGATGAGGAAGCAGAGTCCCGCCATCGTCAGCAACGTTCGTACGAGGTGCAGCATCCGCCAAGTCTGGATAATCTCCGTCCAGTTCGATGGCGGCGACGCGCTGTTCCAGGTCAAGATGGACGCGTTGATCGGAACGTTGCCGAGCGCAGTGCTCGCCGCACCCGCGAGCAGGCACGCCGAAGCCACGATCAGCAGGACCAGGCGAGGACGGAGGTGACGCGATTGCACCGCGTAGCCAATCGTGAACAGCAGACCAACAGCCGCCAACGCGGGAAGCAGCACTGTGAGGCTACGTATCGAATGCTGGATCTTCTCCACGAAGAAGCCTTGCGACATACCAGCAGGGTCGTTGTCCAGCCACACGACAAGCGACGCGCCTGAAATCTGCGCGACGAAGAAGAGCGCGGCGAACGGGACGAGTCGTCTTGTCATGTCACTGCCGGCATCTGGGCTCACCCGGCGCTAATGGTAACGCGAACGCCTCGATGCGAAGATTACTACTGCCTAGAAGAAGCGCAGGCCGCCGGTCGCTTGCAGGCGCGTCTCAAGATCCTCACACGCGTCCACGGTGCTCACCTCGAATTAGGGCTTCTAGGAGTGGGGCGAGATTTTCGGCGATGAGGTCATGGCCGCGGCGCCCATCGATCGTCTCGTTCATCACTGTCACTTGGTGACGATCCGCGGCAACGCTCTCCGCCGCCGTGCCCCTCAGGAGACCCCGACGAACTGAGGCTCGTCCCCTCGTCGATCTGTCAGATTTTCAATCGGCGGAACTGTCAGATTTTGACCGGCGTTGACACTACTCGAGTGCGAAGGCGTTGATTCCTGTCGTCGAGACGGCTACATACTGCTTTCCGTTCGGCGCCATGTACGTCATCGGCGTCGTGTGCCCCTCGGACTCGAGCCGCCCCTCCCAGAGCACCTTGCCGGTGCGGGAGTCGAACGCGCGAAACCGTTTGTCGACGGTTCCTGCGATGAAGACGAGGCCGCCGGCGGTCGCGATTGACCCACCCTGCCCAAAGGCGCCAGTGTTCTTGATGCCTTTTGCTTCGAGGTCATCGCTCGTGCCGAGTGGAACCCTCCACACGATGTCACCCGTATTGGCGTTGATGGCCATCAAATGCGCCCACGGTGGCTGCTGACATGGG
>JBKJMH010000109.1:0-3077 GCA_046596625.1 Vicinamibacterales bacterium | reverse complement strand
GACCATTACGGTCTGGACAAACTGAAGGAACGCATCCTCGAGTTCCTCGCCGTCCGCGCCCTGGTCAAGAAGCCCAAGGCCACGATCCTCACCTTCTCCGGACCTCCCGGCGTTGGCAAGACCTCGCTCGCCAAGTCGATCGCCCGCGCGATGAACCGCAAGTTCGTCCGCCTGTCGCTCGGCGGCGTGCGCGACGAAGCCGAAATCCGTGGCCATCGCCGCACCTACATCGGCGCCTTCCCCGGCCAGATCATCCAGATGATGAAGAAGGCCGGCACGATGAATCCGGTGTTCCTGCTGGACGAAGTCGACAAGATGTCGATGGACTTCCGCGGCGACCCGTCGGCGGCGCTGCTCGAGGTGCTCGACCCGGAACAGAACGGCACGTTCCTCGACCACTACCTCGACGTCGAGTACGACCTGTCGCACGTCATGTTCATCTGCACGGCAAACGTGCTGCACACCGTTCCACAGGCGCTGCGCGACCGCATGGAAGTGCTGCAGCTGGCCGGTTACACCGAGCTCGAGAAGATCGAGATCGCCAAGATGTTCCTGGCGCCGAAGGCCATCGAGGGCGCCGGCCTCACCAGGGAGAACATCCGCTTCTCCGACGACGCGCTGCAGACGGTGATCAACCGCTACACGCGCGAAGCGGGCGTTCGCAACCTCGAGCGCGAAATCTCGTCGATCTGCCGCAAGATCGCGCGCAAGGTGGTCGTGGAAGGCGCCGCATTCGGGGAAGACATCACGCCCGACAAGGTGACGCAGTATCTTGGCGTGCCGCGCTACCGCAGCACGATGGCCGAGGAGACCAACGAGATCGGCATCGCGACCGGTCTGGCGTGGACCGAGGTTGGCGGCGAGATTCTCGTGACCGAAGCGACCTTGATGCCCGGCCGCGGTAAGCTGACGCTCACTGGCAAGCTCGGCGACGTCATGCAAGAGTCGGCGCAGGCCGCCATGAGCTACGTCCGGACGAAGTCCGACGAGTACGGGCTGCCGGTCGACTTCAGCCGCCGGAGCGACATTCACGTGCACGTGCCGGAGGGCGCCATCCCGAAGGATGGTCCGTCGGCTGGCATCACCCTCGCCACCGCGCTGGTGTCGGCGCTCTCCCGCGTGCCTGTCCGCAAGGACGTCGCGATGACGGGCGAGATCACGCTGCGCGGCAAGGTGCTCCCGATTGGCGGCGTGAAGGAGAAGTTGCTGGCGGCACATCGTGCCGGCATCACGACCATCATCCTGCCGAAGGACAACGAAAAGGATCTGGCGGATATTCCGAAGAACGTGCTGGATGGCCTGAAGGTCCACATGGTCCAGACGATGGACGAGGTTCTGAAGATCGCGCTGGTGGAGCCTCTGGTCGGACGGATTCCTGCCCCGGCGCAGGCCGAGCCGGTCGACACCGCCGACGTCGACGACACCATCACGCACTAACAGGGCAGGCAGGGCGGGAGGGCCGGGAAGGTCAGGCGGGTCGACATCGACTCGCCGTCCAGACCGTCCCGACCGACCAGACCGTCCCGACCCCTAGTGAAAATATCCGCTGAGTTCATCACCTCGGCCGCCGGCCTCCGCGACTTTCCCCACGATGGTCTTCCGGAAATCGCGATGGTCGGGCGTTCGAATGTCGGCAAGTCGAGCCTGATCAACGCACTGATGCGCCAGAAGCTGGCGCGCACGAGTGCCGAGCCTGGCAAGACGAGGCTGGCCAACATATTCCGGGTGCAGCGCGGGTCGTCCGCGCCGTTCAACCTGGTGGATCTGCCCGGATACGGCTACGCGCGGCGGTCGAAGGTCAAGGAAAGCACCACGTTCGAGGCGCTGACCGAAGCCGTCTTCTCGCGCGACAACATCAGCGGGATTCTGCTGGTGGACACCCGGCATCCCGGGCTCGACAACGACCGTGCAGCCTGGCAGTGGTTGCAGGGCGCGGCACCGGCGGCCCTCGTGGGCACCAAGATCGACAAACTGCCGCGCGGCCAACGGATACGCGCGCTGAAGCAACTCGAATCCGTGTTTGAAGTCACCGTGATGCCAGTCTCGGCAGTCACCGGTGAAGGACTGGACGAACTGTGGAAACTGATCGACAGGCTGGCGAACAGCCGACAGCCGTAACCACCACGCAGCAGCAGGGCACCAAGGGCACAGGCGCTGCGCCGGCAGACAAACCCGAAAAGATCGAACGCATCGATCTGGCGACGCTCAAGGATATGAGCGTGGCGGCGCTCACGAAGATCGCCAAGCAGCTCGACGTTCCCGGTGCAACGGGGATGCGCAAGCAGGAGCTGATCTTCGAGATCCTGAAGGCGCGAGCCGAGAAGAGCGGCCTGATTTTTTCGGAAGGCGTTCTCGAGACCCTGCCAGACGGCTTCGGCTTCCTCCGCGCCCCCGATTACAACTACCTGCCGGGCCCTGACGACATCTACGTGTCGCCGTCGCAGATCCGCAAGTTCGACCTGCACACGGGCGACACCGTGTCGGGCCAGATCCGGTCACCGAAGGAAGGCGAGCGCTACTTCGCCCTCATCAAGGTGGAAGCGGTCAACTTCGAGCCGCCGGAGCGGACGAAGGACAAGGTCTTCTTCGAGAACCTGACTCCGCTCTACCCGCAGGGTCGTATCCAGCTCGAGACCGACAGCGACAACCTGTCGGGGCGCGTGCTCGACCTGATGGTGCCGATCGGCAAGGGCCAGCGCGGCCTCATCGTTGCGCCGCCCCGCACCGGCAAGACGATGCTGCTGCAGAACATCGCGAACAGCATCACGCGCAACCACCCCGAGGTCTACCTCATCGTCCTGCTGATCGACGAGCGGCCCGAAGAAGTGACCGACATGCAGCGCTCGGTGCGCGGCGAGGTCATCTCGTCCACGTTCGACGAGCCGGCGCAGCGCCACGTGCAGGTGGCCGAGATGGTCATCGAGAAGGCCAAGCGCCTGGTCGAGCACAAGAAGGACGTCGTCATCCTGCTCGACTCCATCACGCGCCTCGCGCGCGCCTACAACACCATCGTGCCGCCGTCGGGCAAGGTGCTCTCGGGCGGCGTCGACAGCAACGCGCTGCAGCGGCCGAAGCGC
>JBKJMH010000100.1:0-4124 GCA_046596625.1 Vicinamibacterales bacterium | reverse complement strand
CGCTGCACTTCACTGCCGATGAACGCGACGCGGCGATGCAGGCGGATATCCTCGTCGTCGAGGAAGCGACCGCCGGGCAGCGGCCGCTCGCTGCGCATCTCGCCGTAGCTCGCATCGACGGCGCGCACCATGTGGTTCGACTGCTTGTTGCCGAAGGTGACCGGGAACTCCTTCATGAACTCGGGGCTGGCCGCGGCCACGAGCGGCAGATCGCGGATAGCGTCGACATCGGCAATCGTCAACCGCACGCGCTTGCCGGCCCGTTCGCCGCCTGCCTGCTTGCTGGTCTGCCCCATCATCACCACGGCCACGCCGTCGCCGAACGCCCCGGCGAATCCGGCCTGCAGTGCCATGCGGAACCCGTCGCCATACGCGAGCAGCACCACGACGGACACGATGCCCCACGCGATGCCGAGCATCGACAGGGCGGCGCGGAACCAGTGGTGATAGAGCCCGACGATCGCCTGCACCACCACGTCGGCCAGCATGCTGGCGGACAGTCCGCGACGGGCGGGCGAACGCCTCGGGGCGTGCGCAAGAGGTTCGAGGGCGGCTGCGGTCATGTCCATCGCTACATCTCGAACCGCAGCGCCTCGACCGGAGGCAGTTCGGCGGCGCGACGGGCCGGATAGGTGGACGTCGCGATGCCGATGACGACGAGCGTCGCCAGCGACAGCAGCGCGGCCTGCCACGAGACAATCATGCCGTCGAAACGCGCCGGCATCGGCGCCAGGTTGATCAATTGGCACAGGCCGATGGCCACCAGCATCCCCGCGCCGCCGCTCAGCATCGTCAGGAAGAACCCTTCCATGAAAAATTGCTGCTGGATGCTGTGCGTCGTCGCGCCGAGCGCCTTGCGCACGCCAATCTCACGCGTTCGTTCCTTTACGGCGATGAGCATGATGTTCATGACACCGATGCCGCCGAGCGCCAGCGTGACGATGCCGACGATGGTGAAAAAGTCCTTCATGCGCGAGATCATGCGGCCGAACATCAACGTCTCGAGCGAGGTGTCCCACATCGTCACCGCCTGATTGTCGGTCGGGTCGAACTCGTGGCGGCGCGCCAGGACCGCGCGCACGTTCGTTTCGAGCGGCCACCGGATGTCCTCGATGCGCCCCGTTCGCTCGTTCAGCACGCGCGGCAGGTCGTCGACGACGAACGGCTTCGGCGCCACGACGATGTCGGAAAGGCTGCCCACCGGCGCATCCTTGCGCGGCATGTCCTGCATCATCGGTGCGAACGGCACGAAGATCTTGTTGTTGTCCGGACCGTTGTAGTTGCTGTCCTGTTCCTTCTTCCGGATCTTCCCCACCACCGTGTAGGGCACGCCGTCGAGCATCAGTGTCTCGCCGAGAATGTGGCGCTTGCCGAACAGCTGATCGGCCATGTCGAAGCCGACGATGGCCACACGCGACACCTGCTGCTCGTCGGTCCAGGTGAACTGACGGCCGTATTCGAGTTCGATAGTGCGGATCTTCTGGTAGGGCGGCTCGATGCCGGTGACGCGGGCCGACGCCGCGTTGTAGAGGCTCTTGGCGCGTGCGGCGCCGCGTTCGAGTTCAGGCGACACGACCTCGACCATCGACGCCTCGGCCGCGACGGCACGCGCATCGTCGATCGTGAGGAACACCTGGCGGCCGGCGCGCTCGCCACCCGCCTGCAGGCTGGTGCGCCCGCCCCAGACGATGCCGATGTTCTGGCCGAGCTCGCGCAGCACCTTGTCGTTGCCGCGCCGGAAGCCCTCGCCGGTGGCCGAGAGGATGATCACCGAGATCATCCCCCACAAGATGCCGAACATGGTGAGGAAACTGCGCAGCCGATTGGCGCGCAGGTTCTCCAGCGATTGGATGAACGCTTCCCTCATGATGCGGAACCGTGAACAGGCTTACCGGGGCTAGGAGGGCAGGACGACGCGGTCGCCTTCCTTTAGTCCATCAAGCACCTGGATACGTGTGCCGTTGCCGACCCCGAGTGTCACCGGCACGCGGCGGCGGCCGTTCTTTGCGCCGGGGTCGACGATATCGACGAACGGGTGCTTCTCGCCGTCGTAGACGATGGCCACTTCGGGCAGGAGCAGCGAGTTCGGGTGCTCTTCGAGCACGATCTCGGCGTTCGCCGTCATGTTGGCCTTCAGTTCCTTGCCCGGGTTATCGATGGACACGCGCACTTCGAAGTTGGTGACGTTGTCCTTCTCCACGCCCATGGGAGAAATCTGCGTGACCTTTCCGTTGAACACCTTGTCGCGGAACGTCTCGACGCGGATGCGCGCCGGCTGTCCCAGCTGCACGCGCCCGATGTCGGCTTCGTCCACCTTGCCGCGCACGAACACCTGATCGATGTCGCCGAGCGTCATCACGAGCGTGGCGTTGGCGCCGAGGTTGAGGATGGAGGAAACAGGGCTGCCCACTTCGACGTCGCGCGTGAGCACGGTGGCCCGGATGGGCGAGCGGATGGTGGCATTTGCCAGGTCTTCGGCCGCACGGTCGGCCGCGGCCTTGGCCTGTGCCACCTGGGCGCGCGCCTCGGACACGCGGGCCTGGCTGACGAAGAGTTGCGACTGGGCGGCGCGGCGCTTGTTCTCCGCCACATCCACCGCGCTGTGCGCGTCGTCGAGCGAGGCCTGCGGGATGAGGTGCTGCTCGAAGAGCGAGCCTGCGCGCTCGTAGGCACGCCGGGCAAACGCGACGTCTGGCCCTTCGGCCTCGACCGTGTTCTTCTTCAACTGCGCCTCAGCCCCCTCGAGGGCGGCGCGCGCCGCCAGCAGGTTGGCCTCGGCGCCACGCTGCTGGGCCAGGAGCTGGTCCTTGTCCAGCTCGACCAGCACATCGCCCACGGTGACCACGCTGTCGACGTTCACGCGGAGCGCCTGGATGATGCCGTTGGCTTTCGACTTGATCTCGATCTTGGTAATCGGTTCGACCTTGCCCGTCGCGACGACCGAGCGGACCATGGTGCCGCGTTCGGCCGTGGCCAGCTTCGAGGCATCGATGTCGACCGACGCCCCACGCAGCGTGACGAACCCCGCGGTGGCACCGCCGACGACGAGGGCGGCAGCAACGAACATGTAGAGGCGCTTGCGCGCGGGCGTGACCGGCATACCTGCAATTACGAGGGGCCATGAACCGAAGTTCAACGGGCTTGGTAAGATTACGAGCCGATGTGGATCCTGCAGAGTTCAGACGCCGACACCCCGCCCCTCACGTTCCGCCTGTCTCCCGGTTCGATCAAGACCATCGGCCGCTCGACCGGCGCCGAGCTGATCCTCGATGCCGCGCTGGTCTCGCGCCTGCACTGCCGCGTCGAAGCGCACGACGAGACGCTCGAGGTCATCGACCTCGAGAGCACCAACGGCATCTCGGTGAACGGCGAGCGCGTGAGCCGCGCCCACCTGATTCCCGGTGATCGGCTGAAAGTGGGCCGCGTGGACCTGCAGGTCGGCCGCTCGGACGACTGAGCGACGTACTTGGAGGGTGGGAGGCTGGAGGGTTGGGGGATGGGGCGCAGCCCCGAGCCGAGAGCCTGAAGCCCACAGTCTGGAGCCCGGCGCGCAGCGCCCTACACCGCCTGCAGGAACGGGTTGGTCTTGCGCTCGCGGCCGATCGTGGTGTCGGGGCCGTGCCCCGGATACACGCGCGCGTCGTCGCCGAACGGGAACAGGACCGTGCGAATGGCGCCGATGAGGGTCGCGTAGTCGCCGCCCGGCAGGTCGGTGCGCCCAATCGCACCGGCGAACAGCGTGTCGCCGACGAACAGGTCGACGCCGCGCTCGCCCGTCCTCGCCACTTCCAGGCACACACCACCTGGGCAGTGCCCTGGCGTGTGGTGCGGACGCGCTTCGAAGTCGCCGAAGGCGATCGATTCACCGGCTGTGTAGAAGCGGTCGACCGGTGGCGGCGCTGCGTCCATGCGCAGCCCGAAACGGGCGGCCTGCTCAAGCGCGCGGTCGTAGAGGAAGAGATCGTCCCGGTGCAGGTGCACCGGGACGCCGAGCGCACGCTGCGCCGGACCGACGCCGGTGATGTGATCGATGTGGGCGTGGGTGAGCAGGATGTGACGGATGCGCAGGTCTTCCTGCTCGATGAACTCGAGCAGGCCGTCGACTTCGTCGCCCGGGTCGATGA
>JBKJMH010000070.1:0-14454 GCA_046596625.1 Vicinamibacterales bacterium | reverse complement strand
GTCTTCGGATCGTTCCTGGCCAGGATCCCCTTCGGGTTCAGCCGCGCCGAGAGCGTCTCGACCACCGTCGGCAGCAGCCGGTCCATGCCTTGCGACAGCGCCTGCACCACCAGATAGTCGCCGTAGCGGTCCACGACCAGCGAGGGCAGCAGGTCGGCCTCGCCGTGCACCAACCGGTATGCCGTCGCGTCGATGGCGAGCGATTCGCGGAAGGCGATGGCCGCGTGGATGCGCGAGGCGATCAGCGCCGCGTCTGCCATGCGTTCACCGTAGGTGAGCATGCGGATGGCGATCTGCGACCGGTCGCTGTAGAGCGCCGACCCGAGCACGCGCCCCTTCACGTTCCGGACGGCAACGATGTCCCCGGGGCCGGCGCCGGCCTCGTTGATATCGCTGCGATAGATCCAGGGGTGCCCGCCGCGCAGGCGCTGCTCGCCGCGGACGGAAATCGTGACGGTGGGATTCATTGAAAGGGCTCCGGGCTCCGGGCTTCAGGCTCCGGGCACTGTCGGCTCTAGGCTATCACCTCGGCCCGTCAGTGACCCGAAGCCGTCCCGCCCCAAAGCCGAGAGCCTGAAGCCTGAAGCCCTTCCAGGCGCGGTCCCCGTCATAACCGCGCATAGTAGAATGTCCTGATGCGCGTGGCGATCGGGGCCGATCACGCCGGATTCCTCCTCAAAGAGCACCTCAAGCAGACACTGCAGCGGCTCGGGCACAGCGTCGAGGACTTCGGCACCGACAGTGAAGCATCCGTGGACTATCCCCCGATCTGCATGGCCGTCGGCCGTGCGGTTGTGGCTGGCCGTGCCGACCGCGGCATCGTGCTCGGTGGGAGCGGACAGGGCGAACAGATCGCCGCGAACAAGGTGGCGGGCGTGCGTGCGGCGCTCTGCAACGACCTGTTCACGGCGAAACTGTCGCGCGAGCACAATGATGCGAACGTCCTCTCGATGGGCGGCCGCATCGTCGCCTTCGGCCTGGCCGATGAAATCGTCGACGTGTGGTTGACCACCGCGTTCGCCGGTGGCCGTCACCAGCGTCGGATCGATCAGATCACAGAAGCCGAGACGACCGCGAAGCAGGCATAGCCGCAAGCAGCACAGGAACACGATGACAACCGAGACGACCAGGCTCCCGATGTGGCGTACCCTCGCCGAAACCGATCCCGACGTGTTCGACGCGGTGCAGCACGAACGGCACCGGCAGAACAACGGACTCGAACTGATCGCCTCCGAGAACTTCGTCAGCATGGCGGTCCTGGAAGCGGTGGGGTCGGTGCTGACGAACAAGTACGCCGAAGGCTATCCGGGCAAGCGCTACTACGGCGGATGCGAGTACGTGGACGTGGTGGAACGCGCGGCCATCGCGCGCGCCAAGGCGCTCTTCGGAGCCGAACACGCCAACGTGCAGCCGCACTCGGGCGCGCAGGCCAATATGGCCGTCTGCCTCGCGGTGCTGAAGCCGGGCGACACCATCCTCGGCATGAACCTCGCGCACGGCGGCCATCTCACACATGGCCACCCCCTTAACTTCTCCGGCCAGCTCTACACCATCGTCCCCTACGGTGTGCGGAAGGACGATGAGCGGATCGACTACGAGGAGCTCGAGCGTCTGGCGCACGAGCGCAAACCAAAGCTCATCATCGTCGGCGCCAGCGCCTACTCGCGCGTGATCGACTTCGCCCGTATCCGCGGCGTGGCCGATGCGGTTGGCGCGCTGGTGATGACCGACATGGCGCACATCGCTGGCCTGGTGGCCGGCGGCGTGCACCCGAGCCCCGTGCCGCACTCCGACTTTGTGACCACCACCACCCACAAGACGCTGCGCGGCCCGCGCGGCGGCATGATTCTTTGCCGTCAGCAGTTCCAGAAGGACATCGACCGCAGCGTGTTCCCGGGGGTGCAGGGCGGTCCGCTCATGCACGTCATCGCCGGTAAGGCCGTCTGCTACAAGGAGGCCGCGGAACCCGCGTTCGCCGACTACCAGCGCCAGATTGCCAAGAACGCTGCACGGCTCGCCCAGGTGCTGAGCGACGCCGGCTTCCGCCTCGTGAGCGGCGGCACCGACAATCATCTGATGCTGGTCGACGTGTTCTCGCGCGGGGTCACGGGCAAGTTGGCCGAAGCGGCGCTCGGCAAGGCCGGCATCACGGTGAACAAAAACGCCATCCCGTTCGATCAGAATCCGCCGATGACCGCCAGCGGCATCCGCATCGGCACACCCGCCATCACGTCGCGCGGCCTCAAGGAGGCCGACATGGACGCGGTGGGCGACCTGATCGCCCGCGCGCTCACGACGCCGGAGGATGACGCCGCGCTCGCCATGATCCGAGAGGAAGTCGAAGCGCTGTGCCGGAAGTTCCCGCTCTACCCGGACTCGCGGGGCTGACCGCCCACGTCTTTCGTGCCGGTGGCGCGCTCTCCCAGGCGCTGCCGGACTACGAACCGCGCGCGGGCCAGGCCGAGATGGCCGCCCGCGTGGCGGACGTGTTCGAGCACGGCGGCGTCCTGCTCGCCGAGGCGGGCACGGGCACCGGGAAGACGCTCGCCTATCTCGTCCCGGCGATCCTCAGCCGGCAGCGGGTGCTCGTCTCCACCGGCACCAAGAACCTCCAGGAACAGATCTACTTCAAGGACATTCCCACGCTCCGCGCGGCGCTGGACGTGCCGTTCACCGCCACCTACATGAAGGGGCGCGCGAACTACGTCTGCCTGCATCGCCTCGACCTGCTGAGCGAAGGCAACAGCCCGGCCGCGCGCGACGTCTTCCTGCCGATCATCCGCGACTGGTCGAAGACGACCGACACGGGCGACCGCGCGGAACTCGAGGACCTGCCCGAAGACCTGCCGTTCTGGAGCGAGGTCGCCGCCACAGCCGAGGCCTGCATCGGGAATGACTGCCCGCGCTACTCCGAGTGCTTCGTGACGCGGATGCGCCAGCGCGCCGCCGAGTCGGACGTGGTCATCGTGAATCACCACCTCCTGTGCGCCGATGCCGCCGTCAGGCAGAACGCCTTCGGCGAGGTGATTCCGGCCTGCGCCTACGCGGTGGTGGATGAGGCGCACCAGCTCGAGGACGTCGCGACCCAGTACTTCGGCTTCTCGATCAGCACCTACCGCCTCGAGGACTACGCGCGCGACGTCGAGCGCTTCATCACCTCCGGCTCGGTCACCACGCGCAGCGCGCAGGTGGAACTACAGAAGGGCGCCGACAGGCTCCGCGACCATGCCCGGTCATTCTTTACGGAGCTGGCGTTCGCGCATCGCTCGAACGAACGGGTGCGTGGCGAGGAACGGGTGCGGGCCACCGACCAGTCGCTGGCCCACACGCGCGAGGTGGCGGCCTACATGGCCGGCTCGCTCGACCTGCTCGAGGCTGCCCTCGTCCTGCTTGGGCCCGCCCGATCGGGGGACGACAGCGAGCCCGCCTCACAATCCGACGGCGTGGCGCTCGGCCGGCGGGCCGCGGAGATCCGCGACGAACTCCGCTTTCTGCTGCGCGCCGGCGACCCCGCCTACGTCTACTTCGTGGAGTTCCGCGGGAAGGGCATCTTCCTGCGCGCCTCGCCGATTGACGTCTCCGCGATCGTCCGCGACCTGCTCCTCGACCGCGTGCGAGGCACGGTGCTGACCTCGGCCACGCTGGCGGTGGACGGCGCGTTCGACTACGTGAAGGGGCGGCTCGGCATCGACCGGGCTGACGAGATCATGCTCGCCTCGGAGTTCGACTACGCGAGCCAGGCCCTCCTCTACCTGCCGCCGCGCATGCCCGACCCGCGTTCGCCCGAGTTCACGATGGCAGCCGGGCATCAGGTGGTGGAACTGCTCAAGCGCAGCCAGGGAAGGGCTTTCGTCCTCTTCACCAGCTATGCCTCGCTGCGGTCGGTGCAGGCCATCGTCGAGATGGCACTCGACTACCCGATGCTGGTGCAGGGAACGGCACCGCGGTCGCAACTGCTCAAGCAATTCAGGGAAACCCCGAACAGCGTCCTGTTTGCGACCTCCAGTTTCTGGCAGGGGGTCGACGTGGTGGGGGAGGCGCTCAGCTGCGTCATCGTGGACAAGCTGCCGTTCGCCTCACCAGGCGACCCGATCACCTCGGCCCGCATCGAGGCCATCCGCGCCAGAGGCGGCGAGCCGTTCGATGAGTACCAGGTACCTCTCGCCATCCTCACGCTGCAGCAGGGGTTGGGCCGGCTCATCAGGCACCGGCGCGACCGCGGCGTTCTGGCCGTCCTCGACCCGAGGATGCGCACCAAGGGCTATGGCCGACGGTTCCTGGCGTCGGTGCCGCCGGCTCCGGTCGTCCACGATCTCGATGCTGTCGAACGCTTCTTTTCGATCGTGTAAGATATTTTCGATTAACTAGTTAGTGTCACTTCCTTAGGAGGAACTTATGGTCCGCCGATTCTGCGGCCGGCCGTCGTGGCTCTTCACGGTCGCTCTCATTGCCTCGCTCATCGCCGTTGTTCCGGCATTTGCCCAGTCCACCGGGATGCTCAAGGGCGTGGTGAACGACGATAAGGGACAGCCCGTGGCCGACGCCAAGGTCATCATCGAAATGAACGGCGGCACCGGCCGCAAGTTCGAAACCAAGTCGAACAAGAAGGGCGAGTACATCCAGATCGGCCTCGCCTCCGGTTCGTACAAGGTCACGGCCGAGAAGGAAAAGCTCGGTTCGGCGCCGGTCACTATCTCCGTCCGCGCCAACACGACGCAGGAAGCGAACCTGATGCTCGCCATGGCCAGCGCCGCGGCGACGAAGGAAGCGCAGGCGAAGAACGCCGCTATCACGAAGATGTTCGATGAAGGCGTCCAACTGAGCAACGCAGGGCAGCACGAGCCGGCCATTGCCAAGTTCAACGAGGCGATCGGCATCATCCCGACCTGCTACAACTGCTACAACAACATTGCCTTCAGCTACACGGTCCTGAAGGACTACGCCAAGGCCGAAGAGGCCTACAAGAAGTCGATCGAAGTGAAGGCCGACGACGCCGCGGCGTACGTGGGTCTTGCGGGCATCTACTTCAACACCGGCAAGTCCGCCGAGGCCAAGCCGCTGGTCGAAAAGGCCGTCACGATCGACCCGAGCAACGCCGACGCGCACTACATCTACGGCATGACCCTCGTGGCCACCGAGCCGGCCAAGGCCAAGGCCGAGTTCGAGGAGTTCGTGAAGCTTGCGCCGACCGCACCGAACGCGGCGATTGCGCAGTCGCTCATCGCGGAACTCGCCAAGCAGGTCAAGTAACACGCTCGCCACAGACCTCGCACTACGACTGCAGGGCGTCCGCGATCGCATCGCGGACGCCGCCAGCCGCTCCGGCCGCTCCCCCTCGTCAGTCACGCTCGTAGCTGTCTCCAAGACCTTCCCCATCGAGGCGATTCGCGCCGCGGCTGCGCGCGGACAGATCGACTTCGGTGAAAACAAGGTGCAGGAGGGGCAGGCCAAGATTCTTGCCGGCGGCGCGCTGCCGCTGCGCTGGCACCTGATCGGTCATCTCCAGAGCAACAAGGCGAAGAAGGCCGCCGCTGTCTTCGATGTCATCCACTCCATCGATTCGGCCGACCTCCTGCGCACGGTCGACGAGGCAGCGGCCGAACGCGGCCGGCAAATCGAGGTGCTGATTCAGGTGGACCTGGCGCAGGAACCGACCAAGCACGGGGCGCCAGAGGCGGACGTGCCGGCGATCATCGAGGCGGCCATGGCCTGCCGATCCGCCCGGCTCACCGGCCTGATGCTGCTGCCCCCCGCGGTGGACGAACCGGATGCAGTGCGACCCTATTTCGCCGCGGCCCTGGCGCTGCGCGATCGCTGTATCGCCGGGGGCGTCCCGTCCGAGATGATGCGGCACCTGTCGATGGGGATGAGCCACGACTTCGAGGTCGCCGTCGAAGAAGGGGCGACGCTGGTCAGGGTAGGCTCGGCGATCTTCGGCGAGCGGGTCTACACCAATTCCTGACCCCAAGCGTCGAGCCTCCACCCTCCATCCTGCCCCTCCTCCCACCTCTACACCCGCTCCGGGTTCGGGCCGATAAGCCTGAGCAGCACTCTCTGAGGGCACGAAACGCATGAACGTCAGCCCGCTCGATCTGCGTCAGCAGAAATTCAAGACCGTCTTCCGCGGCCTCGACGCGGTCGAAGTCGCCTCCTTCCTCGTGGCCGTCGCCGACGACTACGAGCAGGCGCTTCGCGAGACGGATCGGCTCCGCCAGGACGTGGCCCGTCTCGACATCGTCGTGCGTGGCCACCAGGAGCAGGAGAAGAGCCTGCAGAACACCATGGTCATGGCGCAGCGGCTGTCCGAGGAGATCAAGACCGTCGCCGACGAGAACGCGTTGCGCATCGTGCGCGAAGCCGAGAACCGATCGGCACTGCTGCTCGACAAGACGCAGGCGAGGGTCGAGGATATCCAGCGTGACATCGACGGCTTGAAGCTGAAGCGCCGCGATGTGGAAACATCGCTCGAGGCGACGATTCAGGCGCTGCGGAACACCCTCGAGTTCGTGCGCGAGCAGGATGCGCGCGACCGCGAGGAGAAAGTGCTCACCTATCGCCCCCGTCCCGCGGAGCCGGCAGCCAAGGCCGGCTGAGTCACGAGGCGGCGCCTTACGGCGTAACGACGTAGGTGGCCGGCTTCACCACCTCGAGCGACAGACCGAAGTGCCAGGGATAGAAGTAGTTCGGCGCTACTTCGATCGCCTTGTCGTACCAGCCGTTCACGTGGAAGCGGCGCTCCTCGCGCTCGATCACGATGTTCTCCTGGTCGAGCGGTACGTCGTACTGTTCCGCCAGTTCCATGACGCGCGTCATCAGTTCCTTCTCGTTTTTTGCCTTGAACATGGCGGCGTCGCGGATGGCATCGCGGAACTTGATGTACGTGAGGTACTCAGCGCCGACATGAAATGCGGCGTTGGCGAGGAGAGCAACAAGGGCGAGCTTGACGAGCAGCTTGATCACGTCGGCTCAGAGTATATCGGCCGAACAGCCCGCCGTACGTAGACCCAGGAACTGCAATCCGAAGTCAGGAAGTCAGGCGACTTCCTAGCGGATCTGGTGCAGCATCCGCTCCCAGCGGGTCTTCGTGAAGAAGTGCGCGACGACCGAGCCCAGCCCCTTCACCGTATCCGCCGCGCCGGCAGTCTCGTAGTCCTCGCGTTCGGACTCGTAGGACCAGTAGATGATGAGCGCCTTTCCCTTGACGTAGTCGCGCGGCAGGAAGCCCCAGTAGCGGCTGTCGGCCGAGTTGTCGCGGTTGTCGCCCATGGCGAAGTAGTGATCGGCCGGGACGGTGACCGGGCCGTAGTTCTCACGCACGTCGAGCGACGTCACCTCGCTCATCGAGCCGGTCGGGCCGGGCGGCTCGAGGAAGTGGACGTACGGCTCATCGAGCGGCGTCCCGTTGATGTAGACCTTCTTCTGCTTCAGCTGCACCGTGTCGCCGGGCAGTCCGATGATGCGCTTGATGAAGTCGCGCTCGGGCTCCTCGGGATACTTGAACACCGCCACATCGCCGCGCGCGATGGTGCCCGTCGGCAGCAGCGCCCGCTCGAGACCAGACGCGGTTGGACCGAACACGAACTTGTTCACGAGCAGGTGATCGCCGATGAGCAGGTTGTTCTCCATCGACCCGGTCGGGATCTTGAAGGCCTGCACGACGAACGTGCGGATGAACAGGGCGAGGATAACGGCGATGACGATCGACTCGAAGTACTCGCGCAGCGTCGACTTGCGGAACTCGCGTCTCATTCGCTGTCGGTTCCCATCTTGAGCACGGCAAGGAACGCTTCCTGCGGGATCTCGACGCGGCCGACCCGCTTCATCCGCTTCTTGCCTGCCTTCTGTTTCTCGAGCAACTTGCGCTTGCGCGAGATGTCGCCGCCGTAGCACTTTGCCAGCACGTTCTTGCGCAGCGCCTTCACCGACTCGCGCGCGATGATGCGGCCGCCGATGGCCGCCTGGATGGCGATCTCGAACATCTGGCGAGGGATCAGCTCGCGCATCTTCGCCGCGAGCAGGCGGCCACGGTCGTAGGCCATGTCGCGGTGCACGATGATCGACAGTGCATCCACCGGATCGGTGTTGACCAGGATGTCGAGCTTCACGAGCGGCGACGGCCAGTAGCCGGTGACGTGATAGTCGAGCGACGCATAGCCGCGTGAAATGGTCTTCAGCCGGTCGTAGAAGTCGAGCACGACCTCGTTGAACGGCAGCTCGTAGGTGATCAGCACGCGGTCCGAGGCCAGGTACTCCAGCGACTTCTGGATGCCGCGCTTGTCCTGGCACAACTGCAGGATGCCGCCGACGTGCTCGACCGGGGTGAGGATCATCGCGGTGATGATCGGCTCCTCGATCGTGGCAATCCGGCCCGCATCCGGCAGCTTGGCCGGGCTGTCGATCTCGTGCACGTCGCCGTCGGTCGTCGTGACGCGGTAGAGCACGCCCGGGGCGGTGGTGACGAGGTCGATGTCGAACTCGCGCTCGAGGCGTTCCTGCACGATTTCCATGTGCAGCAGGCCGAGGAAGCCGCAGCGGAAGCCGAAGCCCAGCGCCAGTGATGTTTCGGGTTCGTAGAAGAACGACGCGTCGTTCAGGCGCAGCTTCTCGAGGGCGTCGCGCAGCAGCGGATACTCGCTGCCTTCCACCGGATAGAAGCCGGCAAACACCATTGGCTTCAATTCCTTGAAGCCCGGGAACGGCTCGACCGTGCGGCGATGGGTCTCGGTGATCGTGTCGCCGATCTTCGCGTCGCTGATCTTCTTGACGTTCGCGACGAGGAAGCCGACCTCGCCGACACCCAGTTCGTCGACCGGCACCGCCTTAGGCGTGAAGATACCGAGATGCTCCGCCTCGTAGTCCTGCCCCTCGGCCATGAAGGTGATCTTCATGCCCGTGCGGATGGCGCCGTCGATGACGCGCACCACGATCACGACACCGCGGTACGGGTCGTACCAGCTGTCGAAGATCAGCGCCTTCAGCGGCGCGGCGGGCGACCCGGCCGGCTGCGGCAACCGCGCGACGATCGCCTCGAGGATGTCGTGGACGCCGGTGCCAACCTTCGCGCTAGCGAGGATGGCTGATTCGCCTGGCAGGCCGACAATCTCGGTGAGCTGGCGCCGCGCCTCTTCCGGTTGCGCGCTCGGCAGATCGATCTTGTTGATGACCGGGATGATCTCGAGGTTGTTCTCCACGGCCAGGTACGCGTTGGCCAGTGTCTGCGCCTCGACGCCCTGTGAGGCGTCGACGAGGAGCAGCGCGCCCTCGCACGCCGCCAGCGACCGCGTGACTTCGTACGAAAAATCGACGTGGCCCGGCGTATCGATCAGATTCAGGACGTACTTCTGCCCGTCGTCCGCGGTGTAATGTAGACGGACCGGGTGGGCTTTGATCGTGATGCCGCGCTCGCGCTCGAGGTCCATCGCGTCGAGCACCTGCGCCTCCATCTCGCGAGCCTGGAGAGCGCCGGTCATCTCGAGAAAGCGGTCGGCCAGCGTCGACTTGCCGTGGTCGATGTGGGCGATGACAGAGAAGTTTCGTATTAGGCGAGGGTCCATACGTTCAGTCGGAAGGGTCATTATATAGCCCCCTTTTCAGGAACGTCCCGACCAGCTCAGCCCCACTTTGATCGAAATGAGATCGGCACAACGATCCAATCTGTGTCATCGTCAGGGTGGGTGCTATCGAGCACGCCACGATGCGTCACCGTCTCGGGCCGCTCTGATCCGCAAGACGACGGCGCACATTCAGAAAGTTATCGACACTCATGGCAGCAATGACCGGCACGATCAAGCGACTCGTCAGCGACAAGGGCTTCGGCTTCATCCTCGCGAGCGACGGCGCAGAATACTTCTTCCACAACTCCGCCTGCAACGGCGTGGCCTTCGACGAACTCCGCGAAGACCAGGCTGTGACCTTCGAAAAGGGTCAGGGCCCGAAGGGTCCCCGCGGCGAGAACGTCCGACTCGCATAGTTCTGTCCGGTGCCTGCTGATGCCGTGGAGGTGTCAGCAGGCGCTGTCGTTGTAAGTCCCCCACCCTACCCTCGACCCTCCTGCGTGCCGGCAGGCGAATCGGCACTCCGCCCGATTCTCTCCCCACAATTCGACTCGCGCCAGCAACCCGGTTCGAAGGGCACTACATTGCAAATGCGTCCTATCGATGAAGTTGCAGCCGAGCACGGCGTCGTCATCGGGCCGAGCCCCAGGATGTGGGCGGTCTTCGAGTTCCTGCGCGTCATTGCCGGCAGCGAGAGCACCGTCGTGATCACCGGGGAGAGCGGCACGGGCAAGGAAGTCATTGCGGCGCTCATTCACCGCCAGAGTCCGCGCCGGCATCGGCCGTTCGTCGCCGTCAGTTGCGCGCTGTTCTCGGACACCCTGATTGAATCAGAACTCTTCGGGCATGAACGCGGCGCCTTCACCGGCGCCATCCGCGACAGGCCGGGCCGCTTCGAACTGGCCGAGTCGGGCACGGTGCTGCTCGACGACATCGATGATGTGCCGCTGTCGATGCAGGTAAAGCTGCTGCGCGTGTTGCAGAACCGCACGGTCGAACGCCTGGGCAGCACGAAGACACTGCCGGTCGACGTCCGCATCATTGCGGGCACCAAGCGCGACCTGCGCGCCATGGTAGCCGAAGGCACCTTCCGTGAAGACCTCTACTACCGCCTCAACGTGCTGCCGCTCACGCTGCCTCCCCTGCGCGAACGGCTCGAGGATCTGCCGATCCTCACCGAATACTTCCTCTCGCGTTTCTTCAAGCAGCGTGGTGAGGTGGCGCCCGCGGTGTCGGCAGGCGTGACGCGGGCGTTCGCGCGCTACGACTGGCCGGGCAACGTCCGCGAACTCGAGAACATGTGCGAGCGCATGGCGCAGACCAATATGTGCGGCACGATCGGCGCAGGCTGCCTGGCCGCGGGCATGGTGTTCCAGCGCCCCGCTCCACTTTCTGAGCCACCCCCGCCCGATGGCGCCCTTGGTGCAGCCGTGCCAATTTCCCTCGACACGCGAGTGCGCCAACTCGAGCACACGCTGATCACCTGGGCGCTCCGGGCGAGCGACGGTAACCAGACGCGTGCTGCTGAACTCCTTCAGATCAAGCGCTCGACGCTGCAGGGTCGGATCGTTCGCTGCCAGCCAGTCGTGGAGCTGCCAGTGACCGCCGCGGTGTCCAGCCCGCTCATTTCGACCCACTGAGCCGGGTCTCCCACGCTTCAGCCCCCGCACACGCGCACCGGGCTGCCGCAGGACACCTCGCCTCAGGACACCGTGCTCAGTTCGAGTCGCGCGTGTTCAAGCCCTGAATGGTGCGGAGCGTTCGCCGCATCTCCTCAACGGCCTCCATGCTCTCCAGCGCCGTGTGCAATGAGTCGGCGGTCGCCTTCACGGCTTCCAGCGCCGCGTGGCGAGCCTCTTCCGCCGCCGCACGCGCGTCCTCGGCGGCCAACCGCGCCGCCTCGCCTGCCCCGCGGAGATGTTCTCGCTCCTGCCGGACCATCTCGAGCGCCTCGCGTTGCTCGTCGCGGAGCGCCCGCGCCTCTTCCGCCAGGCGCCTGAACCGTTCGGCTTCGTTCCTTCCAGACTCGGCACTGAGGCGCTGTTCCTCGGTGACGTCCCGATCGCGCTCCGCAGCCTCGCGGCCGATTTCGGCTCGCACCCGAAGCCCTTCTGCGTGCTGTTCTTCCAACCGATCTGCCGTGGGCGATTCATGCGTCATGGGTACTCCTGCGAGCACCCTAGCAGCGCCGGCCGGACGGCGCTGTGCCCAAGGAGACACCGGCTGTGTGCGGCGCGAGTGGCCCGCGGCGACCTCTACCGCCTTGCGGGCGATCGAGATTCAAGCCTCAGGCTGTTCGAAAGCGCACACCTCACGAGCTGTGCAGTACAGGACATCCGCAGCGAATGAGGGCGAGCAACGATCGCGCATGCTCACTTGCGAACGCGACGTTCTCGACGACACGCCGTTCACACGCACGCCGTCGCTGGCCGCCATCACGCGCGAGGCACACCGCCCGGATACGGCCGCCGCGTCGCTCCACACCCTGCTGTTCGGGACCGGCCGTGCGATGACTGAGTTGCGTGCGCTGATCGCCGCCATCGCCGACACTGACGTGCCAGTGCTCGTCTCCGGTGAAACCGGCACGGGCAAGGAACTGGTGGCGCGGTCCCTCGCGAGTTCGGCACGATGGTGCGGCACGCCGTTCGTGAAGGTGAACTGTGCCGCGCTGCCGGGCGAGCTCTTCGAGTCCGAGCTGTTCGGGTTCGAGCGGGGCGCGTTCACCGGTGCCGACCGCAGCCAGCCCGGAAAGTTCGACGCCGCTCACGGCGGGACAATCTTTCTCGATGAGATCGGCGAGATTCCGCTATCGCACCAGGCGAAGTTGCTCCAGGTGCTACAGGATGGCCACTATTCGAAGGTGGGCGGACAACACGAGCAGCACTCGAGCGCCCGCGTCGTCGCGGCGACGAATCGCAACCTGCAGCGCGACGTGCTGGCTGGCACCTTTCGCGAGGATCTCCTGTTCAGGCTGAACGTCATCCCGCTGCGGATGCCGCCGCTCCGGCACCGGAAGCGCGATATCCCGCCATTGATAGAACTCTTTCTCGAGCGCTGGGCTGTCCGTCACAAACGCCCGAGGCCCACCCCTTCGCCCGAATTTCTCGAGCGGTGCGCGCGGTACCACTGGCCCGGTAACATCCGCGAACTAGAGAACGTGGTTCAGCGCATCGTGCTCGAGGGGAGCGACGAGTCGTTCCTGCGTGAGCTGGCCGCGCACGAACCAGCGGCCATCGTGGTGCAGGAACCGGTCGTTCACGCGCCGGTGGCCGACACGAGTGCCGTGGTGACGCCGCGACCGCTCGAGTCGCACTTGCTGAAGACCGTGGCTCGCGAGGCCGAGCGCGCCTGCATCGCGCGCATGCTCGTACAGACGCACGGCAACCGGCGGCGAGCCGCCATCAACCTCGGCGTCTGCTACAACTCGCTGCGGAGCAAGGCCAGGGCGCTCGGCCTTTAGCTGATGCCCTCACCGGCTGCAGTCACGCCCGCGTCACTCATCCCGTCGTCGGACAGCACTGCGGCAACGTCGACTGTCGGGGCGACTCGCTGGAGCCGTGCGATGCGGAGCGTCGCTTCGTCCCTCAGTTCGGAGGCGCCGAGGGCCGCCCGCTGCTCGGCGGCTCCCGTCGTCTGCGGCACGCGGCGATCGAGTGCCGCCACTAGCTGCACGAGCGACTCGAGCGTCCGCTCGCGCCCCGGAAGATCGTCTGATTCAGTCATGTCCATCACTTCTGACGCGCCGCGAACCCGCGGACCCCGTGCAGCCTTCCTGTATAGTCAAGGTGTCCCGCAGCACCGACACCCGCTCACGTTCGAGCCGTGCCCGCCTGCACCTGCGCACGTCCCGACGGACATGCATCGAGGGTATTTCATGTCTGCCACGATCATTTCCTTCGCGCAGTTCCAGGAGAGCCGACAGCGTCGGAACTCGGCACATCACGTTCCCCACGTGCAGCCACCCGCCGATCCCGCAGGCGAGTCATCTGACGACCAGCCGCTCACCATCACCTGCGAAGCACCCGGGCAGACCCCTCGCGAGCCGGCGCCGCTGCCGCAGCGCCCGTAGCCACACGCACCCGTGCGCATCATGAATGATGCGCACCGCCGTCGCTGTCCCAGTCGAGACATCCGTGGCTGTGCCGCCGACCGCGTCCGCTTACCCGCGCTCGACTCTGGTAGAGTCCTCCCCGGAGTCGATTTTCCGGGAGTTCCTCATGCGTGCCATCCTCGCTGCCATCCTCGTCCTGTCCACCAGCGGTCTTGCGGACGCGCAGCCGTCCCCGCGCCAGATCATCACCACCGGCGGCAACCCGAGCCTGCCGTTCAGCCCGGCCGTGAAAGCGGGCGGCTTCATCTACGTGGCCGGTGCAATCGGCGACGGGTCGTCACCGCTGGCCACAGGCGATGTGCGTGCGCAGACCCGGCAGACCCTCGACGGCATCCAGAAGACGCTAAAAGTGGCCGGCTCGAGCCTCGCGAACGCGGCGAGCGTGACCGTGTATTTGCGGAACGCGAGCGACGCGGCCGCGATGAGCGAGGTCTACGCTACCTACTTTCCCGTCAACCCGCCCGCGCGAACGACGGTCATCGTCACCCAGCCGCTGGCCAACGCCGACGGGCTGGTCGAGATCTCGATGGTCGCTATCCCGGACGGCGGCGAGCGCACAGTGATTCATCCCGACGGCTGGGCGAGGGTGCCAAGCCCGTACAGCTACGGCATCAAGAGCGGCAACACCCTGTTCCTCGCCGGCCTCGTCAGCCGAAGTGGCCTGACCAACGCGAACGTGCCCGGCGACATCACGGCTCAGACCAGGACCGTGCTCGACAACGGCGCGGCCATCCTGAAGCAAGCCGGCATGAGCTACGGTGACGTGACGACGGCACGGGTCTACATTGC
>JBKJMH010000390.1:0-11674 GCA_046596625.1 Vicinamibacterales bacterium | reverse complement strand
AGCGACGACGCGATCGCCGTCACCATATCGACAACGGCGCGGCGTTGCTCGGGCAGGGCGATCGAGATGAGGACCAGCCGGGGTTGCATCTGTCTGACGAGCGCGACGATCTCGTCGCGGCCTGCGTCCGGCCCCACCACACAGGTGCGGATGCCGCGCCCCGACAGCCAGAGCGTCAGGATCCGCAGCGCCAGCGCATGGTGGTTGCCCGGGGCATTCATCAGCACCACCGACTTCGAACCGTTCGGGGCAGGATCATTCGGCGCGATCCGATCGGAGACGAGGTTGAACAGTTCCTCGCAGAAGCTGGTGAAGCGGTGTTCGGCCGCGACGCTGAGCACGGCACCTGCCCACTGGACGCCAACCTCGTACAGCATCGGCGCCACGATTCCCATCAGCGCATCGATGGGGCGGACGTTGGCGTTGCTGGCCTCGTCGATGACACGAGCCGCGGACTGAAGGTCGAAGTCGGCCCCCGCCTCCATCAGTCGCGTCTGTATGCCTTGCAGCGTGCGCGCGTGAACCAGGTCGGCTGTGTCGAACGTGTCAGCAAGGCCCTCACACGCCGGGCAGACTCCATGCGAGATGCGCAGGTCCTCGTAGGGAGGACCTTCACCCTGGAACTGCTGGCAGTACGAGCACCACCTCAGCACACCCCGCCTCCGACCTGCCGAAGCGACGCCGCGAGCTCGTCGACAGCAGCCACCCAGTCGGGAGCAAAGCGCTTCGGGTCGTTGAACCAGGTCAACGTGGCGGCGAAGGCGCCCGCGATGCCAGATCGTTCGTCCCGCCGGGCAGACGCGATGAGCGCCGCCGCCGAATCGATGGCATAACCTGAACAGGCGCGAAGCCTCGTCTCGCACGACTGGACCAGCGGCGCGACCACCTCGGCGTCCGCGGTGGATTGGCGCTCGGCCTCGAGCCCCGACAGAAAGGGCCCGTAGCGAGCACTTCTCTGGGCGTGATCCGCGAACTCCGCGGTGAGCGCCGCCGCAATCGCGCGAAGATGCGTCTCCAGGATGACGGTCGGGATGCCGCGACTGGCCAGCACACGGCGCAGCCACCGCAATTGAGCGGTGGCGGCCTCGACGGGCATGTGGGTGAGCGAGACGAGCCAGCAACTGTCACTGCTGGTGAATCGTCGTCCGCGGTCGCCGAAGCGCTCGTGCAGGTACGGAAACCGCTCCCACGCCGCGCGACCTGCCCGCAGGGCAAGCGCCACTTCCAGCGGCTGCCGCGGCATGCCGTGGTCGCCGGCTTCAGGATTGATGCCCGCCACGTGGAACTCGAGATCGGCCTCCACGTACGGATAGATCCCGGCGCACACCTGCGCAACCCATTCGAAGCATCGAACAGCCGAACTCACGACCGTCGTGATCTGCGGCTCGTCGAGCACGAGTGCATTCAGGCGGCCGGCAAACAGCTCCGCCTGCGATGCGGTGTCGCGACCGTAGCAGCCGAAGTAGGAGAGTTGTGCCTCGTCGACGCCCAGGCACCGCGCGTACGACTTCTTCAGCGCAAGGCCCCCTTGCTGCGAACCCTCGAGCACATAGAGGACGCCCAACAGGGCCATCGGCTCCCGGGCGCCGGTGAGCCAGGCGCCGAATTCAAGGGAGGCCTGCATCGGCGACGCAATCCCTGGCGAATGCTCGACATGCAGGGCGTCGAGGTCGGCCATGAGCAGCGGAAGCTTTCGGGTCACTCCCTGTGCCACCGCCGCCACCTGTTCGTCCGCGGTGTCGGTCAGGGAGCGCTCGAGCAGCGCGTGAGCAACCGCCAGGCTCCGCATCAGCGTGACGATGGACGTGGCAGGCAGCGTTCCCGCCTGCAGCGCCGCGAAGAAGGGCAGCGACTCGACTCGCGTATGCAGGGCCAGCGTTTCGGACCGTAGACGCGCTCGGAGTTCCATCGGCGCCATTGTCACACGGCCGAGGTCAGCCCCGAACGCGAAGGTCCGCCTTTGCCGAAAGGACCGGCTGAGTCGCGCGAGCTACGCGAGACCGTGCTTCTGCGCGTGCAGCATCAGCTCGAGGCGGCCGTCGAGCCCGAGCTTCTCGTAGACGTTGTGCAAGTGGATTTTGACCGTGCCCTCGGAGATCGAGAGGCGCTCGGCAATCGCCTTGTTCCGCAGTCCCTCCGCGATCATACGGACGATCTCCAGTTCGCGCGCGGTGAGCAGGCGATTGGGGCTGCCGGATGCCTCGCGGCTGGCGATCGTGGCGCGCGCGCGGCTCATCGTCTCGCGGTCCACCCACTGCTCGCCCCTGGCGACGTGACGGATGCAGTCGAGCAGTTCGTCCGGCGATGATTCCTTCAGCACGATGCCGCGGGCCCCGAGCCTGAGCCCTTCGACGGCATCAGCATCGGACAACGCCGCTGTCAGCAGCACGGTGGCGCACGTCACGCGCTCGGAGGCGAGCTGGCGCAACACGTCGATGCCGCTCATCCCGCGCATCTTGATGTCGAGCAGCAGCACGTCGATCGTGCCGGTCCGCGCCGCGGCGATGGCGTCCGGGCCGTTGCCGCAGCACTGGACGACCTCGAACTCCGACTCACCGTCGAACAGACGCCTGAGCCCGTGCAGTACGAGCGCGTGATCGTCGACGATGGCAATGCGGATGGGCACGACGTGATCCTACAGCGAAAGCAGCATCTCGACCCGTGAGCCGCGGTCGGACGACTCGATGGAGAGGTGCCCGCCAAGTGCCGACACGCGGTCGAACAGGCTGCGCGGCGCCTCGTGGTTGCGGGCCAGTGCGTCGTGGTCGTAGCGACCCTTGAACGGGAAGCCATGGCCGTCGTCGCTCACCGCCACTCGGATGTGGCCGTCGGCCGACTCGACATCGACCGTCACGCGCGAGGCGTGCGCGTGCTTCATGGCGTTCACCACCGCCTCGTTGATCATCAGCGGCAGCGCCGCTTCCACCGCGTCGGGCACCGCCGTCACCCGAGGCGACACACGCAGGGTGACAGGGGTCTTCCATTCGAGCGCGAGCCGTTCGCGGACGGAATCGAGCCGCTGCGCCAGTGTTGACTGTCGGTCGATGCGCCGGTTCGACCCCGGCTCGAGGCCGGAGATGAAGAAGCGCAGTTCGCGCTGTTCCATCGCGAGCGCGCGTTCGAGCGACACCAGTTGTTCGCGCAGGGCGCCCGGAGAGTCCGGGCTCTGAGTCGCCATCGCCCGCAGCTCCAGGCGGACGCCGGTCAGCCCCTGCAACACGCCGTCGTGCAGGTCGCGCGCCACGCGGATGCGCTCCTCCCGCGCCGCGATCTCCTGGCGCTGGCGCGCTGAGAGCAGCTGGTCGAGCGATGACGCAATCTCGCGGGAGACCACCTCGGTGAGCGGCACGGCTTCGGACGGCGGTGTGCCGAGGTCCGAGAAGTAGACCCGTCCGGTGACGAAGTCGGTCTTGAACGGCGCGGTTGCGAGGCCGCTGCCGGTCAGCCGCTCCCTGACCGCCTGGCTGAGGGGAAAGGTGTCGCGCCGAACCAGCCGGCCGGACTGGTCAGCAAGGAGGATGCTGCGGGCGTCCTGCACGGCGCCGGTGCAGATGAAGGTGGAGCGGACGAGCGTCTCGTCGGTCAACCCGAAGGATGCGGCTGGCGGATGATGGCGGATGCTGGTGTCGGACGCCGTCCACCGCGCTTCGTGCACGCCCGGCTCGTCGCTGGCCTCCCACACGACAAGGACACAGCCCGCGTGCATCAGGCGGGCGCCGTATTCCACGACGCGCGTCAGCGCGGCGTCCGGAGTCGCGCCGAGCGGCACAGGCCATCGCGCCAGTCGTTCGATCTCGAGGCGAAGCCTGGCTTCGTAGCGCCCGAGATACACCAGCATGGCGATCGACACCAGGAGATACACCACTCGGATGATGAAGCGGTTCAACTGGAACGGGAACGGCGACGCCATGCCGACCGCCATCGGCGCCGCGAGCGCCACATAGAACAGCACCACCGTCGCGCCGGTGATCAGCGTGCCGCGCCATCCCCAGCGGATGGCGGCGCAGAACATCGAGAAGACGGAGTAGACGTAGAACGGGCTGGACGGCCCGAGTGTCAGGTACTGCAGCCCGGAGAAAACGACGATGTCGATGCCGTGCGTCAGCAGCGGAAACCAGTCTCCCCCCTCCCACCAGGTGTGGGTCCAGATGGCGAGTCCTGCCGCGTAGGCGACGTAGCTCCAGTAGACGATGTCGGCGCGGCGCCCGGTGTCGGACGGGTCGAGCCACAGCGCCAGCGAGGCGGTGGCCGCCAGGGCCACGCGCGCCAGGGCGATGGTTCGTTCCGACTCGACGCGCGAGGACGGGTAGACGGCTGTGGGCATGTGCGATTACTTCATGTGAATCAGGCCGCGGCGCACGGCCACCTGCACCGCACCGGTCCGGTCGTTGACCTGCAGCTTCGCGAAGATGTTCTTCACGTGAATCTGCACCGTGCCCTCGGTGATGCCGAGCATGGCGCCGACTTCCTTGTTCCGCAGCCCCTGCGAAATGAGCTGGATCACCTCCACCTCTCTCGCCGTCAGCGTTGGCATCGACGCGCGCTCGGCCAGTCGCGCCTGCACCTCGGGCAACACCGGGCGCTCCCCGGCATGGACCTCGCGGACGACGCGGACGAGATCCGCGGAGAGCGTGTCCTTCAGCAGGTAGGTGGTGGCACCGGCCTGATGCGCGCGGAAAATGTCCTCGTCGCCCTCGTACATCGTCAGCACGATGATGCGCGCCTCGGGGTTGTCGGCGCGGATCGCCTTGATGGCGTCGACACCACTGGCGGTGCCGAGGCGGAGGTCCATCAGCGTCACATCAGGGTGCACCGTGCGGTACAACTCAATCGCCTCGACTACCGTTGCGCAGGAGCCGACCATCTTCATGTCCGGCTCCTGGTTGATGATGAGCGCCAGTCCCTCCCGCACGATGCGGTGGTCCTCGACGCACATGACCCGAATCGCTGGCGTTGCCATCAGTCCATTCCGTCCCGGCCGTCATCGGCCCGTGTCGGCACGACCGCCTCGACGGTGGTGCCCGCGCCTGGTGTCGAGGTGAGCGTCAGGCCGCCGCCCGCCTGCTGCGCCCGTTCGCGCATCGTCGTGAGTCCGTAGTGGTCGGTGGTGCCCTCGGTGCCGCGTGTAGTGTCGAAGCCCCGGCCGTTGTCGGCAATCGTCAGCACCACAAACGCCGGCTCGTACCGCAGCGTCATGGTAATCGCCGTGCCGCCGGAATGGCGAGCCGCATTGAGGAGCGCCTCCTGGCCGATCCGCAGCAGTTGATGCTGGGCATTGGACGACAGGCGGCGCGAGTCGCCCACCTGCGTGAACGAGAAGTCGACCCGTTGCCCGGAGACGGCGCGCGCGGCGCTGTCCTTCAGGGCGTCGATCAGGTCGCCAGTGTCGAGGGCCGGCGAGCGCAGGCTCCAGATGGACCGGCGCGCCTCCCGGATGTATTCCTCCACCTGTTCGCGAATCTTGATCACGCGTTCACGGGCCGAGGCCGGGTTGGTGTCGAGCGATTTCGACACCGCATCGAACTCGAGCGCCACGCCGACCAGGCTTTGCAGCAGCGTGTCGTGCAGTTCGCGGCTCAGCCGGACGCGCTCGCCGAGCACCAGCGCAAACTGGCTCCGAAGGCGGCGGATGCGGTAGGCCCAGGTGCCCCACGTGAGGCCGGCGACGCTGGCCAGCACCAGGCCGAGGAACCACCAGGTCTGATAGAAGCGCGGCCGGAGTGTGAACGCCCACGTCGCCTCGTTCTCGGACCAGCGGCCATCGTCCTGGCTGACGGCGATGCGGAAGACGTAGGCTCCCGGCGGCAGGTTGGTGTACAGCGCCAGGCGGCGCGTCCCCGCATCGATCCAGTCGGTGTCCAGCCCGTCGAGCCGATAGCGGAACCGTGTCTTCAGCAGCGACGACAACTCGGGCGCGGTGTAGTCGATCTCCAGCTTCGAGGTGCCGGGCGGCAGGGCATTGCCCTCGATTCGGACGTCGTTCGCGCGCGCTTCGTCGATGGCGACGAGCGGCGGCAGACGCTGCTGGCCGAGGGCGCTGGGATCGGCGACCGAGATGCCGCGGCTGGTGACGAACCAGAGGGTGCCGTCCTGGGCGAGCACGGCGTTGCGATCGCCGAAGGTCACCGGGTAGCCGGCCAGGCCGTCCGAGGTGTCGTAGATGCGGAAGCGCATCACGTAGGCGGGCGACGACACCGCACGGTCGAACTCGCCCGGGTCGAGGCGGATGATGCCGCTCGCCGTGGCCAGCCACAGATCCTTCCGGCTGTCCTGGGTGATGGAGTAGACGCCGCCAGCGGGGAGGCCGTTGGCGCGTCCCGCAAAGACGAAATGGTCGCCGGTGAAACGGCTCAGGCCGTCGGCGCCGCTGATCCAGATCGCGCCTGACGGGTCTTCGTAGATGTCGTAGTGCGCGCCGCTGCCGAGACCCGCGTCACCGAAGGGACGGAATTCACCCGGCTTGCCGATGAGGCCGATGCGGGTGCCGTCATAGGACACCCACAGGTTGCCCGACCGATCGACGAGGACGGCGTTCGTTCGCACTCCGCGCAATTCGGGAACCTGGTCGATGGCGCGCAGGACGCCGTTCTCCGTGCGCATGATGTCGCCGGCGGTCGTCACCACCCACGCGGTGCCGTGGTTGTCCGCGGCAAGCGCCTCGAAGGTGATCGAACGCGGCATGCGCATCATCGGCGTCTGCCGCACCGACTGACCAGTGACTCGGTACAGCCCCGACGGCGTCATCGCCCAGAGGCCGCCGGTGCCGTCGCCGCGCACGGCGGTTGCGCCGCGCACGGGCAAGCGGGTGTCCGACAACTGCCAGCCACCCTCGCTGCGCGTGAACGGAATCAGGCCGTCGACGGTGCCGGCCCAGATCCGGCCGTCGGCAGTGGCGTCGATGGTGTTCACCAGGCCGAGGTTGGTCCACGGCGTGATGCGGTGCGGCACGAGGCGATCGACCCCGTCGGTGGTGCCTGCCCAGATGTTGCCGTCGCGGTCTTCGAATACCGTGCGAACCGCGTCGCTCGAGAGTCCGGACAGCACCGTTGTGCGCTCGATGAACAGCGGCGCGTGCGGCCCCGCGCTGGCGTCCACGCGCCAGAGCCCCTGGCCGATGGTCGCCACCCACAGGTGCCCGTCGCGGTCGTGCAGGAGGCGATAGCCGCGGCCCGCCTCGGTGCCGCGAATCGCGGGTCCTTCACCGAGGGCGCGGAAGCCGACCACCGAGTCGCTGGCCCAGAGCCGGCCGGCCGCGTCCTGGCTGAGGCCGAGCAGTCGCTGCGAGTCGTCGGACGGCTCCACGAACTCGAACTGCCCGTCTGCCGCGCGGTCGCGCCTGAACAGGCCGTCTGGCGTGCTCACCCACAACTGATCGCTGCGGTCGATGAAGGCGTTCGCGGCGCCCTCGGCGGGGAGCCGATCGTCTGCGCCGACGCGCGCCGGGCGGCCGTTCGTCAGGCGATACAGCCCGGCGGCAGCCGAGGCCCAGATGGTGCCGGCCTGGTCCTCGACGATGGTGGAGACGGCACCCATCGCGTCGGCGGCCTCTGCCGCGGCAAAGGTGTCGACCACGCGGTTCTCGATGCGTGCGAGGCCGCCGCCCGCGCCGAACCCGATCCACAGCGCGCCGGCTTTCGAGACGAAGAGCGACCGAATCGGCAGCCGGGGCAGCGGCGTACCGCCGAGCCCCTCCCACGAGACGAAGCGCACGCCGTCGAAGCGGATGAGCGCGGTGTCGGTGCCAAGCCACATGAAGCCGTTGCCGTCCTGCGCGATCGCCCAGACGGGACCGACCAAGCCGTCCTTGCGGCTCCACGAAGTGAACGTGTAGTCAGTGAGGACGTTGCGCAGGTCGACAGCCTCGGCGGTGCCTGGCGAGAGCAGCCACGACGAGGTGAGCGCAAGGACAGCGACGATAGACCGCAGGACACGCCGCATCACTTACCTCTATCACAACGAGACGATACGGCAGGAGTGCGTCTTCACCACCAGCCAGACCGGCAGTCCGGTGCGCAGCGCCAGCGACACGACCGCTCCGGCCGTCAAATGGACGATGAACCGCTCGCCCGCCTCGACGATGGCGACGACGGTGGTGCCCTGCGGTGACAGCGACACCAGCGTGCCGCGCACGATGTTACGGGCGCTGAGTCCACGCGGTTCCTCGATGGCGAGCAGGATGTCGCCGGCGCGAATGGCCAGGCGCACGGCGGCGCCGACATCGGCAACGCCAATCGGCACCTCGAGTTCGGTGGTGGTGTTGGCCAGGCGACACTGCATGACGCCGCCCTCAGGCCGGCGACCGACGACCGTCGCGGAGAACAGGTTCTCGAAGCCGGCCAGTTGCGCAATCGTTTCATGCACCGGCAGGTCGATCACCTCGTGCGGCGTGCCGCTGGCCAGGACGCGGCCGTGCTCGAGCACGACGACGCGTTCGCCAAGTGCGAAGACCTCGCGGTGCGCGTGCGTCACGTAGAGCACAGGGATGCGCCGCGCGCGGTTCCACTCGCGGAGGTCGTCGATGATCCGCGTTTGCGTGGCGTGGTCGAGGGCGGACAGCGGCTCGTCGAGCAACAGGACACTCGGGTCGGTGACGAGGGCGCGCGCCAGCGCAACGCGCTGACGCTCGCCACCCGAGATCTGGGCCGGGCGGCGCTCGAGCAGGCGGTCGATGTGAAAGCGCTGCGCGATGTCGTCGACCCGTGCCCGCCGCTCGGATGCCGGCCGGGCGTGCAGACCGAACTCCAGATTGGCACGGGCGGTCAGGTGCGGAAACAGCGCGAGGTGCTGGAAGACGTAGCCGATGCTGCGGCTCTGGGGAGGCAGCCAGATGCCGGCGGCGGCGTCGAACAGCGTGCGATCGTCGACGCTGATGCGTCCGGCATCGGGACGAAGCAGGCCGGCAATGGCGCGGAGCAGCGTCGATTTCCCGGAGCCGGAGGCGCCGAAGAGAATCGTGATTCCTGGTGGTGTCTCGATCGACACGTCGAGCGCGAACTGCGCCGAGAGCCGCGAGCGGACGGCGGCGTACAGCGTCATGCGGCCGGCGCCACCGCCCACGGCTTGCGCAGGACCGCATAGACCGCGGCCAGCGCCGCGAACGAGACGCCGAGCAGCAGGAGGGCCGTGGCGTTCGCTGCGGCCAGATCGAATGCCTGCACCTGGTCGTAGATCGAGATGGACACCGTGCGCGTGACGCCGGGGAGGTTGCCGCCGACCATCAGCACCACCCCGAATTCGCCAAGCGTGTGGGCGAAGCCGAGCACCGCACCCGCGAGCAGTCCGTCGCGCGAGAGCGGCAGCGTGACGCGCGTGAGGGTGCGCCACGGTGAGGCGCCGAGGGTAGCCGAGGCTTCCGTCAACGTCGGGTCGAGTTGGGCAAAGGCGGCGGCGATCGGCTGCACCACGAAAGGCAGGCTGTAGAACAACGAGGCCAGCACCAGCCCCTCGAACGTGAAGGCGAGACCGTGCCCGGTCATGGTCTCCCAGGCGTGCCCGAGCGGGCTGCGCGGCCCCATCGCAATCAACATGTAGAAACCGAGCACCGTCGGGGGGAGGATGAGCGGCATCGCCACGATGGCTTCGATGATGAACGTCCAGCGCCTGCGGCGAAAGGTGAGCCACCAGGCCAGCGGTGTCCCGATTACGAGCAGGATGACGACGACGACGACGGCCAGCCTGACGCTGAGCGCAATGGCCTGCCAGTCGATGCCCCCGCTCACGGGCGGGCGCCGAAGCCCGAGTCGCGCAGCAGTTGCACAATGTCCGGCTGTGAGAGGAACTGGAGAAAGCGTCGCGCCACGTCGCGCTGGCGTGACGCGGTGAGCACCGTCCCTGTCTGGGTGATGGGAGCGAAGGTGTGCTGCGGCAATTCGACGGCGGTGCCGGACCTGCGCATGACCGGGGCCAGTGTCAGTGACAACGCGATGATGCCGACGTCGGCGTTGCCGGTCTGCGCGAACTGAGCGGCCTGCGACACGTTCTCGCCCAGCACCAGCCGCGACCGCACGCGTTCGTAGAGGCCAGCCTGACGCAGCGCGTCCACCGCGGCCCGGCCATACGGCGCATGGTCCGGGTTGGCGATGGCGATGCGGCGCACGGCAGGCGACGCGAGCAGCGCGAGGCCCTGGGTCAGGTCGATCGTGCGGTCGTTTCTGGCCCAGAGCGCCAGCCGGCCGAGCGCATAGGGCGTGACGCTGGCGGCCTCGGCCTGGCCCGACGCCACCAGCCGACGCACGAACGACTCGTCGGCCGAGAGGAACAGATCGAACGGCGCACCGTTCTGGATTTGAGACACGAACTGTCCGGACGATCCGTAGGTGACTCGCAGCCTCTGTCCGGAGGCATGCTGGAAGCGCGCACTGATCTCCGGCAGAACGGCTTGCAGGTCGGACGCCGCAGCCACGGACAGCTGCGCTGACGCGGGGGCGGCCAGTGCCGCAAGCAGCATCCAGGCTGCAAACAAGGCCCGTCGGAAGGCTCGGCCGGTCATCGCCGCGATTATAGGCCAAGCCGATTCAGTACGATTTCGAGCGACTTGCCGGGTGGCTCGCGCCACTCCGTGGGCTGCGCTATCATCGTTTCGTGAGGCTGTGGCGCGTCATCGCATTGTTCCTCGTGCTCGGCGTGGGGGCTGGTCCGGCACTGCTGGACCCGTGTCTGGTCGGGTGCCACGAACCGGCGGCTCAGGCTGCGGTGCCGTCGTGCCACGAGGTGGCGGACGGGGTCGCGACCGCACGCACGTCGATCGCCTCCACGGCCGGGTGCGGACACGATCACTCCGGATTCGAAGCCGATCAGCCGCTGGAGATGCGGTCCGCCGCCGCCCGCCCGCTCGAACACGCCATGGTCCTGCCCGAGGCGGCCGCCTCGGATCAGCCGCCACTCGGCAGCACACCCGTCGTGCTGCCGCCTTCGTCCGCCCTCCATCCACACACTCCGCAGCACCCGCAACTGCGGGTGTAATACGCCGCGGGCTCATCCGTCATCACCTCGACGCCGGTGTCCTGGCCGCATCCGCGGCTGCGTGTCCGGTGCTGTGAAAACGCGTCTGTAACTCGTGGAGGATGTGTGTCGAAGGATGATTTTCGTTGGACGGGGGCGGTGGTAACTGCCGCGCTGTTGCTGGGCACGTCGGCGGCGTGGGCGCAGGCCCCGGCACCGCCAGAGCATCAGCACGACATGAGCCAGATGGACATGTCCGCACCAGGCGCGTGGCATCTCATGCAGGACGGTTCGGCCTATCTGCTGTTCAACCGTCAGGGCGGTGACCGGGGCGGCGAAGAGTTCAAGGCCCCCACCTGGTGGATGGGGATGGCGGCGCGGAAAGCGGGCAGTGGTGACCTGACCCTCACCGCGATGCTGAGCCTCGATCCGGCCCTCGTTGGCACGAAGGGCTACCGCGAGATCTTCCAGGTGGGCGAAGCGCTCGATGACCGGCCGCTGGTGGACCGCCAGCATCCGCACGACTTCTTCATGCAACTCTCAGCGGCCTGGCGGACAACCGTGCATGGCACCGGGTTGACGCTGGCCGGAGGCCTGGCGGGTGAGCCGGCGCTCGGACCGGTGGCCTTCATGCATCGTGCGTCCGTCGCGGGCATTCCGTTTGCGCCGCTCGGACATCACACCTTCGACTCGACACACATCGCCTTCGGCGTGGCCACCGTCGGTGTCGACC
>JBKJMH010000191.1:0-5559 GCA_046596625.1 Vicinamibacterales bacterium | reverse complement strand
GGTTTCGAGAAGATCGTCGGCACGGCGCACTTCTCGGTCGACCCGGCGGACCGCCGGAACCAGGTCATTGCCGACATCGACAAGGCGCCCGTGAATGCGGCCGGCCGCGTCGAGTTCTCGTCCGACCTCTACATCATCCGGCCCAGGGACGCCGCACGGTCGAACGGCATCGCGCTCGTCGATGTGCTGAACCGTGGACGCAAGCCGGTTCTCGGCGGCTTCATGCGGGGCGCCGCGAACGACCCGTCGACCGACGCCGACCTTGGCGACCGCTTCCTGCTCGACCGCGGGTTCACGCTGGTGTGGGTGGGTTGGGAGTTCGACGTCCGCCGGGTGAACGGTCTCATGGCGATTACTGTCCCATCGGCCCAGGGGATTGACGCGATGGTGTGGGGCGATTTCACGCCGGCGAATACGAACGACCGTCAGACGGTTGGCGATCTTGCGGGCTACACACCCGTCGATCCAACTGCCGCCGACAGCACCCTGACGGTGCGTGACAGCCAGTTCGCGCCGCCGCGCGTGGTCGAGCGCTCACGCTGGTCGCTCGACGGAGGGCTGGTGATGGCGAAGGACGGCTTCGAAGCGGGCCGCATCTATCGCCTGTCGTACCGGGCCAGGACGCTGCCGATTTCCGGCCTCGGCCTCGCGGCCTTTCGCGACACGGCCAGCTGGGTGAAGTACTCGCCAGACGCGCTGGCCACGGCGAAGCAGACGCTGGCGTTTGGCTCGTCGCAGAGCGGCCGCTTCCTGCGCACGTTCCTCTATAACGGCCTCAACGGCGACGAGAAGGGGCGGCAGGTGTTCGATGCCGTCTGGATGCACATTGCCGGCGCCGCAGGGCTCGACGTGAACGCGCGAGGCGCGACGCCAACGTCACTCACGATGTACGACATCACGCGCTTTCCCTACGCCAACCAGGCGACGCGCGATCCGGTCTCCGGCCGCACCGACGGACTGCTCGACAACGATCGCGCTCGGGCGTTCCAGCCGAAGACGTTCTTCACGAACACCTCGGTCGAATACTGGGGCGGCGGCCGCAACGCGGCGCTCGTGCACACGTCGCCAGACGGCACCCGCGACCTCGCACTGGCCGACAATACCCGGGTGTACTACCTCGCCGGGGCGCAGCACGGTCCCGCCAGGTTCCCGACGAGCATCGGCAACGGCCAGCAACCAGACAATCCGCTCGAGTACTGGTGGACGATGAGGGCGCTGATGGCGGGTATGGAGCAGTGGCTGCTGAAGGGCTCACCGCCCCCGGCGAGCCGTTACCCACGGCTGGCCGACGGCACCCTGGTGCCGGCCAGTGCGGTCAAGTTCCCGGCGATCCCTGGTGTGCAGTCACCGACGGTCGTCGAGCAGCATCGCCGCGATGGGCAGTTGGTGCCGTTCCTGGTGCCGCAGGTCGACGCCGACGGCAACGAACTGGCCGGCGTCCGTACGGCCGAGTCGATGGTGCCGTTAGCCACCTACACCGGCTGGAACTTCCGCAATCAGTCGAGCGGTGGTCCGACCATGCTGGTCTCGCTGCTCGGCTCGCGCATCGCCTTTCCGAAGACGGCCTCCGAAGCCCCAGCCGCGAAAGACCCGCGCCGACCGGCGGCGGACCGCTACGCGTCTCGCGAAGCCTATCTGGCGCAGGCGCGCGGCGTCTGCGACGCCCTGGTAAAGGACGGCTACCTCCTGGCCGGCGACGTCGCTCCGGTGATGCGCCGCATGGAACAGCAATGGGATGGTCGTTAGTCGTTGGGGTCGACGAAATGACCAATGACGACGAGTGCGTTATTCGCGCTCGTTATGTAAATGGCGCGAGTATTTGCCGTGCTTATGTTCTAATGAAATGTTTCGATTTGACTCAATTCCCCTGAACCGGTGTAATTCCTGACACATGCTGCTCGTGTCCAACCCCGTCGTCACGCTCCCCGGAGCACACCTCGGCTTCGGGGTCGTCGTGACGGGCGTCCGGCCAACCGGATGATGGCGGCGCAGAGTGTAAGCGCTCCGAGGCCATCATCCGAACAGGAGTGATGGCCTTTTTGCCGTACGGCCCCTCACGGCCGGCCACCGCTACGATCGACCCGCCTTCGCCCTTTCGGGCTACGGTGGGCAAGCCAACGACCAAGGACTAACGACCATCCAATGAAGATTGCTTATCAGGGAGAACCGGGCGCATTCAGCGAGGCTGCCTCGGGGCAGGTGAGCGCCTCGGCTGAACTGCTGCCGTGCAAGGCGTTCGAGGACGTGTTTGCCGCGGTCGACAGTGGCCGGGTGGACTACGGCGTCCTGCCGATCGAGAACTCGATCGGCGGCAGCATCCATCGCAACTTCGACCTGCTGCTCGAACACCAGCTGCCGATCGTGGGGGAGGTGGAGGTGCCGGTGGTGCACCATCTGCTGGCCCTGCCAGGGACGACGATCGAGGACATCACGCGGGTCTACTCGCACCCGCAGGCGCTCGCGCAGTGCGACCGGTTCCTGCGCACCCTGGCCGGCGTGGAGATTACCGCCACCTACGACACGGCCGGCAGCGCGAAGATGATTGCTGACCAGCGACTGACCGGCGCCGCAGCGATCGCCTCGGCCCGCGCCGGCGAAGTGTTCGGCCTCGAGCCGGTGCGTTCCTCCATTCAGGACTTCGACAGCAACACGACGCGGTTCCTCGTGGTTGGCCGTACGCCGTTGTCGGACGCGGCGCCCGACAAGACCACGGTCGTCTTTACGCTCGCCAACGAACCCGGCGCGCTGTTCAAGGCGCTGGCCGCCATCGCGCTCCGCGGCATCGACCTGACGAAGCTCGAATCGCGGCCGATACCGGGCCGGAAGTGGGAATACCTGTTCTACGCCGATCTTGCAGCCGCGCGTGACGATCTGGCATGCGCGCGTGCCCTGGCCCATCTTGCCGAATTCGCGCCGATGGTCCGGGTGCTCGGGTCGTATCCAAGTTCGAGACGCTGATGACCACACACACGTCCGGAGACCTTGGTGATCGAAACCACCGGGACTGAAGATAAAATCGATAGCTTGCTCGAAGTGCTCAGGCCCTACGGGGTGATCGAGATGGTCCGCACCGGTCGCGTCGAAATGGTGCGCGCGGTGTCGGTCTGGCAGCGGGAAGTCGGTGTAGGCAGTTGTAGCCGCGGGCCTTCAGGCCCGCAGATCGGCCGACCTGAAGGTCGGCAGCTACGTACGACAGTTACTAGCGATTTGGAGACTCACTCGAATGGCGAAGATGTACTACGACGCGGACGCGGACCTCAGCCTGATCCAGGGCAAGAAGGTTGCGGTGATCGGTTACGGATCGCAGGGCCACGCGCATTCCCTCAACCTGAAGGACAGCGGCGTGAGCGTTCGTGTCGGCCTGCCGGCGACAAGCCGGTCGCGTGCGAAGGCGCAGGCGGCTGGCCTCGAAGTGGGGACGCCGGCGGAAGTGTCGAACTGGGCCGACGTCATCATGATGCTCGTGCCGGACACGACGGCGGCGCGGCTGTTCGCGGAAGCGGTCGAGCCGAACCTCGCCCCGGGCAAGATGCTGATGTTCGCCCACGGCTTCAACATCCGCTTCGGCACCATCAAGGTGCGCGAGGACGTGGACGTGTCGATGGTGGCTCCGAAGTCGCCCGGCCACCGCGTGCGTGAGCTGTATGTCGAAGGTGCCGGCACCCCGGCCCTGTTCGCCGTGCACCAGGACGCGACGGGCAAGGCTCGCGCCCTGACGCTGTCCTACGCAAAGGGCATCGGCGTCACCCGCGCCGGGGTCATCGAAACCACCTTCTCGGAAGAGACCGAAACCGACCTGTTCGGTGAACAGGCCGTGCTGTGCGGCGGTGTGAGTGCGCTGGTGAAGGCCGGCTTCGAGACGCTCGTCGAGGCGGGCTACCAGCCGGAAGTGGCCTACTTCGAGTGCATGCACGAGCTGAAGCTCATCGTCGACCTGATGTACCAGGGCGGTTTGAACTACATGCGCTACTCGGTCAGCGACACCGCCGAGGCCGGCGATTACACGTCGGGTCCGCGCATCATCACGGCGGAAACCAAGGCCGAGATGAAGCGTGTGCTCGATGACATCCGGACCGGCAAGTGGGCGGCGGCGTGGGTCGAAGAGAACGCCTCCGGCCGCACGGTCTTCGAGGCGACCCGCAAGTCCGAACGGTCGCACCAGATCGAGAAGGTTGGTGCCCAGCTGCGCGGCATGATGCCGTTCCTGCGTCCGGTGACGATCACCGACGAGGACGTCAACAGCGCGACCGTCTAACCGATGGCTAAATCACGTTCGGCTGAAGATCCCGCCGTCGTCCAGGCCCGTGAGTCGCGGCGGCTCTCCACCCTGCTGGAGATCAGCCATGCACTATCGGGCACGCTGAATCTGCGATCAGCCCTGCACCGGGCGCTCGAGATCCTGGCGAAGCACCACGGCACGGTCCGCAGCCTGATCGTGTTCCTGCACGACCACCGCGAACTGCACGTCGAGGCCGCCGATGGCCTCGACGCGCCGTCGCACGCCGTTCGCTATCGCGTCGGCGAAGGCATCGTCGGCAAGGTGGTCGAGAGCAGCCGGCCGATTGTCGTCCCCCGCGTCAGCAAGGAACCGGAGTTCCTTAACCGCGCCGCCAAGCGCGCGGACGTCCACAAGGACGAACTCAGTTTTATCTGCGTGCCGATTCTGTTGAACCGGCGCGCGGTCGGCGCCATCGGTGTCGATCTCAAGTTCAACGCGGATCGCGACTACGAGCGCTACGTGAAGTTCCTCGGCATCGTGGCGTCGAGCATTGCCGCCGCGCTGAAGATTCAGCGCCTGGTGGAAGAGGACAAGAAGCGTCTCGTCGACGAGAATACCCACCTTCGGCAGGAGCTGAAGGAGCGCTACGACTTCTCCAGCATCATCGGCACCAGCGGCCCCGTGCGGCAGATGTACGAGCAGATGTCGCAGGTGGCAGCCACCAACACGACGGTGCTCATCCGCGGTGAATCAGGCACGGGCAAGGAACTGGTGGCCCACTCGATTCACTACAACTCACCGCGCGCGAACAAGCCGTTCGTGAAGGTCAGTTGCGCCGCCCTGCCCGACAGCCTGATCGAGTCGGAACTCTTCGGCTACGAGCGCGGTGCCTTCACCGGCGCCGAGCAGCGGAAGAAGGGGCGCTTCGAGATGGCCGAAGGCGGCACGCTGTTCCTCGACGAAATCGGCGACATCCACCTGTCGACGCAGGTGAAACTGCTGCGCGTGCTGCAGGAGCGGGAGTTCGAGCGGCTGGGCAGCACGGAAACCGTCAAGGTGAACGTGCGCCTGGTGGCGGCGACGAACAAGGACATGGAGCGGGCGATTGCCGCCGGCACCTTCCGCGAAGACCTCTACTACCGTCTGAATGTCTTCTCGATCTTCGTGCCGCCGCTGCGCGAGCGGAAGGCCGACCTGCTGTTACTGGTCGATCACTTCCTCGAGAAGTTCTCGCGCGAACACCACAAGAACATCAAGCGGATCGCGACGCCGGCCATCGACATGCTCATGAGCTATCACTGGCCCGGCAACGTACGCGAACTCGAGAACACGCTCGAACG
>JBKJMH010000092.1:0-2991 GCA_046596625.1 Vicinamibacterales bacterium | reverse complement strand
CGTACTCGAATCGACGCGGCTGGTGGGCCGGCCGGTGTTCTTCTCGATGGCCATCATCCTGCTGGCGTTCATTCCGGTGTTCGCGCTCACCGGGCAGGAAGGAAAGCTGTTCCATCCCCTCGCGTTCACCAAGACCTTCGCGGTGCTGGCCGCCACCGTCGTCTCGGTTACCCTGGTGCCGGTGCTCTGCAGCTTGCTGCTGGGCGGCACCTTCCGCAAGGAAGAAGACAACCCGGTGATGCGTGCGCTGCAACGCCTCTACCGTCCGGCACTCGCGGCAGCGCTCGCTCATCGCGTGGTGACGGTGGCCGTCGCCGGCAGTCTGTTTGTCGGGGCCTTGATCCTCGCTCGCGGAATCGGCAGCGAATTCATGCCGCCGCTCAACGAGGGCGACCTGATGTTCATGCCGATCGCCGACCCGAGCATCTCGCTGGAGGAGAACACGCAGATCGCGATGCGTCAGAACGCGGCCCTGGCTTCGTTTCCTGAGGTCGCCTCTGTCGTCGCCAAGGTGGCGCGGGCCGATACCTCCACCGACCCGGCTCCGCTCAACATGACGGAGACGATCGTGCATCTCGAGCCGCGCGAGTCGTGGCGTCCCGGCATGACGCTCGATCGGTTGAGGGCCGAGATGGGCCGCGCGGCGCAACTCCCTGGTGTGGCGAACATCTGGACGATGCCGATCATCAATCGGATCGACATGCTGACCACCGGCATTCGCTCCGAAGTGGGTGTGAAGATCTTCGGCGCGGATCTCGCAACGCTCGAAACGCTGGCCCGCCGCGTCAGTGACGTTGTCCGCACGGTTCCTGGCGCAAGCAATGTCTATCCCGAGCAGGTCACCAGCGGTCAGTACCTCAACATCGTCATCGATCGGCCTGCGGCCGCCCGCTATGGCATAGGCGTCGGCGACATCCAGCAGGTCATCGAGCACGCCGTCGGCGAGACCGTGCTGACGACCACCATCGAAGGGCGCCGCCGCTTCCCGGTACGCGTGCGCTACGCGCCGCAGTATCGTAACGACGCCACGGCTCTCGGCGCGGTGCTGGTTGCGGCGCCGGACGGCACCCAGGTGCCCCTCTCCCAACTCGCCACCATCGCGCACGCCAGAGGCCCCGCGATGATCTCCTCCGAGAACGGGCTGGTCCTCGCCACCGTGCTGCTGAACGTGCAGGGGCGCGACGTCGGCGGGTTCGTCGAGGAGGCTCGCCGTGCGGTCGCGCGCGACGTGCCTTTGCCTCCGGGCTACTACATCGACTGGAGTGGACGCTGGGAGAACCAGCAGCACGCGCGGGAGCAACTCCAGATCGTGCTGCCCATCGTCCTGGTCGTGATCTTTGTGCTGCTCTACTTCACGTACCACTCGGCGCTCGAGGCGGCACATGTGCTGCTGACCGTGCCGTTCGCGCTGACCGGCGGCGTCTATCTCCTGTGGGCGCTTGGCTACAACCTGTCGGTCGCAGTGTGGGTTGGCTTCATCGCTCTCTTCGGCACCGCGGTCCAGACCGGCGTCGTCATGGTCATCTACCTGGACGAGGCGGTGGAGCGAAAACTTCAGGAACTCGGAGACGCGTTTACCGTGTCTGCCCTGCGCGACGCGGTCATCGAGGGAGCGTTGCTCCGCCTGCGGCCGAAGGTCATGACCGTGTCGACGGTCGTGGCCGGTCTCCTCCCGATTATGTGGAGTACGCGACCTGGCGCTGAAGTGATGAAGCCGCTGGCGACGCCCGTGCTCGGCGGCATGGTCTCGTCGCTGCTCCACGTGCTGCTGGTGACGCCCGTCATCTTCTTCCTGCTCCGGCGATGGCAGCTGGGGCTGAGTGGTGAGGCTACGCCTGAGCCCGCGGCACCCGCCGACGCGGGCCACCGGCGACGGCTGTGGCGCCGGCTCGCATTGGTCGTGCTCGTCGGCGCCGTTGGCGTGCTCGGCTGGCGGCTCGCGTTTCGCGACGGCGCAACGAACGTGGGGCCGGCGTCCGGCGTCGTGGTGCAGTCTGTCCGGTCGGGCACGCTCGAGATCAGCCTGCGCTCTCAGGACGGCAGCCTCCACCTTGGACGGAACGGGTTCTCGATTGAATTTCGTGACGCGGCGGGAACGCTTGTCGATGTCGGAGCCGTGAAGGCCGGCGCGACGATGCAGATGCCGGGCATGGCTATGCCGAGCAACATGGCCATCCGGCCCACGGGTCAGCCAGGGCGCTACGAGGCGACCGCCGAGTTCGGTATGGCTGGCTCGTGGCCGGTGACGATTGAGTGGAACGGTGCGGCCGGCCAGGGGTCGGTCTCGATTCAGGGAGTGGTGCAATGACCCGTCACCGAATGGCAGGCGCAGCCGACCGTCTCGTGGCTGCCGCCACAGCGGCGATGCTGCTCAACGCGCTCTCGGCGCCGCTCGCCCGCGGCCAAACGCCTGTAGTCCGCGGCGATGACTTCTCGCTGGAGGACGCCGTCCGACTGGCCGTCGAGCGCGAGCCGGCACTTCAGGCCGAACGAACGCAGATCGACGTCGCACGCGGCAACCGCTCGCAGGCCGGGCTGAAACCGAACCCGATGGTGTCCGTGGGTCGGCAGCAACAACCGGGCGGGTCGGACAACCAGACCACGCTCAGCGTCGAGTGGCCGCTCGACCTGTTCAGGGTGAAGGGGCGGGTCGCGGTCGCCGACGGCGAACTGGACGCCGCCCGCTTTCGCGTCGACGATCGCGAGCGCCACCTCGTTGCGGACGTTCGCGCCGCCTACGGCGCGGCGGCGGCCGCACAACGCGACCTCGACGTCCTTACGCAACTAGCTGACACCGCCACGCGACAGCTCGACGTGGTCAGGAGCCGCGTCGAAGCCGGCGCGGCGCCGGCCCTGGAGCGCGACCTGCTCGTGGTCGAGCGCCGCCGAATCGACGCCGACCGCCTGTTGCTGGATGCACGGGTGACTAGCGCCAGGCTTGCCCTGCAACGGCTGCTCGGGCGCGACCCGACCGAGCAGGTGACGCTGCGC
>JBKJMH010000385.1:0-4571 GCA_046596625.1 Vicinamibacterales bacterium | reverse complement strand
GTGCGCTGAGCCAGCCGGGAGACACTCAGAGATTCGCCAGAATCGCGTCGCCCATGGCCGCCGTGCCGACCTGGGTCGCACCGGGCGTCATGATGTCGCCGGTGCGGCCCAGGTCGGCACGGCGGCCATGGGCGACGCGATTCTGACGAATCTCTGAGTGTCTCCCGGCTGGCTCAGCGCACCTGAAGGTGCGCGGCTACGCCCGGCCCTTCCTGCCCGACCTGCCGGCCCCGCCCGACACGCCCGTGCCTAACTTGCCCCCAGCCGCGCGGTCAGTCGCGCGTGGCCACTGCGGCTGACCGGAACGCGGTCGCCCGTGGTCAGTAGTGCGATGCGGTTCTCGCGGTCATCGAGGTCGACGCGCGTCAGTCGATCGAGATTGATGACATACGAGCGATGGACGCGGACGAACCGGGCCGGATCGAGCGTGGCTTCGACCTCGGCGAGCGTCTGTTCCTTTAGGTAACGACGGCCGCATGCGGCGTAGGCGACGTAATCGTCCTGCGCCTGGATGAAGTCGATTTGATCGATCGGGATCACGTCCACCCGTGCGCCGTCGCGCACGAGCACGCGGCTCGTTGTCCCGGGTGCGGGCCTGACCGCGGCGCCGAGCGCTGGCAGCGGCGACGGCTCGCGACGCGCCAGCCTCACGCGGGCGCGGTCGACGGCTGCGGCCAGCCGCTCGGCGCTGAAGGGCTTCATCAGGTAGTCGACGGCGTGCACCTCGAAGGCCTGCAGCGCGTAGGCGTCGTGCGCGGTGGTGAAGATGACCGCCACGTCCCGGCCGACCAGCTCCAGCACCTCGAACCCGCTCAACTTTGGCATCTGCACGTCGAGCAGCAGCAGGTCCGGCGCGAGTTCGGCCACGGCCTTCACCGCCTCGAATCCATTGGCGCACTCCGCGACGACCTCGATGCCAGCGAGGTTGCCCAGATACTCGCGGAGCACGCGGCGCGCAAGCTCCTCGTCATCGACAATCACCACGCGCAGCGGGACGTCATCATGATGGGCCATGGTGGGTGCTACTCTTCCTCGGCGGGCAGGTGGAGATCGACGCGAAACGTGCCGGCATCGGCGACGGCATCGAGCCTGGAGCGCTCGCCGAAGGCCGTCTGCAGGCGGCGGGTGACGTTCTCGAGCCCGACGCCGACGTGGCGCTTCGGTGCCACCTCGGGATCGCGCGGGTTTTCGACCCGCACCAGCAGCCGCCCGTCTCGGCGCGACAGTAACAGCCGGACGGTACCGCCGTCCAGCAACCCCGCAATGCCGTGCACCAGCGCATTCTCGAGCAGTGGCTGGAGGATGAGCGGTGGCACGCGGCAGGGCAGTGCCTCAGCGTCGACGTCGCGGTCGAGCGTGAGACGATCGCCGAAGCGGATCTGCTCGATGGCGAGGTAGGCGTCTACCAGGGCGAGCTCCTGCGACACCGTCACGCGATCGAGCGCGCTCACCTTCAAGGTGCTGCGCAGGAAGTCGCCGAGCAGCACGCACATCCGTCGGGCGCCAGGCGGATCGATCGAGGTCAGCGCGCTGATTGAGTTGAGGCTGTTGTAGAGAAAGTGCGGATTCAGCTGGGCGCGCAAGGCGCGCAGTTCGGCGTCGCGCCTGAGCACCTGGAACTCCAGGCGCTGCGCGTCGGCCTCGCGCGCCGCATCGTAGGCGAACGCCACGTGGCAGACCGCCAGTGCCAGCAGGTACGCCACCACCGCGCCGGAGAAGAGCATGGGCTCGAGCCCGGCGAGGCCGGCGAAGGACTGCGCCGGTGACAGGAACTCGAGCAGCGCCCGCCAGCTTCGGGCCAGCGCGTACCAGAGCGCGCCGGCAGAGAGCGCCGCGGCGATCGAGGCCGTGGTCACGGCCACCGCGCCGGCTGCCGTGAGCGGCACGGCACGGCAGACATACCACGCCGAGAGGCAGACGAAGGCGTACGCGACAGCCGGCGGCAGCACCAGCACCAGCGCATCGAGCGTGTCGAGCCCTTCGCGCGATAGCGCCAGCGACAGCAGGAATGCGGCGACGACCCAGGCCGCCAGGTACCACGCCACCCGTTCGATGCGAGCGAGAAGCGGATGCATCAGCTCCGGATGGTAATGCCGCCCATCAGGACGAGGCCGCGAATCACCAGGCGCGGCGGCGGCCCCGGGTTGGCGGTGTAGTCGACGATCGGCGGTGGCTGTGCGACCCGCTGGTCGTCGATGCCGCCGAGGATGGTGGTCGCCGGTGCCGACACCACCCAGTGCGGCGGCACGAAGAGCTCGCAGCCGCCCATGATCGCAACGATGTCGATGACCGCTTCCGCGCCAGGGGCGAGGATGGCCGGCCGGTAATCGAGCTGTGCGCCGCCCATGAACAGCGTGACATCGAGCCCCTTGAACGGATCGGGCGGACTGACGCGCTTCACGCCGCTCAGTACGGCGACCGCGGGACCGGAGTCGCGACTCCCACCACTGGGATCGTCCATCGTCCTGTCGCGGAACCGAAAGCCGCCCGTGCGGGTCAGCAGGCGGAGGCCGACGCCGATCAGGAGTATCGGCCAGAACAGCTCGAAGACGCTCGCGCGCGTGATGCCGAGCGAATTGAGGAGGAAGACGCCGCCGATGGCGATCCAGACGAGTCCGGACAGCCCTGGCCACGACGCGTGGTCGCCCGGCCGGCGGCCCCAGGCCAGTTGCTGCACACCGATCGCGATCAGGATCAGCGGCCAGAAGCGGAGGACGCGTCCTGCGTCCATCAGCCCGGAACGGTCGATGAGCATCACGACACCGAACAGCATCAGGCCGATGCCGCCCAGCAGGCGCGGCGTGATCGATTGCGGATTTTCGAAGAGGGGCGAGGTCATGAGATGCCTGCTGTTTCCTGACTAGGGTGTGACGATCAACGTGCCCATCAGCACGGCTCCCCGGACCACGAGACGGTTCGCCGTTGTCGGCGCTGCACCGGGAGCGGTGCCCGGACCCACTGCATCGGTCCAGTCCCTGGCCGGAGTGGACGGGCTCGCTGTCCGGCGCGTGTCGCGCGCGCGTCCCATGATAGTCACCGCTTCCATGTCGATGGTCCAGTCCGGCGGGACCCGGATGGTGGTGTTGCCCATGGCCGTCAGGCCGTTCACGGTGATGGTGGTGGGCGCGGAGGCCGGCAGGTCGCGCAGGTCGATGATGCTCCTGCCCATGACTGTCCAGACCTCGGCATCGCGCAGCGAGGACAGCTCGACGTGATGCTCGGTGCGTGCGGCCACCGAGATGCTCCGGAACTGACCGTTGGGATCGACCATCTGCGGCCAGCCGCGTCCGCCGCCGGCACTGATGAAGGACCCTATGACGATGGCGGCCAGCACCCACCCCAGCCCGCCCGAGCGACGCCGGCGAAGTCCGTCACCCGATGGCAGTCCTGGCTGGCTAGTCGAGGCCGCGAACACCACGTCGGCGCCGTATGCCACGACCAGCAGCGGCCACGTCCGCTCCGCCGACACCCAGCCGGAGAGCACGCCGAACCACCAGGCGCCGGCCAGCACGTAGAACAGGCCGCGCCGGCCACGCCGCCGCGGCTGCAGCAGCCTGGCAATGCCGAACGCCATGAGCAGCACCGGCCAGATCTGCAGGCGCCACGCCTGCGGCAACAGATCGAGCCGCTCGGCGAGCATCGCGCCGCCGATGCCGACGAGCAGTACCCCGACCGCGATGGGCCCGAAGGTGTTCCCGTCGGTCGCCTCATCGACGCCCGCCGTCGCACTGAACTTCATCTCAGTCATGCGCACTCACTCCTCTATCCGCCGACCATGGTCAGCGCTGCCGATGTCAGCAGGGCCGCCGTTCTTGCGATGATGGCCATCAGGGGACCGGCGTCGCTGGCTACCCACAGCAGCCCGTCCGGGTTGGTCATCAGCATCCACGCGCCAGCTGTCGCGGCCATAGCGCAGACGATCCCCATGCCCGCCGCCGCCGTGACTACCACTTCGCCGCGGCTTGGCGACAAATCAGGTGCAGCCCTCGGGTCGAGTCGGCGATTGGCGTCTGCCCCAGCGGCGCGCTCCATGGTGTGAACGTAGCCCGGACGCGTCGCGCCGTTCGCCGATTTCGGCCAACAACGGCCTGGCCCCGGCGAGTGCCCGCAAGCGGCATGCGGCGGCGCGCTTTCGGCTATGCTCTTCCGTCATGAACCGAATCAACCGACTCATCTCCGTGGCCGCCGCGGCCCTGTTCGTCGCCACGGCGACCTTTGCGGTGCAGGCGCAGGACGTGCCGGCTGAAATCCTCGCGTGCATCTCGAGCGGCAGCACGAAGATTGGGCGCTCGTTCGTCCAGCACCCTGACCCCGCGAAACTGGCTGTCGCACTCAAGGCGTACGAAACGAAGAGCACCGACTATCCCGAAGGCACGATCGTCCGGATGATTCCGGGCGAGGCGATGGTGAAGCGGACGAACGCGGCCTTCCCGCAGAGCAACGGCTGGGAGTACTTCGCCCTTGCCGTGACGCCGCAGGGCACCACCGTACGGGCCCGCGGCTACGACGCCTCGAACGGTCTTGGTACCTGCCAGAATTGCCACTCTGGTGCGGCGAAGGGCGATTACATC
>JBKJMH010000024.1:0-7356 GCA_046596625.1 Vicinamibacterales bacterium | reverse complement strand
ACGCCGTGCTAGAATCTGCCTGTCGCGATCGGACGTTGATCCGCGTCAGAGTGGGCGGCTAGCTCAGCTGGGAGAGCGCCGCGTTCGCAATGCGGAGGTCAGGAGTTCGATCCTCCTGCCGTCCACCAAAGCTTCAATCAAGTCCGAGATTTGTGACGCCGTTTCCGAGTCCTCGGAGACGGCGTTTTTGTTTGCACGGCGCGCCACTCCCCATTACCTTGGGCAGACGCGCCCGCGTCTCGCTCAGTTCCACGCCACGGCGTTGCGGGCTTTGCGGGTGGTTGCCGCGTTCTTCGGGCACGGAACCGTTCACGTGCGCCAGTCGAAGCGCCCATCGTCAATCTGGAGGCCTCTTGAAACTCACATCACTCGCGGCGGCACTGCTGACTGTCGGAACCGTCGCCTGCTCCTCGCAGGCCAACCCCGCGGCGCCCACCGCAGCGGTCCCAGCATCCCTATCGATCACGTCCTCCCTGCCAGCAGCGCCAGGGGCGGATGCCTCCGCTTCCTCTGAGGCGATACTAGCGGCCGTCCGGAACGCCACAGCGCGCTACCACGACGTCGACAAGGCCATTGCGGACGGCTACCTGCCTCCTGACCCCAACGCGTGCGTCGGAGTGCCGGGCCTCGGTGTGATGGGCATCCACTCGGCAAATCCGACGCTGGCCATGAACCAGACCGTCGATCCACTGCGGCCGGAGGTTTTGCTCTATCTGCCGAAGCGAGGCGGAGGGTTCAAGCTGATCGGCGTCGAGTACGTGGTGCCGCTCGCCGGCCCCAGCGATCCGCTGCCGCGTCCCTCGGTACTCGGCCAGAGCTTCCAGGGACCAATGGCAGGCCATGAGCCAGGCATGCCGTGGCACTACGACCTTCATGTGTGGGCCTGGTCTCCCAACCCGGCCGGGACATTCGCGCAATTCAATCCGCGACTGAGCTGCGAAGCGGTCGACTAGCGTCAGGCGCTGCCGCGCGCGTTCATCATCATGGTGGCGACCCCTGCGAAGAAGGGGCGCAGCGCCAGGTCGACCTCGCGCGGCAGCTTCGTTTCCTCGAGCGCCTTCGACATCAACGCTACCCACCGATCCCTGGCAGCGCCATCGATGGCAAACGGCGCGTGCCGCATGCGCAGCCGCGGGTGCCCGCGCTGCTCGATGTAGCGCGACGGTCCGCCGAACCGGCCAACCAGGAAGTCGCGAAGACGCTGCTCGGCGCCTTCCAGATCATCCGGTGGGTACATAGGTCCCAGAAGGGCGTCGCCAGGAATCTGCCGGTAGAACGCCGCGACGAGGCGCTCGAAGCCGTCTTCACCGATGGCCTGAAAAATCTCTGCGTCGTCCATTCCCTACGATGTTACCAGCCGCGCTTTGGCCTGGCGCCGAAGCGAGATTCACCAACCGAATCTGTAAGCCAGCGTTATGGCGCTGGCGCCTTGTCGCCCTGAGGCGCACGCAGCGTCACACCAGTGCACAGGCATCCTGTTTGCTCCTGACACATGCATGGCACTCTTCTGGGAAACCCAGCCGTCGGCGCAGCAACCCAAGCCCGCGCCGCTCTCGGCCCTGGCCGTGGCACTGCTGCTGAAACTGCAAAGCGACGCAGCCAAGTAGCGGACATAAGGATGAGGTCCTTCCTCTTGCATTCGTCCTCATCGGAGGCGAGTTACCTATGTTCGGGATTCTTGGCTGGATTGTGTTTGGCTTGGTCATCGGAGCCATCGCCAAGCTGGTGATGCCGGGGCGCGATCCCGGCGGCATCATCGTCACGATGCTCATCGGCATCGCCGGCGCGGTCGCCGGCGGCTATATCGGGCGCGCCCTCGGGTGGTACGGCCCCGATGACGCGGCCGGGTTCCTGATGTCGCTGTTCGGCGCCATCATTCTGCTGTGGCTGTACCGGCTGTCCATCGGGCGCCGGGCCCGCATCTGACCCACGTGGGCCTCACGGCGACGGATCCGCTGTGCCAGCGGTGAGGCCCACACTCCCCCTGCATTGACACGCCTCGTGCGCGGCTTCCACAATAGCCGGGTGGCAGCGCCGCGCATCAGCAGGGACGACCTCAAGCGACGGCTCGATGCCGGCGCGGCGGTCGTCATTGTCGATGCCCGCCTGAAATACCCGTACGAGCACAGCACCGTGCGGTTGCCCGGTGCCCTCCGCGTCATCGGCGACGACCCGCTGCCGCCGATCCCGGACGGTTCCGAGGTCGTCGTCTACGATTCCGACCCCAACGAATTGGCAAGTTCGCACGTCACGGCGCGCTTCATCCGGGCGGGTGTCCGCGCAGCGGCCCTCGAGGGCGGAATCGTCGAGTGGCTCGCCGGCAGCCTCCCCGTAGAGACGAAGGATGCCCCGAAACAGGCGGCGCCGGAACCCGGCGCCCTGAAAGGTTGATGGCCATGCGCTACCCGGTGCTTGCCGGACTCCTGATCGCCTGTTCGGCCCTGATGCCGCTGGGCGCGCAGACCCAGACGCCGACCGAACTGTCCCAGGCGCTCCAGAAGAAGTACGCCGCCATCCGCGATTTCTCCACGGACTTCGCCCATACCTATCGCGGCGGTGTCCTGAAGAAGTCGATCACCGAGAAAGGGCGACTGCTCATCAAGAAGCCAGGCAAGATGCGCTGGGACTACACCTCTCCAGAGGTGAAGCAGTTCGTGTCGGACGGGGTGAAGCTCTACTCCTACATCCCGGCGGACAAGCAGGTCATCGTCGCCACCGTGCCGCAGAACGATGACGCCAGCACGCCTGCCCTGTTCCTCACCGGTAAAGGGGACCTCACGCGCGACTTCACCGCATCTGCCGGCGACGTGCCGGCCGGCAGTGCGCCCGGCACCCGTGCGCTGAAGCTTGTGCCGCGCAGGACCCAACCAGACTACGATTGGCTCGTCCTGCTGGTCGATCCAGGCTCCCTGACGCTGCGGGGGATGGTGACGGCAGACGCCCAGGGTGGAACCTCGGTCTTCGCCTTCTCGAACCTGAAGGAGAACGTGGGGCTCGCCGACAAAGAATTCACCTTCCGGATGCCGCGCGGTGTTGATGTCATTACTGATGGTGGCGGGCGTTAACCGCCCACGTGTCCTCGGCCTCGTCGCTGTTGCCCTCCTGGCAACCGGCTGTGCCACGTCGTCCGCACTGCGGCGCGGCTCCGCGGCCGAGCAGCGCCAGGACTACGACAGAGCCGTCGCCGAGTACACGAACGTGCTGCGACAGCATCCAGACGATGCGGGCGCCAGGCAGGCGCTGGAGCGGGCCAAACTCAGGGCCTCGAACGATCACCTCCAGTCGGCTCGCCGGCTGGCCGCCACCGGCAAGCTCGATCAGGCACTGGTCGAGTACGAGCTGGCGCTGGAGTTGAATCCCACCAACGGAGATATTGAAGCCGCCCTGCGCGACGTGCGCGTGCAACTCAGGACGAAGGTGGCGATTGCCCGCGAGGGCAAGACGGAACTGCAGACGCTGATCGAGCGGGCGCGCGACACACCGCCGGTCGGCCTCGACCTGCCGAATGATGTCCGGCTCCCCACGTCGCTCGTGTTCCGAGAGGCCAGCAGCCGCGATGTCTATCTGGCGATTGCGCGGTTCGCGAACATCAGCCTGAGCTTCGATCCGACGTTTCGCGACGTGCCGCTCACCATCGATCTCCGCAACAACACGCTGGAGGCCGCGCTTCGCACGGTGTCCGAGACGACGCAGAGTTTCTACCGCGTCACCGGCGCGCGCAGCGTCCTCATCATCCCCGACACGCCGACCAAGCGGCGCGAGTTCGAGGAGGAAGTCGTTCGCACCTTCTACCTGAGTAACGCCGACCTCAAGGAAACGATGGACCTGCTGCGCATGGTCCTTGATGCGCGGCGCGTCTCCCCCGTCACGGCCACCAATGCCATCACGGTGAAGGACACGCCGGAACGTATTGCTGCGGCGGCACGAGTCATCTCCGCCATCGACAAGGCTCGGCCGGAAGTGATCATCGACGTCGAACTGCTCGAGGTCGACCGCACGCGCCTGCAGGAATACGGACTCCAGATCGCGTCACCTGGCTCGCCTGGCCTCAATGGATCGGCCGGCCTCTCGAACAGCGCCCTCAACCTGCGCGCGCTGCGCAGCCTGACGCAGGCCGACGTGCTCCTGGCCAACCTGCCGTCGCTCTACTACCGGCTGCTCAAGACCGACACGAACACGCGCACGCTGGCCAACCCGCAATTGCGCACCTCGGAAGGCATGCCGGCGCAGGCACGCTTCGGCGAGCGCGTGCCGGTTCCCGTCACCACCTTCGCGCCGATCGCCACCGGCGGCACGGCGCAGCAGCCGATCACCTCGTTCAACTACGAGAACATCGGCGTCAACATCGACATCACGCCGCGCACGCACCACGATGACGACGTGACGCTGAACCTGAAGATTTCAGTGCAGAGCATTTCGGGTACCGGTTTCGGCGGACTGCCGACGTTCGGAAACCGCGAGATCAGCACAGTGATCCGCTTGCGCGACGGCGAGACGAACATGCTCGCCGGCTTGATTCGCGACGACGAACGGAAGGTGCTGGAAGGGTTGCCGGGCCTGAGCGACCTGCCGGTCATCGGCCGGCTGTTCGCGCACTCGCGCATGGAGAGCAGCCAGACCGACATCATTCTCACCCTGACGCCGCACATTGTCCGGGTGCTGGATCTTGACGAGAGCGATCTGCTGGCGTTCAGGGTGGGACGCGACTCTGGTGCGCCGGCGATTCAGCTGCCGGCGTTCCTGCCGGCGTTCCAGCCACCAGACACACCGGCTCGCGATACACCGGCCCAGCCCGGCGCGCCAGGCATGCCCGCCGTGCCGCCGCAGGGCACCACCCAGCGCCCGGTACTCCCGAGCGCCGGACAGCAGCCGCGTTGACCGCGCTCACCCAGATGTAGCTGCGAGCCTTCAGGCTCGCGACGAGGCCGGCCTGAAGGCCGGCAGCTACACTCGTGAAGGCGTCAACCCAGGCGCGTCACTTCTGCGCCCAGCCCCTTCAATCGATCGACCAGCTGCGCGTAGCCACGCTCAACCGTCTCGAGCGGCGTCACGCGGCTCTCGCCGTCCGCCGCCAGCGCTGCCGCGATCAACGCCATACCGGACCGCAGGTCCCGGCTGTCGAGCGGACGCCCACGCAGCTTGCGCGGACCGGTGACGATGATGCGGTGCGGGTCGCAGAGAAACAGGTCGGCGCTCATGCCGCTCATTTGTTCCAGGGCGAAGAGTCGCAGTTCGTAGAGCCAGTCGTGCACCAGCGTGCGGCCCTCGGCCTGCGTGGCCAGCACGGTGACAAGACTGATGAGGTCGCTCGGGAAGCCTGGCCATAGACCGGTCGTGATGCGTCCGGCGGCCATCGGCTTCGACTGCTCGACGCGGAAGACATCACCCACCATCGCACACTGGATGTTCAGCCGCTTGAGCACCGCACCGATCACTTCGAGGTCGTCGGCGCGGGCACCGCGAACGTCGATCTCGCCGCCGGTGATCGCCGCCACCACCGCCCAGCTGCCGGCTTCGATGTAGTCGCCCCAGAGTGTGTGCGAGGCCCCACCGAGCTTCGCGCCGCCCTCAATCCTGATCGTCGAAGAACCCGCACCCGTGATGCCGACGCCCAGCTTCTGCAGAAAGTTGCAGAGTTCCACAACGTGCGGCTCCTGCGCTGCGTGCCTGATCTCGCTGACGCCAGGCGCGGCAGCGGCGGCCAGGAGGGCCGTTTCCGTGCCGGTAACCGACGCTTCGTAGAGGTAGATCGACGTCGGCTTCAAACCGTCGGGACACTCGAGCACGTGCCCAGGCAGATCGAGCACGCGTGCGCCCATAGCGACGAGCGCCTCGAGATGAGTAGAGATGGTGCGTCGTGCCGGGAAGTCGCCGCCCGGAGGCGCCAGGATCGCCTTGCCGCGCCGTGCAAGCAATGGCCCGAGCAGCAGCACGGACCCGCGGAGGCGGCCGACCATCGCGCCGTCCGGTTCGTCCTTCACGACCTCGGGGCAGCGCACCCGCACCGTCGTCGTGCCGATGCCCTCGACCGTGGCGCCGAGGTCGACGAGCAGTTGCGCCATCACCTCGACATCGCGGATGCGCGGCATGTTGTGCAGCACGCACTCTTCGGAGGTGAGCAGGCAGGCGGCAAGCAGCGGCAGCGCGGCGTTCTTGTTGCCTTCGACGTCGACCGAGCCGGAGAGGCGGCGACCGCCTTCAATTAGGAGTGTGGACATGGGTGGGTATCAGGAGAAGTCGCAAGTCACAAGTCGCGAGTCAGAAGTCAGAAGTCAGAAGTCACAAGTCAGATTGTGGGGCTATCGGCGTTTCGGGTGACATCCGAGAATTCGCCGAGGTAGACGATCTCCTCGCGCAACTCCACCCCGAACTGCTCTCGAACCGCCAGCCGGCACTGTTCGATAAGGCGATGGATGTCGGCCGCAGTGGCACCGCCGTCATTCACGATGAAGTTGCCATGCGTCGGCGACACACGAGCCCCGCCGAGCGCCGCCCCTTTCAACCCCGCCCGGTCGACCAGCGCGCCGGCCGACCACGGCATTCCCTGCGGCACCACGTCCAGTTCCGGCACCGGATTCTGGAACACGCAGCCTGCGCTCGGCAGGTGCAGCGGCTGCGTCCGCTTGCGGTAGTCGAGCGAGCGGCGCGCCGCGGCACGCAACACCGTCGGGTCGCCTGGCGCGACGATGAAGTCCGCCGACAGCAAGACCTCGCCGGTCGACTGCAGCCGGCTGCGATCGTAACCGAAGCCCACGGCGGACACAGCGACTTCTGACACGACACCCGGCCGGGTGCACAGCCGGACGGACGAAATCAGCTCGCTGATGAGCCTCCCGCCGAAGTGCGCGTTGCCGAAGACGGCCCCGCCAACCGTGCCGGGAGTGCCCGCCCATTCTTCGATGCCGGCCAGCCCGTGCGAGATTGTCCAACGCACGAGGCCGTTGATCGTCATGGCCGCGTCCGCGCGAAGGTGCCCGGCATCGAGTGGAACGATGGCGCCGCCCCTCGGACGGAGTACGAGCGCGCGCACCCCACTGTCGGCAACGAGGACGTTGGAGCCACCACCGAGGAGCACCACCGGTATGCCAGCCGCATACGCGAGCCGCAGGGCTGTCACGATCTCGTCCGCCCCCCGGGTTTCAATCAACCACTGCGCCGGCCCACCAACGTGGAACGTGGTGAGATCGCGCAATGGCGCCTCGCACAGCACGCGGTCGCGGCCGAAGGCCTCCTGCAGGGCGTGGGTGATGTCGCTCATGCCGGCTCCCCTTCGAGGGCCAGCAGCGGACGCTCCCGTTGCACCAGCGCACGCACGGCTTCGGTGCGGTCGCACACCACGAAGCGCAGCGCGTCGCC
>JBKJMH010000411.1:0-8470 GCA_046596625.1 Vicinamibacterales bacterium | reverse complement strand
GTGCGAAGTCAGAAAGCGGATCGTAGCCGCGAACCGAACTGACGTAGCTGCCGACCTTCAGGTCGGCTCTGCCAGCGAACCTGAAGGTTCGCGGCTACGATCAGCGATTGCCGATGTCGGACAGTTCCTGACGCGTGGCGTCAGCACCCGGGTCGAGGGTCAGCGCTTCGGTGAACAGCCGCGCGGCGTCCGCGCGGTTGCCGGCGGCCAGTTCGAGCCTGGCAAGGTTGCTGTAGACCGACACGTCGCGGCGGTCGAGCGCCTGCGCGCGCAGGAACGCCGCCCTGGCCTCGTCGCGACGCCCCGCGCTGGCATGCACCGCACCCAGCAGGTTGAAGGCCGGCGCGTAGCCGGCATCGATGCCAGCGGCGCGCTGCGCCAAGGCCAGGGCCCCCGTCATGTCGCCCGACATGAAGCGCACCACGGCGCTGTAGTACGTCGTGGCGCGGTCGCTCGGAAAGAGCGACTGCATGGTACCGACGACCCCAGCCAGGTTTCGCAGGTCGCCGACATCGGCATACACCGACGCTGCCTGTTCGAAGGCCGGCGCGGTCGGCTGGCCGGCCCGGCACGCGTCCACCGCCGCCTGCACCGCCGCGTCGGCACGTCCCGTTCCTGCATACAACATCGACAGCGCAATGCGCGGCGCCGCCGCCTGCGGCTGGTCGCCGGCCAGCGCAACAAGCCGTGACAGCGCTGCCTGCTGACGCCCGGTGGCGACCGCGGCCCGCACGTAGCCGCGCGCCGCGTCCACGTCCGACGGGTCCTGGCTGAGTGCGCGGTCGAAGTCGCTGTAGGCGGTGTCGAATGCTTCCGCCGCCAGCATCATCGCGCCACGAGCGCGCCAGTCGGCTGGGCGTGCTCCGGCGTCGAGTGAGGCAGTGCGGCTGACGCCGGCGCGTAGCTGCGCCAGCGCCGTGCGGTTGCGTTCACGCGCGTCACTGTTGACGGCGCGCGGTCCGGAGTACTCGAGGGCCATCGTGTCGTCCACGTGCACCCGTGCCCCACCCGAGAACGCTGCGAGTTCCGCAGGACCACCGATGTACGCCGACGTCACAGTGAAGAGCGTGGTGGCACCGATGCGCGCCAGGTCGTCCGCGACGCCCGGCCGCGCCCAGGCGCCAGCCATCGCATCGACGCGCGCACCGAGCGCACCGTCGGAGCCAACCAGCAGCAGGTCGCCCTCACCCACCAGCCACATCGTCCCCTCGGGAAACACCGCGCGGAAGGTGGCAACGATGGAGCGCAAATCGTCGGGGCTGATGTCGTAGATGTGCGCCCACTGACACAACAGGCCGCCGGGCGCCATACGCGCGCGGGCCGCCTCGAAGAACTCGCGCGTGAACAGCGAGGCGACACCGGCCATCCACGGGTTCGACGGCTCCGAGATGATGACGTCGTAGCGGGTGCTGGACAGCAGCAGGTGCGAGCGGCCGTCGCCGACGATGAGGCGGGTGCGGGGATCGTCGAGCGCGTGCCGATTTTCTTCGGTGAAGAACGCCGACGCCGCCACCACCTCGGGCGAGATCTCGACGACGTCGACCTGCTGCACTGGATGGGTGAGCGCTGCGCCTGCGGTCACGCCGCTACCGAGGCCGATCACCGCCACGCGTCGAGGCTCGGGATGCAGCAGCAGCGGCACGTGTGCCAGCAGCTTCTGTGTCGCCATGTCCGCGCCAGATGAAGCGTCGATCTTGCCGTCGATGGCGAGCGAGCGGACACCGGTGAGTTCCCGTACTGCAACGGTGGACGTCGCACCATCGCGGTCGTAGCGCAGGGTGCCAGCGGTAAGCATGGCCCTGACGTCCGCTCCCGGTGGCAGGAACGAGGCGTACTTGTAGGCGCCACTGGCGAGCAGCGCGCGGTCCCATGGCCCGTGCAGTCCTACCGTCACGAGCGCGGCGACCGCAAGGACTGCAGCCGCGGCGCGTCCACCGATCGTGGCAGGCGACAGCGCGACGGCCACAAGTGACGCCGCGGCCAGCAGCGCCGTAGCCAGGTTCAATGTCCCCTGAATGCCCAGCGCGGGGAGCCACAGAAAACCGGCCAGGAGCGACCCGGCCACGCCCGCAAGCGTGTTGACGCCGTAGACCGCGGCGGCCGAGCGCGCGGTGTGTGTGTTGTTGCCGCCAGCCAGCGCCAGCACCAACGGAAAGGTGGTGCCAAGAGCGACGGTTACTGGAACGAGCACGCCCGCCAGCCACAGCGCGTGGCGCGTGAGCAGCGCCAGATAGGTGTCGTTCGACGCGACGAGGTCCTGCGCAATGGTCGCTGGCAGTACCGACCCGGCCATCCAGGTGGCCCACGCCGCCAGGAGCGCCGTGCCGCCGAGTGCGAACGCCGTCGCCCGTCCGTTGCGCCAGCCGCGTGCGGCGAGTGCGGCGCCCACGACTGAACCGCCGGCAAGCCCGCCGATGAAGCAGGTCAGCACCGCCGCGAAGGCGTAAGTCGAAGGACCGACGACCAGTGCGAAGACGCGCGTCCAGGCAATCTCGAGGGTGAACCCGGCGACGCCCGTCACCGCCGCAACGATTGGCGCCAGCCAGCGCGGCGCGTCGGCCACGGTCGCGGGTGGTGCCTTACGCTGCCCCGCCCGCATCCGTCCGCGCAACTCGCGGCGCCTCGGCTCGGACGTCCGATCGGAGGACGGCTCGGACGACGGCTCGGACGTCGGCTTCGCCGTGCCGGGCACCGGTGGCGTGGTGTCGCGCGTCAGCGCCAGCGCCACGGCGATGGCGGCCAGTGTCAGCGCTATTCCGCAGAACGTGCTGCCGCGGAGTCCGAGAGTGGGCAACAGCAAAAAGCCGGCGGCAGCGGCGCCCGCGGCCGCGCCGCAGGTGTTCACCGCATAGAGCGGACCCGGTCCCGCGTTCGCGGCTTCACGCCACCGCGCGGCCAGCGGAAACGATGCGCCGAGCGCCAGGGCCGGCGGCAGCAGGACGGCAAACGCCGTGGCCACGCGAATGACGGTGAACAGCGCGCCGCCGTCGCCATCGTGGTAGGCGACGCGCAGCACGGGGGTGAGCGCCTCGAGCTGAAACGGCAGCGTCACCGCGATGATGACGACGATGAACTCGATGAGGGCGTAGAGCTGGAGGGCGCGCCGGGGCGCGAGGCGTGGAGCGACCCACCCGGCGAGCGCGGCGCCAAGAGCGAGTCCGCCCATGAACGCCGCAACGACCGTCGAGGCCGCGGCGGTGGTGTGGCCCAGACGCAGCGACAGCAGCCGCGTCCAGGTCACTTCGTAGATAAGCCCCGCGGCCCCGGATGCGCCGTAGGCCGCGAGGAAGAGTGTCTGCTTCAGAAGGTCAGTTCGCCGTGGAGCTCTTGCGAATGGTCGGATACTCGATGCCGAGCTGCTCGAGGTACGTCTTGTACTTGGTCGGATCGAAGTAGTACTTCTTCATCTCCGGCCGGTACTTGTCCATCGTCTCCTTGTTCAGCCAGATGGCCGGCTTGTCTTCAGGGCGCAGCAGCGGGATGTACTTCTTGTCCTTCGTCTGCACGTTCCTGAAGTAGTCCCACGCCTGCTCCACCAGTTCCGGACGCGTCATCAGGTCGAGCACCGTGAGTGCCTGCACCTTCGCGCCGGCGGTCGTGCCCTTGTGCGCGATCGGGGTCGCCATCGACACCGCGTTCGCCCAGTTGTGGCCCGGGCCGGCGTTGATGTTGGCCGGGTAGTTCAGGGTGACCGTCGGCACGTTCCACGAGATGTCGCCGATGTCGTCCGAGCCGCCACCGCGCTTGTCGTCGTCCGGAATCACCTCGCGACCGCGCAGTTCGTTGATTTTCGTCGGCAGGCCCGTCTCCGGCACCTTCACTTCGCGCTGCAGCGCCTTGGCCAGCGTCTGATCCGCTTCCGACCAGGTCGGCATGCCGACGATCTCCATGTTGGCGTGCATGGTCTCGGCCACCGTCTTGTTCATGTGCGACGGCCAGGCCGACCCGAGCACGCGCGAGGTCACCTCGGTGCCGGTCATGAGCGTGGCACCCTTGGCCATCTCGTCGCCGATCGCCCACAGTTCTTTGATGTGCGGGTAGTCGGTCTCACGGAAGTAGTACCAGATGGCCGCGGTCGGCGGTACCACGTTCGGCTGATCGCCGCCGTCGCTGAACACCGAGTGCGAGCGCTGCTGCAGGCGCAGGTGCTCGCGGCGGTAGTTCCACCCCATGTCCATCAGCGCGGCGGCGTCGAGCGCCGACTTGCCGCGCCACGGGGCGCCCGCCGCGTGGGCGCTCTCGCCCTTGAACAGGTACTCGACCGAGATCAGGCCGTTGCTCGAACCATCGCCCCAGCCCACGTTCATGTTGCCGCTGACGTGTGCGAACAGGGTGATGTCGACATCCTTGAACGCCCCCTCCCGCACGTAATACGCCTTCGTGCCGAGCAGTTCCTCCGCGACACCGGGCCACAGCCGGATGGTGCCGGGAAGATGATCGCGCTCCATGATCTTCTTCACCGCCAGGGCGGCAGTGATGTTCAGCGGCATGCCCGAGTTGTGCCCTTCGCCATGACCGGGGGCGCCCGGGATCATCGGCTCGTGCCAGGCCACGCCCGGCTTCTGTGACGCCTGCGGGATATCGTCGATGTCGGAGCCGAGCGCGATCACCGGCTTGCCCGAACCCCAGCTTGCCATCCACGCGGTCGGGATGCCGGCCAGGTTGTCCTGCACGGTGAAGCCGTTCTTCTTCAGGATGTCGGTCAGGTACTTCGTGGTCTCGAATTCCTGGAACCCGAGCTCACCGTAGCTGAAGACCTGGTCGATCATCTGCTGCGTGAACACCGACATGCTCTCGACGTCGGCGACCACTTCCTTCTTGTAGCCGTCCAGCTTCGGATTCGGCACAGGCGCCTTGGCCGCCGTCGCGGGACGCTGTCCCTGCGCGGCCGGACGCGCCGCCGGGGCCTGCGCACTCACTGCCGGGGTCAGGACGCCAAGGGTGGCGGTCAGAGCCGCCGCCTTCGTCCACGAACTTCTCGCCTTCATAAGCCTCCTCACAGGGGGAAGGCAGCGCCTTCCATATGTCTGTAGCTGCCGACCTTCGGTCGGCCCGGTTTCGCGAACCTGAAGGTTCGCGGCTACACCGCGTCAAAGGGAACGCTAGTTCTTGCCAGCGCAGTTGAACAGGACAGCGGCCAGCGTCTTCTCTGCGCCAGCCATACCGTACACCTTGCCGGCGCCTTCGATCACATAGAACTCGTTGGCCGCATGCGCGTTGCCGCCGTAGCCGGCACCCGCGTTCGAAATCGGGATGTTGATGGCGTAGTCGGCCCCGAACAGGTAGGCGGGCCAGTAGCCGCCAGCCGTCGTCACGTCCATCTTCGGCACGCTGTGCGGAATGCGCATGATGTCGAGCGCCCGCGACTGCGCCGTCGGCAGTTCACCGGCGAGCTTCGCTTCGCGCCACGGCACGTCGCCGATGATCTTCACGTCGACGTCGGGATAGCCGTTCTTGACGAGCTGCTTCTTCATCTTCTCGATGAGATCCGGCCCTTTCATGTTGGGCACGTAGCGGATGTTGTGCTTCGACGTGATCTTGTTCGGCAGGATGGCGCCGGCGCCGCCCGCATACATGTTGCCGCCCCAGATGCCGTCGAGGTTGAACGAAATCCAGCTGCGGTCGCGGAGGATGTCCTCCGGCTTGTCCGAAATGAAGCGCGCCACGCCGAGGTTGCGCGCCGCTTCCTCGACGTCGAACGTCTTCGCGCCTTCCTTGTAGCGCGCGAGCTGGGCCGCAGACGGCTTGATGGCGTCATCGTAGAAGCCCTCGATCTTCGCGGTATTGCCGTCGATCGAGACCAGCGAGCTGATCGCCTGGATGTGGCGCCACGCCGGGCTATCGACGCTGCGCTTGTTGCCACCGTGGATGTCCGACACCGTCGGGCCGCGCCCCCAGCGCGTGCCACTCGTGGTGATCTCCACGTAGACGCAGCCTTCCGAATTGCCCTCGCTGACGTTGCCGCGACCGGACGGGCTCTGGCCGCCGTCGCCCCACATCGCGTCCGCGCCCTTGAACAGGTCCTTGTGGTCCAGCATGAACTGGCGCAGGCCGATGTCCATGCGTTCCTCGTCGCCTTCCGCCACCCAGATCAGGTTGACCGGCAGTTTGCCGGTCACCGCCTTGACCGACATCAGGGCGTTCAGCATCGACATCTGCGGCCCCTTCGAGTTCGTGGCACCGCGGCCGATGAGCACCTTCTTGAACGGCGCCTGCTCGACCAGGCGACCTTCGAACGGCGGCGCCACCCAGACGTCGGGCTGCGTCACCGGCATCGTGTCGTACATCCAGTAGATGACCAGTGTCTTCTCGGCGCCCTCGTCACACTTCGCGTAGACCACCGGGTTGCCCTGGGCGCCCCACTCGGTCTTGCCGACGTCGTACACCCGCGACTCCTGGCACCCGAGCTGTTCGAAGAAACCCTTCACCATCTCGGCCGACTCGGGGATGCCCTCGCCCGAGTTCGAGATGCTCGGCTGCTGAATCCACTTCTGCAGGTTCTCGACGTGGTCGTCGATGTGCTCGTCGATGTACGCGAAGACCTTCTTCAAGTCCTCGCTCTTCACCAGGGTCATGTCGGGCGCGATCTCGGTGTCGCCGTTCGGACGGATCCCGAGCTTCTTCTTCGGCGCCTCGGTCGTTGCCGCGGCCGGAGCCTCCTTCGCCGTGCCGCTGGAGCAGGCGCTGATCGCTAACAGTGATGAAAGAAAGATGGCTGCCGTTGATCGCTTCATAAATACTCCCTTGTCCAACTTCGTGTCCTTCGCGTCTTCGTGATTGGCGCGCGCCTATTCGAAACGGAGTGCATCGATGGGGTCGAGTTGCGAGGCCCGTTTCGCTGGATAGAACCCAAAGAACACCCCCGTGGCGAGGGCGGTACCGAAGGCCATGGCGACAGCGCCAGGGGTCACCACGGTCTGCCACTCGAGCATCTGCGTGACGATGCGGGAGGAGACGAATCCGAGCGCGACGCCAATCGCCCCGCCGGCGACGCTCAGCGTCAGCGCCTCGACGAGAAACTGGACCAGCACGTCGCGGCCGCGCGCGCCGAGCGCCATGCGCAAGCCGATCTCACGGGTCCGCTCGGTCACCGACACCAGCATGATGTTCATGATCCCGATGCCGCCGACGATGAGCGAGATCGCCGCGATGCTGGCCAGCAGCATCGTCAGCGTGTTGCTGGTCTGCTGCAGCGTGCCGGCCATTTCCTCGAGCGTGATCTCGTCGAGCGAGGGCAGGTTTGCAAGCACGACGACCGCCGCTGAGGTATAGAGTCCCTTGGTCAGCGCCTTGGCCGCCTCGGTCTTCACCAGGAAGTCGTCTGGCGCCGCACCGCTGATGCCGTGTCGCGTCCGCAGCACGGCGCCGATCTCGGTCGCGATACGCGACGCATCGCCGGCCTGCTCGGCTGCCACCGTCACTGTCTCGAGGTGCGCGAGACCGCGCAGTTGCTGCAGCGTGGTGAACGGCACGAAGACCGACTCGGGCTGGTCTTCCACCTTCGACTCGGTGACGGCGACGACGCGGAAGCTGTCGTTGCGGATGCTGAAGGTCTTGCCAATCGGGTCGGCGGAACCGAACAGTTCGGTGGCCGTCGTCGTGCCGATGACCGCCACCGTCGCCCGCTGGGCCACGTCCGCCGCGCTGAACATCGCACCGCCGCGACGGATGGTCCAGGAATACATCGCCGAGAACTCGGCATCGACGCCGATCACGCGGCCGAAGTAGCGCGTGCTGCCGTTGGTCATCGGTGCGCGGTCAGCGACGCCAGGCGACACGTACTTGATGCCAGTTACCGCCGACCGGATGGCGTCGACGTCGCCCGGCACCAGGGTCTTCGCCGCGCCCAGCCCGGACGCTACCTTCACGTCGTCGCCGCCGCGGGTGTAGTTGCCGGCGCTGACGTAGACCAGGTTGGTGCCGGCCGACTTCATTTCGTCCTCGACGGACGCCTGCGCGCCGCTGCCGAGCGCCACCATCGTCATCACCGCGGCGACGCCGATGATCATCCCGAGCATCGTGAGGAAGGTGCGCAGCTTGTGCCGGCCGAGCGCTCGCACCGCAATCCGTACTGTTCCAATCAGTTCCATGGTTTCCTACCTGCCCTGACTGCCCTGCCCGCCCTGCCTCGCCGCCCGCCCGAGTTCACTCGAACCGCAGTGCGTCAATCGGATCCAGGCGTGATGCCTGGCGTGCCGGGTAGAACCCGAAGAAGATGCCGACCAGCGCTGCCACGCCGACCGAGATCACGACGCTCGCGGGCGACACCACCGTGGCCCACCGCAACATGCGCCCAATACCACCCGAACCGGCGACACCGACAACCACGCCGACAAGACCACCGATGACGCTCAGCGTGATCGCCTCGACGAGGAACTGGATCAGCACGTCGCGCCCCCTGGCGCCGAGCGCCATGCGGATGCCAATCTCGCGCGTCCGTTCCGTCACCGACACGAGCATGATGTTCATG
>JBKJMH010000264.1:0-6912 GCA_046596625.1 Vicinamibacterales bacterium | reverse complement strand
TCGACGGCGTAGCCTGCCTGTTTCGCGTGGTCCTGCAGGGCCGCGAACAGCAGGTGTCTGGCGCGGTACAAACGAGAGCGAACTGTGCCGACCGGACAGTCGAGCACGCGCGCGGTTTCATCGTAGGACAGCTCCTCGATGTCGACCAGGACGACCACGGTTCGAAAGACGTCGGGAAGTGCCTTCATGGCCGCTTCGACGACTGGCGATGGCGCTCCGTTGATGATTGCGGCAATGGCAGGATCGCTCTGCGCCAGCACCACACTCTCGACCGGCAGTTCGTCGAGCGGTGTCTGTGGATGCCGCTGTTCGTGCCTGAAGCGATTGATCAGCACCGAATGCATGATGGTGAACAGCCACGCTTTGATGTCGGTGCCGGTCTCGAAGCCGTGAAAGGTCCGATAGGCACGCAGGTACGTCTCCTGCGTGACGTCTTCGGCGACGTCTGGTCGGCCGGACATTCTGAGCGCCGCGCCGTAGACATTGCGCATCAAGGGCACCGCGGTCGCGGTGAAGTGCGCAAGCAGATCACTCATTACGGGCTCAGGCTAACACACGCCATTCACCAGATGACGGGCAACGTCCGGGATCGCGCGGGAACTTTTCGCACCCCGCCGCTGTTATTAGCTTAAGAGCACGCGCATCGCCACGGACGTGGGACAACAAGGCGCGGGGCTTCTGGAGGGTTCATGTCAACGCGTACAGCTGTGGCGGCGATTGCCGCCGCAGCAACACTCGTCGTGTCTGCATTCGTCGTCCACGCCGACAGTGGATATCGTGTCAGGGTTGTCGCATCGGGCCTGTCGAGGCCAACGGGCATTGCGGTCGGCGGATGGAACACCGTGTATTTCACCGAAGTTCCGACGCCCGGCGTCGGCGGTGGGCGCAATGGCGTGTTCTCGCTCGACCTCGAGACTGGTGGCGTCACGGTGCTCCATCAAGGCGAGCCCGAGCCCACCAATCTTTCGGTCACCCAGGACGGCGAAGTGTATTGGACGTGTAAATCGGCCGGCGTCATCCTGAAGATGACCGAAGACGGCGACGTCATGCCGGTGCTGACGGGGTTGCAGGCGCCCAGCGGCATCGCGGTGAGTCGTCGCGGAACGGTGTACTTCACCGAAGTGCCCATGCCCGGTGTCGCCGGTGGGACCAACAACGTCTCGGCGTTCGATGGCACGACAAAGACCATCGTGAGCAGCGGTGAACCGGAGCCGACCGATGTTGTCGTCAGCCGCAACGGCAGCCTCTATTGGACGTGTAAGTCGGCGGGCGTCATTCTCGAGCGGCGCAATGGCCGCACGTCGGTGTTGCTGAACGGCCTCGATAGTCCGGTTGGGCTTGCCCTCGACAAATCGGGTCAGCACCTGTACTACACCGAAGTGCCGACGCCTGGTGTCGCAGGGAGGAACGGCGGTCGCAACAAGGTGTCGGTTTTGAACCTTCGAAACAAGCAGGTGACGACCATCAACAGTGGCGACCCGGAGCCGACTGACGTCGCCGTTGCACCAAACGGCAAGGTGTACTGGACGTGCTCGAGCGCCGGCGTAATTGTCGAGGCAAGCCCCACCCGCAGCGACGCCGACTAGCGAGAGCGCACAATGGCCCGACAGCGGTAGCGCTGTCGGGCCGCTGATTCTCACCATGCCACGAGCCACCGCTCGCCCCGAGCGCGAGGCTGTCGAGGTGAAACACCAGGAAGGTGCCACGAAGGTTGGCGTTGCGGGCTACTTACCCATGAAGCCCTCGGTCAGCTCGATGCGCGTGCCTTCTGGATCGAGCACGTACGCGATCTTCAGGCCACCGAGTGCGGGCATCTCGCGATAAGTGAGGTCGAAGGTCACGCCGGCGGCCTCGAGCTTCTTGCAGAAAGCCTCCAGGTTCTTCACCTCGAACCCGATGTGATCGAGTGCGCGGCCCTTGGTGGGTGCCTGCGCCGCAGGTGCCTTCAGGAAGTCGGCTTCGCCGCCCGGGAACATGGCTGCGGGGAAGGTGCCGCGCATTCCTTCAACAGCTCCGAACGTCTTGACGTACCAGGCGCGCTGCGCCTCCTGGGCTGGCGTCGACAAGTGGAAGTGATGGAAGGCGATGGGTGTCGCGAGCGCGGTGTCCTCGGTGAACTCAACCCGCACGCCCTCGGGGAAGACGGCGATGATCTGCTTCGTCTGGACGTTATCCAGCGCCAGGGTCAGGCCGGCCGCGGCAAACTTCGCCTTGATCGGAGCCAGTTCCTTCACTTTGAAGCCCACGTGGTTCACGGTCGATCCGTCGGAGCCGCCGGTCGGCGGCGTGCGCGACTTGCCGAGCACCACCATGACGCCAGGGAAGCTGATGAGTTCGAGCGAACCAGTCGCGGTGACGCGGCCGCCCAGCGTCTCGACGAAGATCTTCTTGAGGGGTTCCGGGTCGTTCACGAACAGGTGAAAGTGACCGGTGGTCAGCCCCTCGGCGTTGTAGGGGGCGAGCTGGGCGAACACCGGGTTGGCCGAGACGACAACGAGGGAGGCAAGCAGAAGGAGGATTCGCATGCGCGACAGGCTACCACCACCCGGCGCCTGCGGTTGCCAGGAGACAGCCCGATGGCCCTGATGCGAGCGATTCCCCCGCCGAACAATCCGTGAGTGTTCAGTTGCTGCGATGAGGCACAATGCGCGACACACCACCATCCTCACGTGTGGGGGCTGCCTCTGTGGAGAACGACACATGACACTTGCACGACAGTTCCTGGTCGTCGCCGTTGCCGTCGCGGGCGCATCACTGACGGCTTCCGCGCAGCAGAAGGCGAAGCCGTGGACGCAGCTCCGCACGGCCTGGGGCGACCCTGACCTTCAGGGCACCTGGTCCAACGAAACCATCACACCGTTCGAGCGACCAACGGACCTGGCGAGCAAGCCGTTCCTCACGCCAGCCGAGGCCGCGGCGCTGGAAGCCCGCGCAGCTGGCCAGCGCGACAGCGCAGACGACGCGCCGGCGCGCTCCGGTGACGTCGGCAGCTATAACCAGGTGTGGTTCGACTCGGGAACCAAAGTCGTCTCCACACGTCAGTCATCGCTCGTGGTGGATCCACCGGATGGCCGCGTTCCATTGCGGCCAGAGGCCATCGCACAACACGACGAGTACATCGCACGCGAAACGGACTCGGTCGACTTCATGAGTCCGTGGGACCGCTGCATCTCGCGCGGGGTTCCCGGCGGCCTCTTTCCGGCGGGCTATAACAACGGCTACCAGATCATCCAGGGACCTGGTTACGTGCTGATCCATCACGAGATGATCCATGCCGCCCGAATCATCCCGACCGATGGACGCACGCACCGCGCTGCCCGCCTGCGTTCCATCGACGGCGACTCGGTGGGTCACTGGGAAGGCAACACACTCGTGGTGGACGTGACGAACTTCGACGGGAGGGGCTGGATCGCGACCAACGCGGCCTCGGGCCGCATCCGCGGTGTCCTCCAGAGCGACGCGCTGCACGTGCTTGAACGGTTCACCAGGGTGAGCGCGAACACCATCCACTACCAGGTGACCATCGACGACCCGAAGACCTACACTCGTCCGTGGACCCTCGCCATTCCTCTGGAACGCGACGACCAATACCGGATCTTCGAGTACGCCTGCCACGAGGGTAACCACTCGGTCGAGAACATGCTGCGCGCCGCCCGGGTTGCCGACGCCGCCAGGAACCGCTGAGGGGTTGCATGTGTGAGGGCCGGGTGGGGCCTGTTCCACCACCCGCCCGTGCCTGGGTGCGTCGTTCGCGCGCTTTCGTCGGCCGCTGGCGAATAGCTGTTGCTGTCCAGACCGCACGGGGCTAGACTCCGCCCCGAAGTCGTCACGACGGTTTTCCAATGGGCTCACGGCAAGTCACGTCGACGCCAGGTGCCCGCGTTCCTCGCTCGCCGAACGCGGTGGGTGTGGACTGCACATCACAATTGAGGAGCGCACATGACAAGAGGCATCTCCAGACTCGGCGCCGTCGGACTGTGGTTGATGTGCTTGTGGCTGGTTCCGGCATCGCTCGAGGCGCAGAGCGCGTTTTCAGGCACCGTAAGGGATACGAGCGGTGCCGTGCTCCCAGGTGTGACCATCGAGGCTGCGAGCCCGGTGTTGATCGAGAAAGTCCGCACCGCCGTCAGCAACGGCGAAGGGCGCTACAACATCGTCGACCTGCGGCCCGGCACCTATTCACTGACGTTCATGCTCGCCGGTTTCAATACCTCGAAGCGCGACGCCGTAGAGTTACCGTCGAACTTCACGGCCACCGTGAACATTGAACTGCGCGTTGGCGCGCTCGAGGAGACCGTGACCGTGACGGGCGCTGCCCCGGTCGTGGACGTCAAGAGCACGCAAAAGACTACCGTGCTCACGCGCGAGATGCTCGACTCACTCCCGACCGCGCGCAACTACTCCGGCCAAGCCGCGCTCATGCCCGGCGTGAAGATGTCCAACACGGACGTCGGCGGCAACCAGCAGATGGAGCAGATCTACATGACGGTGCATGGGTCCCGTCAGACCGATATCAGCGTGCAGGTCGACGGCATGTCGCTCAACAGCCTGATGTCCGACGGTCAGGTACAGGCGTACTTCAGCGACGCGGCGAACGCCGAGGTGAGCTACCAGACCAGTGGTGTCGGCGCGGATGTGTCCGGCGGCGGCGTGCGCATCAACATGATTCCCAAGGAGGGCGGCAATCGCCTGAGCGGGTCGCTGTTCTTTGGCGGGACCGACGGATCCTGGCAGAGCGATAACGTGACCGACGATCTGCGTGCGCGGGGCCTGCGGCAGGGAAACCGGGTGGACCTCATCACCGACTTCAACGTGGCGCTCGGCGGCCCGATCAAGAGGGACCGACTCTGGTTCTTCGGCACCTGGCGGCGCATCGCAACCAATTCGGTCATCGCGAATAATTTCTACAAGGACGGCCGGCCCGGCATCGAGGACCAGTGGATTCAGAACCAGATGGTGCGCCTCACCTGGCAGGTCAGCCCGAAGAACAAACTGACCGTGTACCACGACCGCTACCCAAAATTCAAAGGCCATGAGATGGGTGCGCTGACCGATCCGGAGACCGCTGCCGGACGCCGCAACCCGAATAATGCGCGGTACTACACCGGTCAGGCCAAGTGGACATCGACGGTGACGAACCGTCTACTCCTCGAAGGCGGCTACTCGGTCAATTCGGAGTACTACACCGCCAAGTACCAGCCTGGCATCGGCAAGGAACGTGGCACGCCGGAGTGGTACACCCAGATTGGCAAGAACGACCTCATCCTCGGCACGAACTACGACGGACGTACCACGACCGCCAACGGCGTGAATCCGGTCCGCAATGTCGTGTCGACGTCGGTTTCGTACGTCACGGGCGGCCACTCCTTCAAGTCGGGCATCCAGTGGGCGTTCGGTCCCTACTATCTCGACCGCGACATCAACGGAGACCTCGTGCAGCTGTACCGGAACGGTGTTCCGGACTCCGTGCGCGTCTACAACACCCCGGCGCGCACGCACGAGTTCCTGAACGCCGACACGGGGATCTTCGCGCAGGATTCCTGGACGCTGAATCGCCTCACGCTCAACGCGGGCGTGCGGTTCGACTACTTCAACGCCTCCATCAAGGAGCAGGACGTCGTCGCTGGAAGGTTCGCTCCGGCCAGACATTTCGACGAGCAGAAGAACCTGCCGAACTGGTTCGACGTGGCTCCTCGCTTCGGTATCTCGTACGACGTGTTTGGCGACGCCCGCACGGCACTCAAGGGAACCATCAACAAGTACATGGCTGGTCAGGGTCTCGGATGGACGCAGCGCTACAACCCGCTGCAGTTACAGTCCGACACCCGCACGTGGACCGACCTGAACAAGGACAACGTCGCCCAGGACAACGAGATTGGTCCCAGCAACAACGCTGGATTCGGCCTTCCATCCCAGACGCGTCGCCCGGATCCGAACCTTCCGCGCGAATTCGATGTGGAGTACGGCTTGGCGCTGCAGCACGAGATCGCGCGGGGCGTGTCGACCTCGATTGGCTGGTATCGTCGCGGAACCTACGACCAGTCGCGGATCGACAACACGCTGGTCACCTTCGCGGACTACACACCCGTCACAGTCGTCAGCCCACTGAATGGTGAGGTGTTTACCGCCTACAACCTGAACCCGGCCAAGCGTGCCGCAGTGGATCAGCTGGACGTGCCGTCGACCAACTCGGACCTGAGGCGACGCACCTACAACGGCGTCGAACTCGGATTCTCTGCCCGTAAGGGGCCCGCGTCGTTCTTCGGCGGCTGGACGTTCGACCGGACGGTCAACGTGCAGTGCGATGATACGTCCGACCCGAACTACCCGAACTCGAACGCGGCGATCGCCGGCACGTCCCGGTTCTGCGACCAGAGCAAGCTGGACTTGCCGCTTCGTCACGAGTTCAAGGTTGCGGGATCGTACCAACTGCCGTATGGCATTCAGGTGAACGCAGCCTTTCAGAGTTACTCGGGCCGCGAACTGCTCACCAAGTGGAGCATCAGCCGAACGACGCGCTACGCGGCAGACTGCAAGGGTCCGTGCACGCCAGGCGCCCTAGTGATTCCGGGGCTGACGCCGGCGTCACTGGTACTCGATCTGGTCGCCCCTGGTCAGGAATACTACGGCCGGCAGAACCAGCTCGATATGGGCCTCCGGAAGATCTTCAAGGTGAAGCAGTTCCAGTTCTCCGGTCAGCTCGACCTGTTCAACTCGCTGAACGTCAGCTACGTCAAGACTCAGAACACGACCTTCGGAACGAGCCTGGGACAGCCCACGGACGTGCTCGTTCCACGACTGCTGCGCCTTGCGCTGCAGATGCGCTTCTAGTCTCGAGATATCAGGTGGCCGCCCGCGCGTGAATCGTCGCTCGGATGTCCTGGCCTGCGCCGGGGCGTCCGGGCGATCCGC
>JBKJMH010000051.1:0-2681 GCA_046596625.1 Vicinamibacterales bacterium | reverse complement strand
CCGACATCCTGAAACCGACGCTGGACGGGCTCTACCGCAGCTTCAACCAGGCCGACTCTGCCACCGACCCGATTCAGATCGTGCGCCGGTTCACGGCGAACGACGACCGGGAGATTGTGGCGTTCATTGCCGCGGGGCTCGCGTTCGGCCGCGTCAGCAGCGTGATGCAGTCGGTCGAGCGGGTGGTGGCGGTGATGGGCGGCGCACCCGCACAGTTCGTGCGCGACTTCAGGCCAGCGCGCGACGGCGTGGCGCTGCGCGACTTCGTGCACCGCTGGATTCGGGGCGCCGACATCATCGCGCTGCTCTGGGTGTTGCATCAGATGCTCGAGCAGCAAGGTTCGCTCGAAGGCTTCTTCCTCGAGAGTGACCCGGGCGGCGACGATGTGCGGGAGGGGCTCGACAGCTTTTCGCAGCGCGCGCTGGCGCTCGACCTGCGCACCGCATACGGCCGCGTGCCGGCTCGACCCGGCATCGGCTCCTTCTTTCCGCGGGCGTCGGCCGGCAGCGCATGCAAGCGCCTGAACCTGTTCATGCGGTGGATGGTGCGTCAGGACGCGCTCGACCTGGGTGTGTGGACGCGCGTATCGCCCTCGCGCCTCATCGTGCCGCTCGATACCCACATCATCCGGGTGGGCCGCTGTCTCCAGCTGACGAAGTACACGAGTCCGGGCTGGCCGATGGCGCTCGACATCACGCGCGCCCTGCGTGCGCTCGACCCGGCCGACCCGGTGAAGTACGACTTCTCCGTGTGCCACCTGGGAATGATGAACGCGTGCGGCTTCGAGACGCCGCGCGGCAGCACGCAGTGTCCGCTGAAGGGTGTGTGCCGGCCGAATCCGCGGGCGAAACGGCGCTGAGAATGTACGTAGCTGCCGACCTTTAGGTCGGCCTGGTCCAGCGCACCTGAAGGTGCGCGGCTACGACGTGCAGTACGTAGCTGCCGACCTTTAGGTCGGCCCGGTCCGGCGCACCTGAAGGTGCGCGGCTACGACGTGCAGTACGTAGCAACAGCTACGGCTCGTCTGCGGGAACGTCCGCCAGGTGCGGTGCCCGCGCCAGGCGGGTGTAGACCGCGGCGGTCTCGGCCACCATGCGCTCCACCGTGAAGCGCTCGCGCACACGCGCGTGGCCGGCGTCGGCCATCCTCGTTCGCAGTGGGCTGTCCTGCAGGAGCCGGAGCATCGCGTCGGCCAGCGCGCGTGCGTCGCGCGGCTCCACCAGCAGTCCGGTCGCGCCGTCCGCTACCACCTCGGGAATGCCTCCAGCCCGCGTGCCGACGATGGCCTTGCGGCAGGCCATGGCATCGAGCAGCGAGGTGCCGAGTCCCTCGGTGACCGAACTCATCGCGAACAGGTCCAACCCCTTGATGCAGCCGAGCACGTCGGTGCGGAAGCCTGGCAGCAGCACGTGCTTCTCCAGGTGGTGCTCGCGCACGAGATGTTCGAGGTGTTCGCGCAGTTCGCCTTCACCGAAGATGACGAAGCGGGTGTCGGGGAGCTTCTGCACGACGAGATGCGCCGCTTCGATGAAGTAGCGCTGACCCTTGTGCGGCACCAGCGCGGCGACATTGCCGACGAGCGGGGCGCCGTGCGGCAGCCAGAGCGCCTCGTGCACGTTGACGGCGGGTGTCGCCGCGATGCGGTCGGCGTCAATCCCTTCGTGCACCGTCACCCCGCGGGCGGCGTCCACGCCGTCACCGATCAGCATCTGGCGGATGGCCTCGGACGCGGCAATGAAGCAGTCGACCTGCCGGTACTTCCAGCGCGAGAACGAATTCGGTTTCAAGTGGAAGTCGACGCGTCGGGTCGCGACGAGCGCCGGCGCGCGGCGCCCTTCTCGCCAGCGCGTGGCGGCGCCGAGCTGCAGCGCCAGGCCGGCCATGGCCACGCCGTGCGGGTCGTGCGCCTGGATGATGTCCGGATTGAAGTGCCGAATCACCCGCGCGAGCCGCCAGGCGGCCGACAGGTCCGCTTCGGAACGCGGCGCCAGGGGGATGAGGTCGAGACCTTCGGCGGCGCGCTTGAGCAGTTCGCCGTCGGGGTGTGCCACCAGCGCGGCGCGCTGCCCGATGGCGCGCAGCCCGGTGACCGTCAGCAGAACCTGGTTCTGGCCGCCTCGCCAGGTGCGCGCGGTGTCGATGTGAAGGGAGAACACGTCGGACTCTGTCCGATCATACCGGCGGCGGGCAGTCGCCGGGGCGAGCCGCCGTCGACGCCTGCAATTGCCAGAGCTTCGCGAACTTCAGGAACACGTAATACGCGTTCATCGTCGAGACGATGAGCCCGACGCGGCCCAGCCGGAAGCCGCCTTTGGCGAGATAGTTCCGGAGAAAAGCGAACGGACCGTGGAAAACGAGGTCGGACAGCGAGGCGCGGCGGCCCGCCTCGTACATCTGGCGCGCGGCGGCGGTGGTGTAGCGATCGATCGTCTCGAGGTGATCGGAGAGGTCGCGATACGCGAAGTGCTCGAGGTCGCCGGTGAGGCGGGCGAGCGTGCCGGCCACCGCCACGCCTTCGTGCACATACTGGCCGGTCCAGCGTCCTGTCTTGCGGTTGTAGAGGCGTGTCTGGAAGTCGGGGTACCAGTCGGTGCCGCGAATCCAGGTACCCAGGTGCCAGGTCAGGCGCGGCATCTTGTAGGCCGCGTGGCTCGGCGCCTTCAGCACCTGTTGGATTTCA
>JBKJMH010000243.1:0-8766 GCA_046596625.1 Vicinamibacterales bacterium | reverse complement strand
ACGTTCGATTCTCCGACAGCAACGGTCGGCCGTGCAGCGGCGGGCGCATGGGCGAGCTGGTGGCGGTGAACATCGCCACGGGTGCGGTCGTGTGGACGGTTCCGCTCGGCACGCTCGAAGACGAGTATGGCGAGAACGGCAAGCAGAGCGGAGCCACCAACATCGGGCCGTCGCTGGTCACGCAGGGCGGCGTGGTGTTCATTGGTGCCGCTACCGACGAGCGGTTCCACGCCTACGACACCCGGACGGGCAAGCTGCTCTGGCAGACGAAGATGAGCACATCGTCGAACGCCGGCCCGATGACCTACATTGGCAAGGACGGTCGCCAGTATGTGGTGATTGCCGCGGGCGGCCCCGGCAACGCACGGCGACGCTCGACCAATGAGAACTTCGCCTTCCATCAGACGCTGGTGGCATTCGCACTGCCGCGCCCAGGCAACAGGCCCGTGGACATCGTCGCGCGGTTCCCGAAACGACCGGCGCTCCCGGGCGAGAACCTTGGTCCTGTGCAGTAAGACGCCGGAGCGTCGCGCCACGCTCGTGCGTGTCGCGACACCCCGCAACCCACGCGTGTTACTTCGGCATCAGTACGGTGTCGATCACGTGGATGACGCCGTTGGACTGGTAGACGTCGGCGGTCGACACCGAGGCCATCCCACCCTTCTCGTCCTTCAGCATCAACATCTTGTCGTGCATCATGACCCACAGCTTGCCGCCGGCGACGGTCGTCAGCTCGGCGGTGCCGCCGCCCTTCTTCGCCAGCGCCATCAGCGCCTTCGCGTCGTGCGCGCCGGCCACCACGTGATAGGTGAGCACGCCGCTGAGCATCGCCTTGTGTTCCGGCTCCAGAAGCATCGTCACCGTGCCCGCCGGCAGCTTGTCGAAGGCGGCATTCGTGGGTGCGAAGACCGTGAACGGTCCCTTCCCCTGGAGTGTCTCGACGAGCCCGGCCGCTTTCACCGCGGCGACCAGCGTCGTGTGATCCTTGGAATTCACGGCGTTTTCGATGATGTTCTTCGATGGATACATCGCCGCGCCACCAACCATCACCGTCTTGTCCTTCGCCTGGACGCCCGTGAAGCCAAGCGCCAGCGCGAGCGTGAGTGCACCAATCATTCGTCGTGTCATTCAATCCTCCTGAGGCATGTCGCGCGCCCCTTCATCTGGTCTACGCACGCCACCCTCATCCGGATTGGATGACCGCCAGGGCTACTGCACGAAGATGCGGGTGACGGTCCACCAGACGCCGACCAGGGCGATGGCGGACGACGCCGGCAGCACGACGTCGCGGCGATAGCGCGCCGGGCGAGTCGCCCAGTACGCGACGAGCAGCGACGCTGCGGCAATCACGGTGAGCTGACCAGCCTCGACGCCGATGTTGAAGGCGATCAGGCCGGTGAGAAATTCCGACCTGGGTAGGGCCAGTTCACGCAGCACGCCCGCAAATCCCAAACCGTGCAGCAGGCCAAACCCGAAGACGAGCGCCACGCGCCACGGTCGCAGCTCCGACGCGACCAGGTTCTCGACCGCGACATAGACGATCGACACCGCGATCAGCGGCTCGACGATGGAGGCCGGCAGCGAGACGACGCCGTACAGCGCCAGACCGAGCGTGATCGAGTGCGCAACGGTGAAGGCGCTCACCTGCCAGAGAATCGGACGCAGCCCTCGCCCGAACAGGAAGATGCCGAGCACGAACAGGATGTGGTCGAGCCCTTTTGGCAGGATGTGTGTGAAGCCGAGGCGGAGGTAAGTCAGCGCGACGCTGGCCCTGGTCGGAGTGCCGCGGTTGTCGACGAGCGGAAACGGCTGCCCGGCCTGGCCGCCCTCCAACCACTCGACTCGTTCCGGTGCGCCACCCGCCGGCGCGAACGTGACGGCATATGACGCCGACGTCAGGTCGTAGCTCCAGCTGACGTGCTGTGCGCCCGCCGGCACCTGGCCGCGGAGTCGCACCACCACGGTGGGTGGGCGCAGGGCACTCTCGGCGTCCGTGTCTGCCTCGCTGCGCACCGCGTCGAACGTGGGCCGGGCCAGCGAGCCATCGAAGCGCAGGCCGGCGTGGGCGAGGAACGTCGGCGCGAGCGCCGCAATCCGCGACGGATACTCGTCGCGCGCGACGCTCCCCGTTCGAACCTGTCCACTCGACGTCTCGAGCCGCGCCAGGAGCGCGGCGGCGTCGGTCGCGACGTCCACAACGTATCCACCGTCGCCGGTGAGTGTGATGACCACGTGCGACGTGCCGAGCTCGTGCGCGGCCGCGTGCGGCGCCACGATCAACAGCAGGCCGAGCAGCATCGCGCTGCACAGCCGTCCGCGAACCACGGCCAACGCCCGCGACCTATGAGCGCCCATGGGACTCGGACAGGTCGAACGACGTCGATGCCCAGAAGCTGTGCCAGTCTGCACCGCTGGCCGCCGGCGCCGCGGTCATATGGACCGCCTTCACCAGCCATGTGCCGCCGTGCGGAAAGACGAAGGTGACGCGGCCTGCCTTGTCGGTCCGTGATGACAGCCGCTGTGACGGGTTCCTGGCGCTCACCGCAATCACGAGTGCACCGGGCTTCACCTTCCCCTCGTAGGTCAGGACAAACGGCAGGCGCTCGCCCGCCTTCGCCGCGTACGGATTGCGCTCAGCCAGCAGCTCCAGCGTCAGGCCGAGCCGACTGTCGGACTGCGACGCCGAGGTGTCGCCGCTGGCGAGCAAGGTCTTGGCGCAGCGCACGAACAGTTCGCGGGCGATCGTGCGCTGCTTCGACGGATCGGCGATGACGTGGCGAATCTCGTCGAGTCCCTCTTCACCGAGGTACTGCTCGAACTTGCCGGGTGGAAGTTCGATGGCCCGGGGCAGACTCTGGTATCCGACCACGAGCAGGCCGGGTCCATCAACCTTCAGGATGCCGGCCGGGTCGCCGCCGTCACGCCCTGGCACCGGCTTCTGACCGGCACCCTGGGCGACGACGAACCGCTCGATCGAAGCGGGTTCCCGGGGAACGGGGTCGCCAATCATGTCCTGTCCGACCAGCAGGCGCAGGCCGACGAGCGACCCTGGCCTTGGATGGAATGCCGACGGGTCGATCCAGAAATCGTGCGCGGCGCTCCGCGCGGTCATCCCGGCCAGGCAGGCGGCCACGACAACTGCGGCACGCCCGCGACGAACACCCAACAGCAACAGCTTCATGATGACGACTCCGTTCCTCGAGGCAGGACGTTACGGGTGTGTCGGCGCCGGCGAACCCGAAACAGGGGTCTGCAGGTAGGGGAACGACGGGCGGAACAACTGGAACGCCACGTCGGACGTCGTCAGACCGTCCATGGTGTAGCCGATGGTGGCGTTGACGAGTGCTCCATCCGTGTACGGCAGGTTTCCGGACGGTGCCTGTGCGGCGGAAAGCAGCACACCCATCTCGGCGCGAAGCGCGATGTCGACGACATCGTCACCCGGCCGTCGGCCGTTGGGGAAACCGGCGAGGTCGCCACCGAGCACACCCAGTGAGTTCTGTGCGGCGGGCGCCTTCGGTTCGATGCTCGTGTTCAGCCGGAGCATCTCAGCCGGCTTCACCTGCGGCGGCATGTTGAGGCCAGAGACCCCAGTCAGGAACACCGCGACGAGGTCGTTGCGCGGCGTGGTCGGTGGCGTGACGCCGAACAGCGCGTTCAGCAGTGCCGGCAGCGTCGGGTTGGTCACGTAGGTTGCAAACTGCGCGTCGTCTTTCGGCTCGCTCGCGTTGAACGTGTCCTTGTCCTTCAACCCGATGACCACTTCGTTGACGAGCGGGTTGCCAAGGCGCGACACCTGCTTCAGGTGACGGAGACGACCCTCGCCGTTCCCGTCGTTCAGATCGCGATCATCACCCTTGTCGGCATCCTTCATCGCGCTGGTCGTCGTCCATCCGCCGAGGATCGGCTGGCCGGGACGCGTGAGGCAACCAGCGGGCAGGTCGAGCGCCAGCGTGGTGACGTTCTTGTCCGCCAGGTTGTTGATGCGCGAGTCGCGTGCGCCGAGCGGGTTGTCGTTGACGAGGTCGAACGTCTCGGCGAGGTTCACCACGAACCCCTCGCGACGCTGTCCGACGAAGACCTTGCCGCCAGCCGCGCACCCGGGGATGCTCACCGGGTAGATGTGCTTGTCGGCGTATTCGCTGTAGGGGCCCATGAACGACTTGTCACCAATGCGATCGGCCGGCTTGAGGAAGGTGACCCCGCCCGTGGCGGCGTTGGTGATGACCTGACGCTGACCCGTCCGGCGATCGCCCTTGATCATCGTCACGGTGTAGCTCTCGATCACGTTCAGAGCCGACGTATCAGCGGCGCCAGGACCGATCGGACCGATGTTCACGAGCGGAACCGCGACGTCCTTCCCGCCGATGTTCAGGGTTTTGTCTTTTGGTGTGTTCTTGAAGCGGAACTGGAAGGTGAGGTCTTCCCGCGCGTCGCCGTCATTGTCGAGGTGAATTTCGTAGACGGCGTCCGGGTCGAGCATGAAGAAGTTGGGACCGCCGTAGGCGTCCTGCAGTGGAAGGTAGTTGGCGAGCAGCGTGACGAAGTTGGTCCGTCCGGGTTCGTAGCTGCTGAACATGTAGAAGTCGCTGCCGTCGAGCTTTGGCGTCTTGGTGATGCCTGGCGCCTCGCGGTGGCTGGATGCCTGGAGTCCGACGCCGATGAGCGATGCCGTCAGCACCGCCATTCCGATTCTTCGCGTTGAGTCGTTCATCAAAAAAATCCTCCCTGTGCCCTCATTACGGCGGAGCCACGGTTTTGGATTGGATCGGTGAACGGTACGGCTCGCTACGGCTTTCTACCCCAGACGAAGAATGCGCCGTAGTGATAGAGCAACTCCCCGCGGCGTTGCAGCACGTGCTCGGCCTGGGCGATGAAACGGCGCTGGATGGCGGCGACAATGGCGGGCGGGGCGGTGGCCAGCCGTTTACGCACCACAGTGACGATGGCGGCTTGCGCGTCCCAGAACTCTTGAGCCGAGGTGAAGCGGATGTCGCGGCCTTGCCAGCCACTGTGCAGCGTCTCGAAACCCGCCGCCCGCATCGCGGCCTGCAACCTGACTGGCGCGCGGTGCGTCGACCAGCTGGTCAAGATCGCATCGTCTACCTCCGGCACCTCGGCTCGGACGAGGCGGCTCAGGTCGTGTGGCGCGCGCATATAGGGCCGCCACAGGCTGGTCAGCACCCGCCAGGCCCGTTGCCCCGCATAGGGAACGACTCCCCACCCGGTGAGCGGCCGTCCACTGCCAAACGAGACCGCCACCCGCCCGCCGGGTTTGAGCACGCGAAACATCTCGCGCATCGCCCTGTCGATATCGGGGAAGTGCAGGACGGCGTTGAGCGACACGACCTTGTCGAATGCTGCCGCCGGCAACTCCAGGGCTTCGGCGTCCATGCGGGCATATTCGAGCGCCGGTGATCTGCGGATGGAGTGCGCCAGCGCCACCATGCCGGCGGAGAGATCAACCCCGAGCGCATAGCCGTCGGGGCCGATGCGCTGGGCGGCCGCGCGCGTGGCCAACCCGCTGCCGCAGCCAATGTCGAGCACCCGTTCGCCCGCCTGCACCTGGGCGAGCGCGCAGATATGTTCGGCGAGAGGTTGGGCCAGCCTGGCCATGTAGCGCTCGTAATCTGCGGTGAAGGCGTCGTAGCTGGCCGCGTCGCGGTCCTTTTCGAAACGAGGGCTGGTCATGGCAGTGCCGTGCCGACAGGGGAGAGCGGCCAGTCGCGCGTGGCGGTCAGACGCGCGGGATGGCGGTGGCGCGAATGAGATCGCTGGCACCGGCCATCAGCGCCACGCTCCTGTTTGCCAGCTGGTTCATCAGCTCGAGCTGCGTCGGGTTCAGGCCGGAAAGAAGGAGCTGTTTGAGCAGGGCCTTCACGGCGGTGTTGGTCCGGAGCATCTCGGAGACCACGGCGTCGTAGGCAATCCCGTCCTGTTCGGCGGTCAACGCCTGGCTCCGGATCTTCTGGAGCACCTCGCGCAACCGTTCGGCGCCCTTGTCCTGCTGAAAGACGAGATAGTGCGACGTGCCGGCGGCGATCGCGGTCACCAGGTAGTGATATTCGCGCCCGTCATCATCGACTTCCGCACACGGTCCCCACTCGACAGTGCCCGCCGTGCCGCGCTGCCAGAACGCCGTCGCTTCCTCGAGGATGTGTCCGAGGAACGGGAACGTGGGTTCGGCGGTGAGCTGCTGGAACCAGGCGGGTGCCGGCGCCATGGGGCTGAACGAACCGTCGGCCGCGCGGACAAACGCCGCGGTGTCGAGCAGGGGCAGAAGCGTTTCGAGTGGTGATGTGCTCATGGGCAGCCTTCCTTCACGCCTGGATCATCGCCCGCGCCAGTGTCACGAACGCATCGTCCACGTCGGCGCCGGTCTTCGCACTGGTCTTGATGACGCGCCAGCCGCGGGTCACCAGCGCGTCGAGCAGGTCATCGGCAATCTCCCACTGACTGGCGAGGTCGGCCTTGTTGACGACGAGCGTGAACGACGCATTCGGCACCGTCGCCTGCGCGGCGTCGTGCAGTGCCAGCGCGGTGTCGAGCGTCGAGCGGCGCGTGCCGTCGGCGATGAGCAGATACCCGGCGGCGCCGCGCAGATACGACATGCGGACCTTCTGATAATCGTCCTGACCGTAGATGTCCCAGATCATCAGCTCGACGTCGGTGCCGTCCACCTGCACGCTCTTCTTGTCGATCTTCACGCCGACTGTCGTGAGGTACTTGTCGGAGAAGATGCTGTGGACGTAACGGGAGACGAGGCTGGTCTTGCCGACGCCGAAGCCTCCCAGCAGACAGATCTTCTTCTGAATCATGGCCGGCTCCCGGCGTTCGCCTGGTCGGTCAACCGCACGCGCAGCGAAACGCGCCGGTTCAGGATCTTCTCCGCTTCGGTCGTGCCGGTGGTCGCCGGATCGTCGATGCCCACGCCGCGCGACGAGAACGAGATCGCATCGAGGGCTGCAGCGGCAAGGGCCCGACGCACCGTGTCGGCGCGCGCCTGGCTCAGCGGCCCGTTCGACAGTTCTGAGCCGTCGCTGTCGGTGTGCCCGACCACATCCACGACGGCGATTCGGCCGCCGACATGCACGGCCTCATTCAGCTGCGTCAGCAGGGCGGTCGCTGCTGCCATCGCCTCCAGCTGCTCGGCCCTCAGCTCCGCCTGCCCTTTAGCGAACAGAATGCTGACCGCTTCGATCCGACGGGTCAGTTGCGCCTGCGCCGAGGCGCCTGCGTACTCGAACCGCCGCACACCGGCGAGCGCCGGTGCGAGACGTTCGCTGTCGATCAGCCAGCGCTCCGAGGCGGGACCGCTGGCGCGCAACACACCGTCACGATACTCCAGGGCGACGCCGGCCGGTGGCCGGAGCAGTGCTGCGGCGCGCGCCACCACGAACTGCGACTCGATGGCATCGTACGGTTGCCAGCGTGCGTCCACCGTCGCCGGATCGACCCCGGACGGCCCGAGCAGCGACGCGGGATCCGCGGCAGACGGATCGCGGAGACCGGCAACGACGAAACGGCCGGCGCGGCGCCCGCTCGAGGTGACGACGATGCCTGGTTGCGTAGAGAGACGATCGAGGTAGCCCTCCCATCGCTGGCGTGCGCGCACGATGGTGAACGCCCAGACGCCGAGGCCGAGCAGCACCAGTGCCGACAATGCCAGCCATCGGCGGTAATGCGTGGCGGACGTGTGGCGCAACTGCGTGACCAGGCACGACTCGAGCGCCGGCCTGGCCCGCTCGAACACCGCGGCATCACCCTGGAAGTCCTTCAGCTCCTGCCCGAGCAGCAGGTGAATCGACTCGATCGCCCTGCGGAAGGTCACGCCGAGGTCGGGTGGCGGTGTGCCACGAGCCACACCCGCCAGGACTGCGTACGGGCCGGGTTCGACGCTGACCGACAGGTTGCCAACACGGAATGCATCGAGCCCGTCGCGGCTGTTGACCTTGAACGAGTCGTGCACGAAGTCGCGGATGGCCGTCAGCATGGCGGACACCTGGTCGGCATCCTGCGACTCGCCGCCGCTGGCCGACACGTGCTGCAGCATCAGCCCGGTCTCGGCGTGAATCAGGAACACCTGCTCGACGCGGTACTGCAGCGTGTTGAGCAGCACGATTTCGGCAAACGGCCGGCCGGTACGCCACGCGGTCAGCCGCCACTGCACGGCGCGCCATGAGACGCTCTGCTCGACGGTGCGGCTGAACGACTCCATCATCGAGCCGAACATGTGCTCGATCGCGCGGCGGATGGCCGGGCCCATCACCGGGAACAGCGCGTCGGCCAGCGGATGCGGATCGCGACGCACGGACGCGGTGATGGCGTGCTCGACCGAAGGCGCGAGCGCGGCGGCCAACTGGGGATCGAGCGCCCGCAGCGACAGCGCTTCCGGCAGCACGCGGCTCACGTCGCGCATGCGTGCGGCGTCATCGTGCACGTGCGCCGCGAGCGCGCGCAGGTCGTTGCGCTCGGGTCCGACGAGCAGCGAGCGCAGTTCGGAAAACTGCTCGGTGGCTGGGTCCCGCGCCTCAGGTGATGCCGGCTGACCGGCGGCCGGGCCGGGAACCTCGTCCCGGCCGAGGGCGGTCTCAGCCATTCCCGACGTCCTCGGCGCCGGGGATGCGGAAGTCATCGGTGAGGCGCATGGCGACCTCGGTCAGCAACGCGGCAATCGTCGCGCGATCGGCCTTGTCGGTGCGCAGTTCGGTGGCCGTGCGCGAGAGCGCGCCGAGGATCTCTTCAACCTTCTGCTGCAGGTCGTCG